>CAIUWO010000612.1 GCA_903902895.1 Candidatus Hydrogenedentota bacterium | reverse complement strand
GACGCTCGTGCCCACCAAAATGCCAAATGCAAGCATAAGACCCACCCAATGGACAGTTGACAATCGACAACGAGGGACCGGGGGGACCCGGGGCCTTCGCTATTTTTTCCCGATGCAGTACAGATGTGTCGCGGTGCGGAGGAAAAGCTGGTTGTTGGAGACGGCGAAGGAGGAAAGCGTCTTGTCCGGGTCCAGTTTGTTGGTGGCCAGCAGCTTGAACTCCGGCCCCGCCGAAACCACGAAGGTAACCGCCTCCTCGTTGGTGAAATAAATGCGCCCGGCCGCCAGCAGCGGCGAGGCGCTCACGATGCCCTCGCCCGCCCGCTCCGGCCCCCAGAGCGGCTGGCCCGTCTTGATGTCCACGCAGGTGACCCGGGTGCCGTCATCCACCATGTAGAGGTGTTTGCCGTCGCAGATGGGCGTGGGCACGTCGGGCGCGCCGACCTTGTCCCATTTCCACGCCGTATGGGTCTCGGTGACATCGCCTTCGCCGTCGGCGCGCACGGCGATCAGCGGTTTCACCCGCGATGCCGCAAACACCATGCCGCCGCCGACCGCCACGGTTGGGATGATCCGGTTGTACTGGCCGTGCTTGGGGTTGAGTCCCCAGGCGCGCCAGATTTCGCGGCCCGTGTCCGCGTCGTGGCCGGTGACGCAGTCGCCGCCGGACAGGATAATCTGCGTCTTGCCGTTGACCTGCAGCAGCGTCGGCGTGTTGTAGGCGTCGGGCCCTTCGAGCACGGCCGTGGTGGGTCGCTCCACGCGCCAGCGCACCTCGCCGGTCAGGCTGTCAAAGGCCACCATGTAGCTGGGGTCATCGGTGCTCCATCCGTGCTGCACCGAGAGAATGACACTTCCTCCGTACAGGACAGGGGAGGAGGCGTAGCCGAACTGCATGCCGAACTTCCCGTACAGCGCCTGGACATCCTTCTTCCACAGTTCCTTGCCGTCCATGTCCATCGCTGTCAGGATGCCCGAGCCGGTGATTGCCCACAGATGGGCCCCGTCGGTCACCGGCGTGGGTGAGGTGCTGTTTTGCTTGTTGCCGAGTTTGTTGCCCTCGGCCACTTCGTGCTCCCAGAGGATCTTTCCGTCGGCCTTGGCGATGCACAGCAGCAGCAGCTTCGGCCCACCGGTGCTCTGTTCCTCCTTCGAGTCCCCCGGCTTGGACGGCGACATCAGATACACCTTGTCGCCCCAGACGATGGGCGAACCGCCGCTCCAGGAAGGCAGCGCGGTTTTCCAGACGATGTTCTCCGTCTCGCTCCAGGTCACGGGCGGGTCGGCCGTCGCCGCAATGTCGTTCTGGTCCGGACCGCGCCACTGCGGCCAGTTTTCCTGGGCGGATGCCGCCACCGCCAGCACTGCCACCATCCCCGTCACCAGCATGCCAAAGACTGTCCTGACCATCACACACTCCTGTTCGCGGCGCTTGCCCGCGTTGAGAACCCAGTATCACATTGGCGCGATTATACAGATTGCCTGCGCCGCAGTGCGCGCACGGCGGCTATTTCAACGACATCAGGAACCCCGTGTATTCATAGGCATTGCGAAACGTTCCCATATCCGTCGTCTTGTGGCCGTGCATGGGGTCCACGTACTCCACCGTCTTGCCGTCGCAACCCAGCAGGGCCAGGAAATGACCCGCCACACTGCCGCCCAGTTTCACCCCGATAATGCCGCGTTTTCCCTTCAACCCCTCCAGTGCCACCTGTTCGAACACGGCCGCCAGCCCTTTTTCCCGGGCATACCGGGCCAGATACCACACTTCCGTGCCGCTGGCGGTGGTCAGGCTGTTCCGGGCAACGTCGCGTTCGGTCTCTTTCTTTCCGGCAAGGCTCAGAAAGGTTGCCAGACAGGCCGGACCGCAGGTGCGGCCCGTGCTTTGCAGGCAGTACTGCCCGTCCCAACGTTCCATGATCGGGGCCGTGTCAAGGGGTGCAAAGACGTTCTTCACATAGGGCAGCAGGGCCACCACCGCCATGGCCGGAACCAGCACGGCCACAGCCAGCCGCATGTTGCGCGCGTGCATTTCCCGCGCGACAATGCCGGCACCCAGCCCCAGCATGCCGCTGGACACCTCCATGTATGGAAGGGAGCGCAGGCTGTAATAGAGCGGCACGCTGTCCACAAGGCGCAGATAATACAGCGCGACAAGCCCCGTGGGCAGGCACGACAGCGCGAGCAGCTCTCGCCGGCGTCTGCCCGGCAGTTTTGGCAGCAGCGCCCCAACAGTGAAGGTGGTCAGGTAGATTCCCAAGATGAGCGTGGCCAAAGCGTCCATCACATGCGTCCCGTGCGTCCCATAGGTCCCATACGCCAAAATACAAACTTGGTGTAGTATACCGACGATGCGAATCCAATCCCAGATTCAGAAAACAGACAGGAAGACCGTGACATGACCTCACGCGAAAGAGCCCTGGCGGCGTTGCGTCGCGAACCCGCGGACCGCGCACCCGTGTTCATGTGGTTTCACCCCTCCACGGCGCAGCGATTGGCGGGCCTGCTGGAAATCCCCGTGGGCCGCGTGGCCGGGGCCATGGGCAACGACATCCAGCAGACCTGGGTGAACAACAACTACGCCATGGAGGGCATCGTTCACGAAAACGAGGGCGACAGCCATACGGACGAATGGGGCGTGCACTGGGTCAAGCGGGACGCGTTCAACCAGATAGAGGGGTTTCCCCTCGCGGGCCTGCCGCCGGAGGAGGTGCTGCGCTACCGTTTTCCGGCGGAGCGCATGGAGTTCCTGATGGAGCGCATGCTGCCCGTGCTGGAGAACCGCGGCGATGATTTCATCGGCGTCGACGTGTCGCCCTGCGTGTTCGAGATGTACTGGCGGCTGCGCGGCATGGAGGATGCCATGCTCGACATGGCCCTGAACCGCGAGGTGGCGGACACCATGTTCGCCCGCTGCGCCGACTTCTCCGTCATGCTGTCCGTGGCCGCCTGCGAGCGTTTCGATGTGGACTGGCTGTGGACGGGCGACGACGTGGCGGGCCAGCAGGCCCTCATGATGAGTCCCGCCCTCTGGCGCGAACTGGTCAAGCCCCACCTGGCGCGCATCGTCGACGTCGGCCTGCGGCGCGGTCTGCCCGTGGCCTACCACTGCTGCGGCGCACTGCGCGACATCATCCCCGACCTCATCGAAATCGGCATCACCATCCTCAACCCGGTCCAGTGCAACTGCCCCGGCATGGACCCGCTCGACCTCAAGCGCGAATTCGGCACGCGGCTCAGCTTCATGGGCGGCGTGGACACGCAGGGCGTGCTGCCCAACGGGTCGGCGGACGACGTGCGCCGCGCCACCGAGCGGTTGATAGGGGGGATGACGGCGGGCGGCGGCGGCTACATCCTCGCCGCATCGCACACGATCCCGCCCGAGACGCCGGACGAGAACATCTTCGCGCTGTACGAGGCGGCGGGCATTGCACGCCAGGAAATCTTTGACCGCGCGGCGGCGTTCCGCGCGGCGGAAGAAAAAGGGGAGTCATAATGTCGCCGGGACGACTCACGGGCCAAACGCCCATGCGGGGGAACGGTCCGGCATGGAATGGTTATACACGGACTGCGGGGCAAAACCCTGTCTGCAATGAGGAGCAATGGCAATGAAAGAGCTCAATCGCCGGGAGTTTATGGCGGGCGCCATGGCGGGCGCTTTCGGGATGACGATGTCACCGGGTGTCCGGGCCGCCGGGGCGGCAAGCCCCGCCCAACGCCCCAACTTCATTGTCCTCCTTGCGGACGACATGGGCGCGAAGGAACTGTCGTGCTACGGCAATGCCGTGCACCGCACGCCGAACCTGGACAAACTGGCCGAGACAGGCGTGAAGTTTGAAACCGGCTATGCCGCGCCGCTCTGCCACCCGACGCGCGTCATGCTTATGACGGGCCAGTACGGCTGCCACAACGGCGTGCTCAACTTTGCAAACCGGCGGGGCGGGCCGGCGCCCGACGCCCCCGCGGAGGACATCGCGAAGAGCCATGTCACTTTCGCGAATCTGCTCAAGCGGGCGGGCTATGCCACGGCCCTGTCGGGCAAGTGGCAGTTGTCGGGCCGCCAGCCCGGCATGATTCGCGAGTGCGACTTTGACGAGTACTGCATGTGGGCCTACAAGGCCGACCTGCCGAAGGGCGTGACGCACACCGGCGGCTGGGAGGGCAACGGCAAGGACAAGCCCGCGCGCTACTGGAACCCCTGCGTTGTCAAGAACGGCGAATACGTGCCCACCAAGCCTGACGACTACGGCCCGGACCTGCACCACGATTTTGTGGTGGACTTCATGAAAAGAAACAAAGAGAAGCCGTTCTGCGTCTACTACACCATGTGTCTGACACACGCGCCGCACCTGCCCACGCCGGACACGCTGAAGCCCGGCATGGACCGGCACAAACACGGTCCCGAAAACTTCAAGGGCTGCATTGAATACGCCGACAAACTGGTCGGAAAACTGACAACGGCGCTCGACGAACTGGGTTTGCGCGAGAACACGGTGGTCTTCTTCGCGGGCGATAACGGCACCGGCGGCGAGGGCAAGGCCCAGCCCACCGAACTGGGCGCGCGCGTGCCGATGATCATCAACGGCCCGGGCATCGTGAAGCAACGCGGGGCGACCATGGAACTGACTGACCTTTCCGACGTGCTGCCGACGATGATGGACCTGGCCGGCGTGAAGCTGCCGGAGCACCGCGTGATTGACGGCAAATCGCTGGCACCGTTCCTGCTCGGCAAGAGCGAGACGACGCGCGAGTGGATTCACAGCTTCCTGGGCGACGCGCGCATCCTGCGCACGAAGCGCTGGCTGTTGGAGGACAACACGCCGCTCCATTACGGCCGGCTCTACGACTGCGGCGACAGCCGCAACGGTGTCGGTTACCGCGAGGTGACCAGGGAGGAAAGCCCGGAAGTGCTCGCCGTCAAGGAGCAGTTCAAGGCGCTGCTCGACAAACTGCCGGCGCCCGTGCTTTCGGAGGAGGGCGCCGCCGGCGGGCCGAAACCCGGACGCGGGGAAGCGCGAAAGGCCAAGCGCGCCGCGGGCGAGGAGTAGTTCGCAACGCTCCCCGCCAGAGTCATTGCGAGGAGGCCAAAGGCCGACGCGGCAATCTCCTTCCCGCCCAACGCTATGGTTTCAAGAGATTGCTTCGCTTCGCCCGCAATGACGATCTATGCTAACTTCTTGCGTGACAAATGCAGGAGGCTTTATGAACGACCCAATCAAAGTGACGGCCCTTGTGGGCACCTACCGCAAAGGCGGCATGATCGATTCGGCGGTGGATGAGATTCTCGCCTCGGCGCGGGAGGAGGGCGCCGAGGTCGGCAAGATATACCTGGTGGACAAGAGCATTGAGTTTTGCACCAACTGCCGCGCCTGCACCCAGAAGCCGGGCGAACGGCGGGGCGAATGTCCGCAGCATGACGAAATGGCCGCCCTGCTCGACGAGTTGGAGCGGTCGGACGCCATCATTCTCGCCTCGTCCATGAACTTCTGGACCGTCACGGCTATTATGAAGCGGTTCATGGAACGGCTGGTCTGTTTCGCTTACTGGCCCTGGGGTCAGGCAGGCCCGAAGACGCGCGACACGCGCCGCGACAAGCGCGCCGTCGTTGTTTGTTCAAGCGCGGCACCGGCCATTCTGGCCCGGCTGCGCACGCGCATGAGCGGCCTGCTCAAGACGGCGGCTGACCTGCTCGGGGCCAGGACCGTCGGCGTGCTGTTCATGGGGTTGTCGGCCATGAAGGAGCACCAGAAGCTGAGCGAGCGGCAGAAGAGAAAAGCGCGGCTGCTGGGGAAACGGCTGGTGGGAAAAGGATAAACGCGCGTAGCATCATCCCGGCGAACGAAGCGTGTTCAATCCCCCTTTGAAGAGGGCAGGCCCACCGCAGGTGGGGCGGGGGATGTTTGTCCCGCGGTGTCGCGCAAGCCTCACATCCCCCGCCGCTTCGCGGCCGCCCCCTTCGAAGGGGGAACGGGGCAGCCGTGTGGTCTGGTCTTGGCGAGATATGTTCTTCCCCGGCGACTTTTGTCTCCCGTGTCTTCGAAGGGGGATTTGGGGGAAGGGCACAGTGCGCTATCTTGTTTCCAGCGCACCATCCATCGTCTTCTGGCCCTTGGCCTTCACAGTAATCTCCACCGTCTTGTCCCCGTACCGGACCTTGCAACTCCCGCCGTTCTTGGAACGGACTGTCGCACTGGCTAGCTTGCCGTCCTGCCATGCGATGTCGACCTCGAAGCCGCCGCGGGCGCAGAGCCCGCGCACGCTGCCTGCGGGCCATGCCTTGGGCAGCGCGGGCAGCAGATGGAGCTCGCCGTTTTGGCTTTGCAGCAGCATTTCGGCGATGCCGGCCGTTGCGCCGAAGTTGCCGTCGATCTGGAAGGGCGGATGGTTGTCGAAGAGGTTGGGCAGCGTGGAGCGTTCAAACAGGGTGCCAAGATTCTTCAGGGCCGCGTCTCCGTCCTCAAGGCGCGCGAAGAGTCCCACGAGCCATGCCCGGCTCCAGCCGGTGCCGCCGCCGCCGTTTTCCAGCCGGGTGTCGAGCGACTTGCGCGCGGCGCGGGCGAGGTCCGGCGTTTCTTCCGGTGTGATGGAGCGCCCGGGATACACGCCGAGCATGTGCGACATGTGCCGGTGGCCCGGTTCCGGCTCCTTGTAGTCCTCCACCCATTCCTGGAGGCGGCCGTCCTTGGCGATTTGCAGGGGCACCAGTTTGGACAGGGTCTCGCGCAGCGTGCCGCGGAACGCCTCATCGACGCCCAGTTTCTCCGACGCCTCGATGCAGTTGGTGAAGAGGTCGGTGATGATCATGGTGTCCATCGTGGCCGAATAGGTCTGCACCGCCGTCTCGCGCCCCGTCTTGCGGTACTTGTTTTCGGGCGAGTGGGAGGGCACGGTGATCAGTCTGCCCGCAAAGCGCGAGTCTGGGGGCGCGGGCACGAGGAAGTCAAGGATGAACAGTGCCGCGTCCTTCATGATCGGATAGCCGCGCTGGCGCAGGAATTCCACGTCGCCCGTGAAGGCGTAGTGCTCCCACAGGTCCTGCGACAGCCACGCGGCGCCCATGGGCCAGATGCCCCAGGCGCCGTCCACCGGCGCGGCGGCGCGCCAGAGGTCGGTGTTGTGGTGCAGCACCCAGCCACGGCAGTTGTAGTTCACCTGCGCCGTGCGCGCGCCCGTGACATGGAGGTCCTCCAGCAGGCGGAAGAGCGGCTCGTGGCATTCGGAAAGGTTGGTTGTTTCCGTGGGCCAGTAGTTCATTTCCGTGTTGATGTTGGTGGTGTACTTGCTGCCCCACGACGGGTCGAGCTTGTCGTTCCAAATCCCCTGGAGGTTGGCCGGTTGGCCGCCGGGGCGGGAGCAGGAAATGAGCAGGTAGCGCCCGAACTGAAAATAGAGCGCCGCCAGCTGGGGGTCTTTGTCCATGCTGACATTCTTGAGGCGCTGGTCCGTCGGGACCTCGGAGGGGACGGTGCTGCCCACGTCCAGCGCAACGCGGTTGAACAGGGCCGTGTAGTCGTCCAGATGGTCCTTAAGCAGCGCATCGCAGGGTTTGGCGGCGGCGGCGGTGATTCCCGCATGCACCTTTTCGACCGGGTTGCCCGAGACGTCCTGGTAATTGATGTAGCTGGTGGCGCTGGTGAGCAGCAGCGTCACCGTGTTGGCGTCGCGTATTTCCAGCCGGTCATCCTTCGGCGCCACCTTTCCACCGTCGGCCAGCGCGCGCAGGGCCGATGCAAAGCGCAGACCCTCCCTGTCCCATGCGGCATTACCCTTCTTGTCGCCGCCGGACGGCCCGAGTTGTCCGGTCATGAGCAGGCCCGCATCCCCGTCGGGATGGGTCTGCGTGTTTGCCTGGGGGCTGTTGAGCAGCACGTCGAAAGAGAGACTGCCGGGACGGTCCGCCGTGAGCCTCACCACGATAATGTTGTCCGGATAGGATGCAAACATTTCGCGCGTGTACCCAACGCCGTTGACACGATAGGTCACTTTGGCCACGGCACGCGACAGGTCCAGTTCGCGGCGGTAGTTTTCCGGCGTGTCGTGGCCGGGAAAGGCCAGGCGCAGGTCGCCGAGCGGCTGATAGGACTGCAGGCGCTCGGGAATGCTCATGAGGTGTTGGCCGCCCAGTTTCTCGGCCTTGTTCTCCTTGCCTGCCAGAATAAGCCTGCGCATCTCGGGCAGGTATTTGGCCGCGTCGGGGTTCGTGTAGTCATGGGGTCCGCCGGTCCACAGCGTGTGCTCGTTGAGCTGCAAATGCTCCTCGGCGGGCCCACCAAAGACCATCGCGCCCTGGCGGCCGTTGCCCAACGGCAGCGCCTGCGTCCACTCCGTGGCCGGCGCATCGTACCATAGTGTCAGGTCCGGGTTGTTTTGCGCCTCCGCCGCATACGCCCGGGAGGCAAGGCCGCCCAAGACCAGCACCGCCGCGCCCAGAATCATACCCAACAGCTGTTTCCTGACCGTCATGTTCGCCTCCAATGGACCCGGGGATTGTGTGTCCCGGGATTGCCCAAAAACGTGGGACAGGCGCTCTCGCCTGTCGTGCCAAGGCTTTCCCCCCCGTGGCGCCCGCCTGCGCGGACATGACGGAGACGAAGGCGTTTATCCACAACGCGCCCGCCATAAGGGTGGGCGCTACTCTTCGGACTTCTGTCCTGAGAAGCGGTCTTTCTCATCCCGGAACATGATGTTGAAGGTGGTCAGGCTCCCGTAGGCGCGCGTGATCAGCGTTTGGAACTCCGCCTTGTCCTCGTAGGAAAGCGTGTCGTGATTGTTGATCTTCTGCTCCAGCACGCGCAGTTTCTCCCGGACGGACGTGATCTTCTTGAAGAAGAACTCCATCGGAATTTCCCTGGGCTGCATGGAATCGTCGCAGGGCTTCAGGATCAGTTTTCCGCCGTCCCATTTGCGCGCCATATTGCAGCGCCCCGTGCCCAGTTCCTCCTCCAGCACGTCGCGCAGCGCGGCCTTCATTTCCTGCCAGGACTGAAAGGACATTTCCATGCCGACACCTCCAGTTTCGCACAAGTGCCAAACAGGCGCATTCTAACAGCACAACCCTGGAAAATGAAACGCGCGGGGCGCCTTGTTGAGACGGCACAAGCTGTTTGCCTATTATGTTGAAGCGAGAACAAAAGGGGTCCCAAAAAAGCGAACAGAGGCAACCATGAAACCAATCACGGTGTCCGGGGAGTGCTTGGGAAGTGAAACGGGTTGGCGTGCCGCGTTTGAGCGCTTCCGAAAGCCCGCGCGCCGTGTCCTGTGGAGAGCCATTGCCGCCCTGACCGTTTCCGCCGCGCTTTTTGGCACCGGGCGCCTCTGCGAGGCGGCTGAAAAGTCCGCGGCGGTGACAGCATCGCCTGAGCTGTCGCCGCTCGACATTGCCGTGGTGGATGAATCGGGCGCGCCTGTCGAGGGTGCCGAAGTGGAGGCCAACGGACTGCGCACCACGGGGGCCGATTCGGGTTCCTGGTATAGCTGGCAGGGCGAGGCCCAGAAAGCGCCCACCGATGTGCGGGGCGTCGCGCGAATCCAGTACCCCAAATACGTTTTGGAGCGGATGGAGACGGGCAAGGTGGATGTGCTCGTTTCCCACGGGCAGTTCGTGCAGAGTCGGCAGGATGTCTCCGTGGACGGCTCGTCGAAACCCGTGGTGCTGCTGCGGGGGGCGACGGTGCGGGTGTTCGGGTATGTGGAGAAGGAGGGCCAGCCCGCCTGGCCGATCCATGCGCTGATCGATGACCGTGGCCCGCAGGTGTGGGTGCCTGTCGGAGGGCCGAGACAGGGTCTGGCGAGCGGGCGGCCCGTTCAGCCCGGACCGCATTTCCTGTGGCTGGTCCACCGCAGCCCGGAGGGAACCCTGCTGTTCAGCGAGGCGCTCGGGTTCACCGCCGAAAGGGACGGTGTGCACGAGTTCTCCCTGCCTTTGGCGCCGGGTATGCGTTTGGAGGGCCGTCTTGACGACACCATCGCGAGGCCGGTGAAGAATGGGCGGGCCGAATTGTGGGTTCACCCGTTGCAGCAGGACAGTTCCGAGCTCCGTTGGACCGCCGGCACGACGGTCAACGAGGAGGGTGTGTTTGTCTTCGAATCGGTGCCCAAAGGAAGCGCCGAGGTGGCGGCATGGTGCGATGGGGGCCTGACGGACCACCATCCCGAAGGCCCTGCATCCTATTCGGTCTTCCCGCTTCCAGTCGACCTTTCCGCTTCGCAATCCGGCATTGTAATCCCGATGACGCGCACCGCCCGCGCCGAGGTCAGTGTTGAAGGTCCCGATGGTAAACCCGTTGACGGGGCCACTGTGGGTTTCTGGCCAAACATTCAATGGTTCAGGCGCTTTGCAACCATCGTTGTCCCGAGCCCCATGGATTCGATGGAGATGCTCGGAACGGATGACGCGGCCCGGAAAGAAGCCTGGGCATCACGGCGTTCCAACCCCTTCTCGGCCGTCACCGATGCGGCCGGCCGCGCTGTGATTCCGGGATTGCCGCCGGGGCACGAGCAATTCGCCGTGAACCACGATGCCTTCGAGATGCCCATCGGCGGAACCAGCCGCCACGGCAGCATCGACCTCAAGCCCGGAGAAACAGCCACGGTCACGGTCCGACTGCAGCCCAAAGGCACCCAATTCCTGACCGAATCGTCCCCCACGTCGCTCTGGAAGATGTTTGACTGGCTGACCCGGGCGCTATAGTCTAGGTGGGCGGGGCCCTTTTTCGGGCCTCGGCCCATGTCAGTTGTTCAGGTTTACAGATGGGAAGCGCCATGACCACAAACAAGATGTTGTCGCTGATGTGCATCCTTTTCTTGACCGTCCTTGTGGCCGGCATTGGAGTGTCACCAGTCTTCGCCGAATCAACGGGGTCGGCACTCGGCCTGGAACCGGGGGCGTACCGCCTGTGCAATGACGACCTGGGGGTGATCCTGTGGGGGCCGGACGATGCGCCGACGCTGAGCGTGGGCAAGAGCGACATCTGGGACCGGCGGAATCCAAAACCGCCGGAGCCGGTGCTGACGCTGCAGCAGATCATGGAGAGGGCGCGGGCGGGTGACAAGTCCATTCTTAACGGGGCGGGGTATTACACGGGCTATAATTCGCATGATTTCCCCTGTCCCAAACCGGCGGGACAACTGATTCTGCAACTCGCCTTTCTGAAAGGCGGCGGAAAGCTTGCGGTGGACCAGCAGCCGCGCCAGATTTGCCTGACGGCGCTGAACGGCGCAAAGAAACTGACGCTGCGCATTTTTGTGAGCGCGGTACGCAACGTGATTGTCCTCACGGGCGAGGGAACCGGGCTGGAGGAGGGCGACGTGGCGGTCCGGCTGTACCGGCACCGGGACACGATCCTGCCGGGCGGCGAAGTGCACCCGACGTTGGGCGGCGGCAAGTCGCCCAATGATTTTGAGCAGTTGCCCATGCCCACGGCCGGCGCGGCCGGCGGGGTGATCTGGGTCGAGCAGGATTTCGGGAAAGACCCTACCTTTCCAGACGGATTTGCGAGCCTGCTGGCGGCACAGATGGCAGGGCCTTCCTGCGCGGCCGGGGCTGTGCCGGAGGGCACGG
>CAIUWO010000611.1 GCA_903902895.1 Candidatus Hydrogenedentota bacterium | reverse complement strand
GCGTGTGTAAATAGGTGCAGCTATGTTCAATTCCTGGTATCAATGGGCGCAAGAAAACATCCCCAATGGCGTTGCGGCGAGTTCTTGATAAACAGTCGCCCGGTCGCCCACTCCGGGCACAGATAACCGCGTATCCTCACATTAGGCGGTCGAGTTCCTTCGGACTAGATGGTCGTTCCGACTGGAATACGCAACCGTTAACAGGGGATCAAAAAAAGATTGACACGATGGGGGTAGTGGTGATAAATTATGTGAGTCGATGCGCTTGAAGAGTCGATCGGCAAGTCGGGACAAATGAATCCAACCTACTGATGTAGGGACACTATAGTTCCCCGGTATGGTTTTCCAAAAGAAAGCCAATACCGGGTTTTTTATTTTGGGCCGTTCTTGCGATAGTTGGATGAGGAACACATGATGACATTGGATGGCGACACGAAAAGTTTCCTGTTGAAACTGAGTCGTGTAACAGTCCCACTAATATAGTAGAGATAGTACAATATGGCATGGTTTCGTAGAAAGGCTAAAAGAAATGCAAAAACTGACGGAAAGTGGTGTTCGGAAAGTCCTAGGTGATTTAGCCGAGGGTTGGTCTCGGGACAAATGTGAAGCTTGGGTGAAGAGGAATCCCTTAAGGTACCAATGGAACCCGGCGACCGGTAGATGTGGCGCGAAGGCAAAGACTCTACGCGAGATTGGGTATGCAAACGGAAAGAGGTTGTTTTCGGACATGCCGCCACTGCCAACGAATCGGAAGAAAAACCTGTCACCAGAAGAACTTGCCGAATACCGCGAAGGTGCTAGGGAAGCATTCCTGAACACATAGCCGTACCATAGTCGAATCCCCCGCCGGGCATGCCCCGTGCGGGGGATTGTTTTTTGTTATCAGGGGCATAGGAAGGACATTTTGTTCGTAAGCGTCCGGTGAACGCCGTATAGCGCATTTTGGCTTCGGGTGCGTTGTACGCTATGGGCGGGGCGGGGAGTCGAGGGTCGGGAGGATGTCCCGCTTCCAGTGGTCGGGCAGCAGCAGGTGGATGTCCTTGTTGGGGTGGCTCGGAATACGCACCCTTAAGCGCGTCCAGGAGCCCCAGTACGCCCCTCTTCCCCTCAATTTGCGGCCCAGCCTGGTTTGCGCTTGTCTGAGGGCGTTCACGGCATTCTACAAAGGCAATACCCCGGTCAGCCTGCTCGCTTCCTCACACCTTCGGCGCACTCATTTTATACCCCTTCCCCTTCAGGTACTCAACCATGGCTGTTTCAATGTCAAAGGCATCAGCAGCACCAAGTACCGAAAGTGCATCCGCACCAAATATCCAGCCTGTTAGGTGCTAAGTTACCAGAAAATACCGAATTTGTTACCATATACGATTATGCAGAGAAAGGACTTATGATTGTCTCGGGGTTCCTTCGGGAACCCCGGAGTTTCCGTTTATGGCCGTTTCTTCGCGGCGGCCCCTGTCCATGCCGCAACGCAGTGAACGGAGAAACGGCAGTTAGCCTTGGGCCGCCCGCGCCCCGTTCTTTCTCGGCAGCCACATGTCGCTCTTCTTGAGGCCCAGTTCCTTCGCCGTCTGGAGCGAGTAGTCCAGCTTGCCCATGTTCGGGTAGCGGCCGTTGGAGCCGAAGCAGAACTTCACGCCGGCCTCCTTGGCGATGCGCAGGAAGTGCATTTTGGGCAGCAGGAAACTGGAGCTGATCTCCATTGCAATCCCGCGCTGCACAAACATATCGACGACCTTTTCAACGCGCTTGGGCGTCCACAGCGTCGCGTAGCTCTTTGCGAACTTCTCCGGCAGCCAGGACACGTTGGCGAGCATGTCAACGGGCTGCTCGCCCAGAATGTACAGGTACCAGTCCACGTAGTCGTCCATGAACCAGTCCGCGCGGTCGTCAATCACCGCCTCTTTCTCCCACATCTTCATGCGCGTGCCGTCGGCACGGGGAATGGTCATCGTGTCGGTGAGCACATAGTCCAGCGTGGCCAGCGCCTTTTTCGAGAAGCAGGAGGACCAGTCCAGCCACTCGGCCTGCACGCCCTTGTAGACGCCTTTGCCCTCCAGTTCGCGCGTCCACGCAAGCAGTTCCTCATCGTTGCTCAGCATGCGCGGGTAGACGTTTTCCTTGGTGCCCGCATGCTCGACCATGCCGTACAGCACGCCCTGCTCCCTGGAGAGCGCCACGATGGCGTCGACGGTGCTCTTGTCGGGATGGACGTGCAGGTCGACCAGGGGAAGCCCTTCCGGACTGGCGGGGATGTCAACGCGCGTCGTGGCGCAGCCCGTTGCGGCCAGTCCGCAGGCCGTTGCCGCCCCCAGAAATCCGCGCCGTGTCATGTCGTTATGGTTCATGTGAAGTCTCCGTGGTTTTTGCCGTCGAGCCCGCTGGCAGCACCGCCCAGGTGAGGCACAGGGTCTTGTCATTCGCTTTAATGGAACCGTCCGAAATGAATGCCGGCCCGGCGGCCCCGGGCCCGCCGCTCGATGCGGAAAGGGTGTCGAGGAAGGCCGGCCCGGAGGGCGCATTGCCGATGGGCACCACTGGCGCCGGTTCGGACCAGGCCTTTTCCGCATCGTGCCAGGTGCGGCACGCAATCGCGCCGTTTCCGGCCAGAAACACGTTCAGTATACCGGCTTCTGCTGTGAACCCGGCAATGCCGGGCTCGCCCAGCCGCGCGGTGGTCCAGGTGCCCGCGCCGGCGTCTCGCCATGCGTGCCACAAACCGGGAGTGCCCGCGTCGGCGGGCAGGGGACCGCCGTAAACATGGGTGTTGTACATGAACGCCAGATGCGGACGACCCTGCGGGTCCTCGGCGAGGTCCGTACAGAAGGACAAGGTGCCCATGGGGGTATTGGCAACGCGCTCACGGAGGTCGGGCGTCGCGGCTCCCTTTGGGAAGTGGAGGTACCAGACTTCGTTGTACGTGTTGCCCTCGCCGCCGTCGGGCGCGTTGGACGCGGCGAAATGGAGTCCGCCGTCCCGCGCCGGATAGAGGATGGGATAGACCCAGGCGGTCTTGGGTTTCTGCTTCACCTGCCCGGCCATAATCAGGGTTGGCCCGGTCCACGTGCCGTGCCGGAGGTCAAGCCGCGCCAAGAACAGGCTGTTCTCCGGCGCGTCAATCCAGGCCAGCCACAGGTCCGCGCCGTGCACGGCCATGCCGATGTAATAGGCGTTCTTCATGGCGGGCGGCGCGGGCAACTCTTCCAGCGTCCCGTCATTTTCCGGTGTTCTGGCGCGCAACAGGCGTACGGGGGCTTCGACGCGCGTGTGCGCGACTACCAGCCGGCCCGTTTCGTCCACGCCCACGGTCGGCGGCTGATACGCGCCCGGCAGCGTGATGAATTCCCTCCAGCCGTCACCCGCATTGCGGCAGACCAGCGCCTCACCTGATTTCGTGTCCGCGCCGCGCATGCCGGCGGCGAACCATGCCCGGCCGTTGAAGGCGAGTTTGGGCGTGTTGTATCCCCAAAGCGGACTCACCCAGGTTTCGGTGCGGGCAATTTCCCGCGGAGCGGCCGATGCGGCGACGGCAGCGGGGCCCGAATACAGGACCAGCACCAGGCATGCGCAGTGTTTCAAAGGCAACCGCATGGAATCCTTCCTTCCCGGGGGCCCTGACGCGGACCTGCCGTAAGACTTCCATACTGTAGGGGCGGCGTGCGGGCATGTCAATTGCGGCGTCAGGGCAATCGCACTTGAATGCCTGCCCGTTGTGGGCTGTGCTTTTTTTTGTGCTTATGAAGATTGGCCACAAAGGGCACAAAGAGCACAGAAGAAGGCAGACGAAAAGGCAATAAGAGACAGAAGAAAGGTGGCAGACAGGAATGTCTGCCGCACATTGGCGGCTGTAGCTTTATGGTCAGGACGAGACAGTGCGCGTAACGCGGGCTTTTGGGACGGTGGTGATGCTTTCTAGCGGACTCCGGACGATGCGGCGGACGCCGCACCCAGGGGCGTGTTGATCCAACGCCGCACATAGTCCACCGCTGTGGCGGCCACGCCGGGCAGCGCGCGTTTCACCGTCTGGGACAGTTCCCTGCCGTAATCGGCGTTCTCCGGTTCAACGCCCAGCACCGCCACGTGCGGCAGGGGGCCGATCATGAGGCGCAGCGCGTTGCAGAGGTCCTTCTCGCGCGGCCCGGTCTGTATGTCCCACTCGGTGAGATCGGGTTCGTCCACGGGGTGGACCGTGCCCGGCGCGGCCCCCGCCCGCATCGCGTCGATGACAAGCACGAGGTCGACCCCTTCCAGTGCGCACAGCGCGCAAAGCAGTTCCACACCCGCCTCCAGGATGGTCACGTCGTGGTCCCAGAAGTACGGGTGCTGCCGGCGAATCAGGCGTACGGCATGCACGCCCACGCCGTCATCGCCACACCGCGGGTCGCCCAGACCGACGATCAGGATTTTTGGGTCAGTGTCCGCGAACGGGCTGTGTTTGCCGACAGACAGAAAGGACGGTTTCAAATTGACCATGGGTGTCAACCTCCAATTGGGGTACAGGAAGACCGGGGAAACCGACAACTCGAACGAACCAGGAATGATTCCGGGAGGGCCTGTCGGGCACAGACCAGCAGATAATCAGTGTCGTTGCGCGGTCACCGCCATAATTCATTTTGGCAATCCATTCCCCCTGGATCGGCCTGTCCCCAAATTGGCCCTACTCTTCTTGCCCGAGGCCAACTCTTGTCCCGATTCTACCATGCAATCGGCAGAAGTCAAATCAGAGAGAATGTTTTGACCCCGCGCGGCCGAAATCTGTCCCAAAATGGGACAACGCTGTCCGCAACGGCTCATAACCATGTGATAATAGTGCCAGAACCCGCGTCCCGCTGTGTGCGGAACGCGGGCCCTGCAATCAAGTATGGGGGCTCCGTCAAGTGGCGGAATGAGCCGCCGGCTCCCTGCGAATCGGGGCATCGATCCAGTGCCGGACGCATTCGATGGCCGCGGCGGCCACACTTGGTACGGCGCGGCGAAGCGATTCGGACAGAGCCATGCCGTAGTCGATAATTTCCGGTTCCACTCCGAGCACCGCCACGCGCGGTTTGGGCCCAATCATAAGACGCATGGCGCCGATAAGCCCCATCTCATGCATGCCCGCCTGGCGGTCCCACTCGGCGATGTCCGATTCGGCGGCCGCGTAGAGCGTGCCCGGAGCGCCGCCCGCGCGCATTGCGTCGATGGCGAGCACGCGATCGACCCGCTCCAGCACATTCAGCGCGTCGAGCACGGCCACGCCCACCTCAAGGACCATGACCTCACGGCCCCAGAAGGCCGGGCGATGCTGTCGAATCAGGCGCGCCACATGCACGCCCACGCCGTCGTCGCCAAGCAGTTCATTGCCCAGCCCCGCGATCAGAATTCGCTGTCCGGTGTCGCCCATCACGCCATCTCCGACAGTTTTTCGCCTGCTTCGGCAGGACCGCACTGTCCAAGGTTGAACACCTTCGCCTTCTCGCCGGGCCGCGCCACGTGGACGGCGCAGGAGAGGCACGGGTCGAAGGAGTGGATGACGCGCACCACCTCGACCGGCTCGTCGATGTTCTTGACGGGTGTTTTGCAGATGGCCTGTTCCAGCGGACCCCGCTTGTTGTTGCCGTCTTTGGGCGATGCGTTCCAGCAGGTTGGCGTGATGATCTGGTAGCTGGCGATGTTTCCGCCGGCAATGCGCACCCAGTGCCCGAGCGCGCCGCGTGCCGCCTCGGTCAGTCCGGCCGCCTCGGCCGTCTGGGGGACGGTGAAGGGCGTGTACACGGGTCCCGTTCCGGACAGTTGAGACAACCAGCCTGCGGCGGCCTTGGCGATTTTGAGCGCCTCATAGGCGCGCGCCCAGTGCCGGTCCATGACGGAAATGCCGTTGGTGTAGTCGCCGTTGACGCGCATGCGCGCCAGCGGTCCGGCCTCATGCGGCTGTGTGAAGAGGCGGGGAGCCTTCAGCCAGGAGTAGGCGCCTGCCTTGGGATAGACCGGTGTCGTCTGGCCGTTGGCGGGGGGCAGATTGTTGGTGGAATCGTTGTACCAGGAGTAGGTGACCGTTTCCGTGATCTGCGACACGTCGAGCGGATAGACCGTGTTTGCCTGGGGGGAGTAGCGGCCGGTTTTGAACAGTTTGTTCTTGCCGGTGCCGTCAAGGTCAAACACGCCGTAGGAAAGCAGATTGCCCCAGCCGCGGCCTATGTTGTAGTAGTCACCGTACACCGAGGCCATGGTGGCCACGTCGTTGAGGTAGACGTTCTGGATAAAACCCGTCAGTTCGGTGAGGTAGGCGCGGTATTGGCTGATGCGCGCGGCGCGGGGCGTGGTGGTGAAACCGCCCGGAATGAACGCGGGGGGATGGGGCATGCGCCCGCCGAAAAGCGCGCCCATTTCGTGGGCCTTGCGCCGCATGTCCAGCGCCTTGACGTAGTTGCTCACCAGTGCGGTTGCCGCGGCGCCGCTGACGCGCTTGTCCGCCTTCCAGGAAGGCTGCCAGGGCGGCTGCGCCGGACCATCCACGTAGTCCATCGCGGACAGGTGGTAGAAGTGAAGGATGTGCGACTGGATGAAGTTGGCCGCAAGGACCAGGTTGCGCATGATGCGCGCGTTTGTCGGCGGGGTCAGGCCGACCGCCTTGTCCAGCGCCATCACGGACGCCATGCCGTGGGCGACGGGGCACACGCCGCAGATGCGCTGCGTGATGTGGGGCGCGTCCAGGGGGGAGCGGTTTTTCAGGATCTCCTCAAAGCCGCGGAACATGGTGCCGGAGGCCTTTGCATCGACGACCTGCTGCACGCCGTTCACGGTGTCGATCCTTACTTCGATCTTTAGGTGTCCCTCGATGCGGGAGACTGGGTCAAGAACTCTTATGGTTGCCATGGTTTGTTACCTTATGTGTTGGCGTTGCGGGTCACTCACCAGAGCCGGTGCCGATGCCCATCAAACCGCGCACCGGGAAATTGGCCTCGGTGCAGCCGATGCACGGCGCGTTGGCGTCCACGCACCAGTTGACGCCGTTGTTCCACTTGCTGGTCGCGCAGGGGGCTTCGGTTGTCGGCCCCTTGCAGCCCAGCGCCTTCAGACAGCGTCCGTCCACGCCGAAGGTCTTGATCTCGTCCGTCTCCTTGCGCGGGCACCGTTCATGGAGCTTCTTGCCGTACAGTGCGGTGGGGCGGCCGTAGCTGTCCAGGGGCATGCCTGCCCCCGCCAGCAACTGCGCAAGGCCCCAGACGATCCAGTCCGGATGCGGGGGGCAGCCGGCAATGTTGATGGTCTTCCTGCCGGTGGCCTGGGCCACGCCCTTGACCGCCGTGGGATTCGGGTATGCCGCCGACACACCGCCCCAAGAAGCGCATGTGCCGATGCATATGGTCGCAGCCGCCTTGGAGGAGTACTTGTTGACGATTTCCAGAAAGGTGTAGTCTTTGCCGCCCATTGACCAGCCCCAGCAGGCGGCACCGCCAAAGGCCGTCGGGACGCCCCCCTCGACCAGCAGCACATAGCCGCCCTGGGCATACACCGCCTCGGCGGCCGAGACCGCCAGTTCGCCGCTCGCCGACATAATCGTCGGCTGATAGTTCAGCTCAACCACATTGAGCAGCACATCGGCAGCCGAGGTTGGCGAGACGCTCGATATGCGGTTCAGGAAGGATATGGAGCAGCCGGTACAACCGCTCCCCTGCAGCCAGATGGCCTTTTTGGCATTGGCCGGCAGGGCCAATGCATCCAAGGCAGGCCCGGCTATCGCCGCCAGTGACGATGCGCCAAGGACCGACAGGAAGTGCCGTCTCGAAATTTCCATGGGTTTTAACCTCCAATTGGGCCAAAAAAGGGTAAGGGGTGAAACAGGCCAGCCTTGTTGGGGCGAAATACCTGAAAGTATGTGCATTGCGTGAGCGCCGATAGGGGCACAGGATGGGTAATCGATGGCGTATTAGGTATGCAAGAACTGAACATCGGAAGAACCTTGCACGTGCCTGCCTGTAATAGGCTCTAATTGGTAACACCCATGAAGACAATTGACAAATTTCGATTGGATTCTACCACGAAATTTCGGAAAGTCAAATTATCAGGAATTTATACGGATAGGAAGTCAGACAGGAATAAGTCCTAATAGTAAAGCCGCTGGTAATCAGGTATGATTTCTGAAAAAGTAGCAAATAGCGGCCATTATCGCGGAATTGGCATCGAGTTTGGAGTACAACCTCAATAGAGACACAATAAATAAAGTAATTAAGTCCAGTTAGTACCAATACTTGGCGATATTCTCAATTCGAGGTTTTATTGAAAAAGCGCCCCCTATATTGGTATAACCAATAAGCAAGACGTGAGGTTTATTGGTGCATTAGAATAGGCAATACGGTATGCTTGACCGTGCCAATCAGCCGTTGCCCCAAACATCGGAAGCAGCGGCAAGTCTGGTTTGGTTATTCACTTCAGGACACGCTGATGATGCCGCAGAAAAGGAGTGACTTCATATGATCCGCCGGGCGCGCGTGGAAGTGCAGGGCGTGGTTCAGGGGGTGGGCTTCCGGCCGTTTGTCTATGGTTTGGCGAACCGTTTGGGGCTGGTCGGGCATGTATTCAATGACGCGGCGGGCGTGTCTATAGAAGTGGAGGGCGAGGATTCCAGTATTGAGGCCTTTGTGCACGCCCTGCGTGACATCCCCCCGCCGATGGCGCGGGTACAGGCGCTGCGCAGCGTAGATATGGAACCCGTGGGCGAGACGAGGTTTAGCATTGTGGAAAGCACCACCCGGGGCACTGCACGGGTGGTGGTATCCCCCGACCTGGCCGTATGCCCCGACTGTCTGGCGGAGTTGCAGGACCCGAAGAACCGACGACACGGGCATGCGTTTATCAACTGCACCAACTGCGGACCGCGCTACACCATCATCGAGAATGTGCCCTATGACCGCGCCCGCACGACGATGGCGGAATTCGACATGTGTCCGCAGTGCGGGGCCGAATACGCCGACCCGGGCAACCGTCGTTTTCATGCGGAGGCCACCTGTTGTCCGGAGTGCGGTCCCCGGCTCGACATTACCGACCCCCATGGACGTTCCATCGCGTGCGATGATCCCATGCGCGAGGCGGTGCGCCGTCTTGAGGCGGGCCAGATTCTGGCCATCAAGGGCATCGGCGGGTTTCACCTGGCCTGTGACGCGTCCAACAAGCGGGCGGTTCAAGAATTGCGGCGGCGCAAGCGGCGCGACTTGAAGCCTTTCGCCGTCATGACAGTCTCTCTTGCAGAGGCAATGCGCGTTGGGGTAATCGCCGCGGAAACGGGACGGCTGCTGGAAAGTCCCGAGCGGCCCATCGTCCTGGTTCGGAAGCACCCGAGACTGGGCGAACAGGTCGCAGGGGAAGTGGCGCCGCGCAATGCGCGCATCGGCATCATGCTGCCCTACACCCCGATTCACCACATGCTCTTCGCGGACAGCACGCCGCGCGTGCTGGTTATGACCAGCGGGAACGCAAGCGACGAGTCCATCGCCCATGAGAACGACGACGCATACAAGCGGCTGGGCGAACTGGCCGACGCTTTTCTGATCCATGACCGGCGGATCCGCACGCGCACCGATGATTCGGTGATGCAGGTGGCTGCGGGCGCGCCCCGCTATCTGCGGCGTTCCCGCGGCCACGCGCCCTTCCCGGTGACGCTCAACAGGGACACCTCGGCGCAGGAAATCCTTGCTGTGGGTGCCGAACTCAACGGCGCGGCCTGTCTCACGCGGGCAGGCCAGGCCTACATCAGCCATCATCTGGGCGACTTGGACCACCTGGCCGCGTGGGAGGCGTTTCACCAGGCGGTGGAAACGCTGTGCCGCATGCTGGACGTGATTCCCGCCGCCGTCGCCTGTGACCTGCACCCGGCCTATGCCACCACGCGCCATGCCCGCGGTCTCAGCCTGCCGGTGGTGGCGGTGCAGCACCACCATGCGCATATTGCCTCGGTGCTGGCCGAAGCGGGCCGCGACGGCCCGGTCATCGGGGTGTCCTTTGACGGCTATGGCTGGGGCGATGACGGCAACGCCTGGGGCGGCGAATTTCTCGTCTGCGATCTCGCCGACTACCGGCGGGTCGGTTGTATTGCACCGGTGCCGCTGCCCGGCGGCGATGCCGCCGCGAAGCGTCCCGCGCGCACCGGCTACGTGATGCTGCGCGAGGCATTCGGCGCGGAAGAGGCCGCGCTGCTTGCGGCGCGGCTGCTGCCCGGGCTTGCGGCGGAAGAACGGCGCGTGATTGACGACATGATCAAGAAGGGGGTGAACTGTCCCAGCAGCACAAGCGCGGGGCGGCTTTTCGACGCGGCCGCGGCGCTGTGCGGCCTGTGCGACGCAAACCTCTACCATGCCCAGGCACCAATGGAGTTGGAGGGGGCGGCATGGACCCAGGAGAATGAGCATGGGTATTATGCGGCGGAATTGAGCGAACGCGGCGGCCTGATTCATCTTCCCGGCGCGGAGATTATCCGCGGCATCGTCAATGATCGGCTGACAGGTGTTCCGGCGGCGGTGTGTGCGGCGCGTTTTCACAATTCGCTTGCCCGGTCCGCCGTGGAGACCTGCATCGCAATCAGGAACAATACGGGGCTTTCAACGGTTGCCCTTTCGGGCGGTGTGTTTGCGAATGCATGGCTGCTGGAACAAATGAATGGTATGCTTGAAGAACGAGGATTTGAAGTGTTGACCAATACGGTGGTGCCGCCGGGCGACGGCGGCATCAGCCTTGGACAGGCGGCGGTCGCCGCACGGAGGTTGTCATGTGCCTAGCCGTTCCCGTACAGGTGGTGTCGGTGGAGGGTGATCAGGCGACGGTGGCCCTGGAGGGCAACACGCGCACGGCCAACCTGAGTTTGGTGGGCGATGCGGCAGTGGGGGAGTGGGTGCTGCTCCACGCGGGGTTTGCCATCGAGAAGATAAGTTCGGAAGAGGCGCAGGAGACGCTCGGGCTGCTGCGTGAAGTGGGAGAGCTTTCGCTTGAAACCGAGTGACATTGGACTGGCGATGCAGCGGATTCGCGTGCGTGCCCAGGCGCTGGGCCGGCAGGTGCGGCTGATGGAGGTGTGCGGCACGCACACGCACGCCATCGGCCGCGGCGGGCTGCGGTCGCTGCTTCCGGAGAATGTGGAGCTCGTGTCGGGGCCGGGCTGTCCCGTGTGCGTAACGGCGCAGCGCGACATTGAGCGCATGATCCTGCTGGCCGACAAACCGGTCACGGTGTGCACCTTCGGCGACATGATTCGCGTGCCCGGACGGCATTCAACCCTGGAACAGCGCCGTTCCGAGGGTGCCGACGTGCGCGTCGTGTACTCACCGCTAAACGCGCTGGCCCTTGCGCAGGATAACCCAGATCGCGATGTGGCGTTTCTCTCGGTCGGTTTTGAGACGACCACGCCCGGTGTGGCCGCGGTGCTGTTGCAGGCGCGTGCGCTGGGGTTGAAGAACTTTTCCGTATACACGGCGAACAAACTGGTCGTGCCCGCGATGGAGGCGGTGCTGGCGGGCGGTTCCCTGCTGGACGGGTTCCTCACACCGGGCCATGTTTCGGTTATTCTGGGCGCGGAGGCGTATGAAGATATTGCCCAACGGCACAAGATTCCCTGCGTTGCCGCGGGTTTTGATCCGCTTGATGTGATCGAGGCGGTGGCGCAGTTGTTGGACTGTCTCGCCGAAGGCCGGTACGGCTCCTTTGTGCAATACACGCGCGCCGTGCGGCCCGGCGGCAATGCACGTGCGCGCGAAGTCATGTTCTCCGTGTTCGAGCAGTCGGACGC
>CAIUWO010000610.1 GCA_903902895.1 Candidatus Hydrogenedentota bacterium | reverse complement strand
TGGCAGCGGCGCGATATTTTCGGGCACGCAATAGGCAATCCACACACCGGCGAGCGCGACATACTGCCGCATGTCCATGCCGTAGGCGCGGTCAAAAGGCCCGCACAGGTTGCGCAGGCCGGGATGATAGAACGCGGCGAGGTCCTGCCAGAATCCCGCCTCCATCTCCTCCGCCATGCCGGCCATTTCGGGCGTGACCGGGTGCGTGCGCCAGAGTCCCAGCCCGTAAAGGTCCACCCCGCCGTAGGTGGGTGAATTGTACTCGTCAAGGGAGCCGTTCTTCTTGAAATTTCGGTAGATGGTCCCGGCAAGCCTGCCGCCGTGTTTGCGCCATGCCGCAACGTCAAAGCGCCCGCCCGCATAACCCAGCAGGTGGGCGCTCATGAGCGCGATGTTGGAATACTGCGGCCGAACTTTGCGCTCATGGTCACCCTCGGCGGCGCGCCGGATGCATTGTTCCAGCAGGACGACGCTCGGGCCGTCGAGCAGGGGGCCGAACTCTTCCAGCAGGAGAATCTGCGCGGAACCGATGAATTCGCGCCAGTTGGGATCAAGGCTGGGTTCGGCGTGTCGGCCCGGAAGCGTGGACCGACCCTCGGCCTGCGCGGGCCAGCTGCCGTGGTCGGAACTGTCCGGGGCATTCACCTGGACGCGGGCCAGGGCCTCAATGATGCGGCGCACCCGCACCGTGTCGCCCGGGCCGTTGCGGAGCATAAGCCCCACGGCGTACTGCGCCGAGCCCCGGGTGCCGTGCCCTCCCCGTCCGCCGACCAGTCCCGCCTCCTCATCCCACTGGCCGTCCATGTATTGCATGGCGGACGCGGTCAGTTCTCGCACCATGGGCGGCAGGGACGCCATGGTTTTCGGAGATTGCCCGTCCTGCGCGGCGGAGGACAGGGTGAACAGAAGGAGCAGGACTCCACCCTTGAGGATATTGAAGTGTCTGGACAAACGAGTTCTCCCGGCAATTGCGGCTGGAAACGCGAATGGACACTGGACCACCGTAACACGCCGCCGGTTTTGCCCGTACGAGGCAGGCAGGAGGGCAACGCCATATAAGACGCTTGCCGGGGCCGTTAGTCGTCCGTCAGCAGGGCGAAAGTGTTGGCGAGGCCCGCATTGATCGGTGCCGGACCCCACTTTATGTATCTCATGAATGCCACATGGCCGTCCATATACAGCACATTCGAGCCGCCGGGGACGTGGTTGAAAACGCTGACCTTGGTGGACAGCTGGTCAAACATGATAAAGACATCGCTTTGCGCCATGTTTGCGTCGCCGGGGTTGTTGATGTCGGTGATGAGAAAGCGCTCAATGCCCTCGCGCAGGCGGTATATCTTTTCCCCGCCACCATTGCCGTTGGGCGCGGTCACCTTCAGATCCAGGTTGGCCTTGGGGTAGGGACCCAGAAGCGAACCGTCCAGGTATTGGGCAATGACAGGGTCGAGCGTGCCCCCGGAAATGGTCACCAGGCTCTCCAGCATCTGCGCAAGCTGAATCGGCAAGAGGGCGTCCTTGTCGGGCGGCACATGGCCGGACAGCAACGTTGAAACGCGCGTCAACCCGATGAACGAACCCGCCGTTGCGTGTAAATCAGTGGAATTGCAGCGGTCCAGCACCCAGCCCAAATAGCCGTAACTGGCGTCGATGGCTCGCGCGCAGCCGTGGCTGTTGTCCGAGGTGTACCCAAAACAAAAGCGGCCATTCGGGCCATTGGTACCGTGGGCGTCGGCCAGATGGGACTGCAGCCTGGCGTCCGAGGGGCAAAACGCCATGGCGGGGTCAGTCAGGTACTCGGGGTAAATGCTGAACACGTTTGGCCCCACGTCAATGGCGCCGCCCGGCGTGCCGTCCTGCTTGGTGTAGCCGCCGGCCTGGATCGGGGGGAAGGAACCCCCGGCCTCGTTGCCGTACATCTTAAACACGAGCCCCCACTGCTTGAGATTGTTCTGGCAGGAGGCGCGCCGCGCCGCCTCGCGGGCGCGCGCCAGCGCGGGCATCAGCATCGCCGCCAGAATGCCTATAATGGCAATAACGACGAGCAGTTCAATGAGCGTGAATCCGCAGGATTTGCCGTGTTTCATGCCGCACTTCCTTTCATGCGATGATTACCGCATTCCCTCAGCATATAACACATTCTAACATTAAACCGGCATGCCTGCCATTAGGCCCGTGCCAGGGCATCGACTGTCCACCGCGCACGCGCGGCGTTGCCGGGGTCCAAGAACGTCATTCAGCAGGGCAAAGACTAAACCGTCCAAGACGACGGTCAGATTCCCTGCCAAGATACTGCGTGCCGTCGACTACTCCACCGTAAGCAGCCCGAAGGCGGCGGCGAAGCCGGCATTGACCGGCGCGGGGCCCAGCTTTTGGTATTTCATGAACTCCACATGCCCGTCCATGTACAGCACGTTTGACCCGCCGGGGATGTGGTTGAACAGGCCCGTATTGGTCGAAAGCTGGTCAAACATGACAAAAAC
>CAIUWO010000609.1 GCA_903902895.1 Candidatus Hydrogenedentota bacterium | reverse complement strand
CACTGTCGGCGAACTCAACCGCGGCCTGTGGCCCGGACGCAACGGCGGCAACCGCAACATCCTGTACGCGTACGTCTTTAACAACTATTGGCACACGAACTACAAGGCCTCGCAGGGCGGTGACATCCGCTGCACCTTCTCGGTCAATCTGTCCGACGCGCCCTTTGACGGCGTCGCCGCCACGCGCTTTGGCTGGGCGCGCACGCTCGATCTGACGCCAGACCGCAACTGTGCCCTGGCCTGCAACGCAACCGGCATGCCCGCCGAGGGTTCCTACCTGCGCCTCGACAACGGCCCCGTGCTCCTTGGCGAACTGTTGCCGCAGGAGGGCCGGATCATGGCCCGCCTCTACAACCCGTCCTACGAGCCCGCCACGACGACAATCACGCTGCCGGGCGCGCGCCCGGCCATCTTTGCCAAAACGGACCTCTTCGGAGACAACGGCACGCCGCTGCCCGCCTCGGGCAAGGTCACCGTGCCCGCCCGCGGCATGGTGTCGGTCACGATCAAGACGCGGTAATAACGAGCCGTTTCGGCAACGGAAGGATGAATCATGGCAATACGCCTGAACGGCATTGACACGGCGGTGATGGTGGTCTACCTCGCCGTGGTGGTCACGCTTGGCCTGATTATGAAGCGCAGGGCGGCGAAGGATATCGGCAGTTATTTCCTCGGCGACCGCCAGCTGCCGTGGTGGGCGCTGGCCATGTCGGGCAGTTCGTCCTACTTCGACATCACCGGCACGATGTGGATTGTGGGCCTCTTCGTGACCATGGGCCTCAAGGGCATGTGGGTTCAATGGATCTGGGGCTTCATCATCCCCGTGTTCTATATGACCTACATGGGCAAGTGGATCCGCCGCTCCGGCGTCATGACCGGTTCGGAGTGGATGGAGACCCGCTTCGGCTCCGGCCGGGCCGGCGAACTGGCCCGCGCGTCCTATACGCTCTACGCCGTGCTCACCATCACCGCCTTCCTGGCCTACGGCGCCGTGGGCATGGGCAAGTTTGGGGCGGTGTTTCTGCCCTTCAGCGAACATGTCTGCGCCGCCCTGATCCTGGGCATCACGGGCGCCTACGTCATCTTCGGCGGCTTTCAGGGCGTCGTGCTGGTCGAGATCTTCCAGACCATCATCCTGTCCATCGGCGCGATTATGATTGCCTACCTCGGCTTCGTCAACATCGCGCCCGAGGCGCTCAAGGCGGCCGTCGCGCCCGACTGGGGCAGCCTTATGCCCGTCTGGACTTTCAAATCGCCAGACGGCACCACCGAGTACGAACTGTTCGGTGTGCTGCTCATGGTCTGGGTGTTCAAGGGCATGCTGCTGTCCTTCTCCGGGCCCGAACAGCTTTACGACTTCCAGCGTTTCCTTGCGGCCAAGACCCCCAAGGAGGCGTCCAAACTGGGCGCGCTGTGGGGCGTCATCCACACGGTGCGCTGGCCCATGGCCATGGCGCTGGCGGCCATGGGCATCCTGGGCCTGGCCAAGCAGGGCGACCCGGAGAAGGTGCTGCCCTCCGTGATCCAGGACATGCTGCCCACCGGCGTGCGCGGCATCGTGCTCGCCGCGCTGCTGTCCGGATTCCTGGCCACCTTCAATTCCACCGTCAACGGCGGCGCGAGCTACATCGTCAAGGACATCTACCACAAGTACCTGAACCCGCGTGCCACGTCGCGCCAGTTGATCCTGGCCAGCTACGCCTCGTCAGCGCTGCTGGTGGTCATGGGCATCGCGGTCAGCTTCGCCTCCTCCTCCATCAACCAGATGTTCACCTGGATCATGGGCACGCTGGGCGCGGGCGTGCTCCTGCCCAATGTGCTGCGCTGGTACTGGTGGCGCATCAACGGCTGGGCCTACGCCGCGGGCACGGTCTCCGGCATGGTCCTGTCGCTTATTCAGGCGCTCGTGCCGGCCTTTTCCAAGATGCCGCTCTACGAAACCTTTCCGGCCATTGCCGGAACGGTGCTTCTCATCACGGTCGCCGTGGCCCTGCTGACCGAACCCACCGACCGCGAAACGCTGCTGCGCTTCTACCGCCAGGTCCGGCCCGCAGGCTTCTGGAAGCCCATCGCCGACGAAACAGGCCTGGCCCCCGAAGCCAACGCCATCTTCCGCAACGACATGATGAACGTGGTCATCGGCATTCCCTGGCTCTTTGCCATGTGGCTCTGCCCGGTCTACCTCGTGCTGCACCGCTTCGCCGAGTCCGGCGCGGCCTTCGCAGTCACGGCCGTGCTCAGCGTGGTGCTGTACAAAACCTGGTATTTGCGCCTGACCGAAGACTGACGCAGCCTTCCCGGGGATTATCTCCGCCCCCGGCGGGCCGTGTTATACTTTCCGGCCTTGGGAGGGGCTTATGGAAAGGTGTTGCCGTGGATTCGTTTGTCGGCTGGGACGGAACGCTCTGGACGCTCCTGTGGCAGATTCTGGGCGTGTCCGGTGCCGCAGTCTTCTATGGCCGGTTCTACATTCAGTGGATAGTCTCCGAGCGGGCGGGCCGCAGCGTGGTGCCTGTCGCGTTCTGGTACATGAGCGGCGCGGGCTCGGTGGCCCTGCTCTTCTATGGCGTTTTCTACAAGCATTCCCCCGTGGCGGCGCTGAGCCACTGCTTTAACAGTGTCATCTACGCGCGCAATCTGGTCCATATCTGGAACGAGAAAGGGGCGTTGACGCGCCGCGCCGCGCTGCTGTTTCAGGGCGGCGTGGGGCTTTTCGTGCTGGCGGGGCTGGCCATGGTCGCATGCACCTGGCTGTATGAATACCATCAGACCCATCAGGAAACGCGCGCGGTCATCGTGCGCACCTGGCTCTGGATCGGCGTGGGCGTTGTCGGACAGGCGCTGTTTGCCGCGCGGTTCGCCGTGCAGTGGCTGGTCACCGAAGTCAGGAGGCGCAGTGTCATCCCGCCGGCGTTCTGGTATCTGAGCATTGTGGCGTCACTGCTGCTGATGTCCTCCCACGTGCAGCGCCGGGAATGGCTCTATGCGCTGGGGCTCGTGGTGACGCTGCCCGTGTATGTTCGGAATATCATGCTGATTCGCGCCGGACAGGAAACGGCGGAAGAATAGGGCCGCCCCCAGTTTGGATGCGGCGGCGCGTGCGGGTAGAATAAAGAATCCGCCGGATAACCGGCGGCAGCAGGAACAGCAACGATGAAACTTTACCTTGTCCTGGCCTGCGCGGCGCTTGCGGGAGCGGCCGCGCTGGCCCAGAATGCGCCGCCCAAAACGTCTCCCGAACGCAAGGGCGCGCAGGGGGCGCCGGTCAATCAGGCACCCTCCACGGTCCCGCCGCGCCCGGCCGCTTTGGTGCCGCCCAGCGCGGCCGCCCCCTTCAAGATGCCCTCGGGCGTGGTGGTGCCCGACTATGGCACCCCCCCCGGCGCCACGCCCAAAATCATCATAAACTACTGGGACGTGGTCCGGGACATGATGGCGCGCGTTCAGAACGCGCCGCCGCGCCCGGTCCGGTCCGCGGGCCGTCCCGGCGACCTGCGGGCTGATTATCCCTTTGAGGAATTCCGCAACCTGCGCGGGGTGGACCTCGTGCGCGCCGCCCACGAGGGCGCGCTGGCGGCGCGCAGCCAGAAGGCCGGCCGGCCGGCCCTGGAAATCAACCGGCAGGTTTGGGAAAACGCCGCGGTGGCGCTCGAATACTTCCCGCTCCTGATGCGGGACGACAGGGATATTCAGGCCCTTTTGCGAATCATCGAAAGCCGGCAGGAAGACCTGGAGCTTCGCCGCTTTGTGCTCGCCCAACTGGCGCCGGAACAGAAAGACCCCTCGCTGCTGTCCATGTTCCTTAATGACGCCTATGCCCGCTACCCGGTCGAATTCAACAATACTCTGGACATGCCAATCAGTCACCCCATGGAGAATCCGTCGTTCCAGACCGAGGCCATGCGCATATACCATGACCGGCTTATGCAGCGCTATCGCGCCGTGTTTGCGGCCGACGCGAAGGTCGCCGCGCTTGCCAAGGAAACGGGACGGGCTGTGGACGCGGCGGCCCTGGTCGGGGAAAAGCCGCCCGCAATCGAGAAGGCCACCCGCGACAAACTCACGGGGCAGGGCCACGCCATCGCCGGTTTCGCGAAGCTGATCGCCGCGCACATTGACATCAACAGCGCCAGCGACGCGGGCGTAAAAACCGAGACGCGTCGAATTCTGGAAAGTATCGCCGCCGAAGTGCTAGTGCCCGACCGTGAAGCCATTCTGCGCTGTCTCGACCCCTCCCGCCCGGCACCGCCGGCACCGGAAGGCATGCCCGGCATGCCTGCCATGCCCGACTCGGGAAGTGAGGAATCCATGATACCGGCCATGCCGGGCGCGGAAACGGGCCTGCCCGTCATGCCCAATGTGAGCTCCGGCAAACAGCCCCCCCCCACGCCCGTACCGTTGCCGTCAGGACTCTGACCGCAACGCATCCATGCCAACAAGGAACCCCTCATGACCAATCAAAGGTCGAGTTTGCCGCTTTTGCTCGCGCTGGCCGGCGTGCTCTTCAGCATCAACCTCGGCGGCTACGATGTGTGGCCGGCCGACGAGCCGCGCTTTGCGGAGGTGGCCCGCGAAATGCTCCTGACCGGCGACTGGCTCGCGCCGCATGTCAACGGCCATCCCTACACGGAAAAGCCCCCCCTGCTGTTCTGGGGCATAGCGCTCGCCTCGCTCCCCGGCGGCGCGGTCACCCCCCTTACCACGCGCGTGCCGTCCGTCCTTTCCGCCATGCTGGTGGTCGCCCTCACATTCCTGATGGCCAGGCACATGTACGGTCGGCGGGTCGCGTTCTGGTCGGCGCTGGTGCTCATGACAGGGCTGCGCTTCTGGTGGCAGGCGCGCACCGGCCAGATTGACATGGTGCTCACGGGGTGCGTGACCATGGCCATGTATCATCTGTGGCGGTGGGATGACGACCGCCGCGCGTGGCGGCTGCCGGTGATTTATCTGGCCATCGCCGCGGGGCTGCTGGCCAAGGGACCGCCCGCACTGGTGTTTCCGCTGCTGTGGATGCTCGTGTTCTACTGGGGCAACCGGCCCGCCAGAAAACAGCTGCACTGGGTTATAGGCTGCCTGGCGGCGCTGGCCCTCGCCTGTCTGTGGTTCATCCCCGCGCGCATGGCCATCGCCGGCACGGTCACGAATACTCTCGGCGAGGGTGTCGGCGGCAATCTCTTCCGCAACACCGTGGGCCGCCTGTTCCTTGGCGTCAGCCATTTCCAAATGCCCTGGTACTACCTGGCCAACCTTCCCGCCGACCTGTTTCCGTGGTCGCTGTTCCTGCCGTGGACGGCATGGTGGCTGTGGAAGAACCGGGGCGCGTCCCGGATGCACTGGTTCCTGTGGTGCTGGACCGTGCCGGCCTTCCTGTTCTTCTCGGCGTCCCTCGGCAAGCGCCAGATATACCTGCTGCCCATGTATCCCGCCCTGGCCGTGATCACCGCGATGAGCGTGATTGAACTGGCTGATTCCGCGCGCACGGCGTGGCGGCGGCGCACGGGCCATGTCTGGGTGGCCGCGCTCGCGCTGCTCGCCGTGGCGCTGCCGGCCGTATGGTTCACGCCCTACCGGCCCGCCGTCACCCCGTCCGTTGTCGCGTTCTCCCTCCTGCTTTTGCTGTTTGCGGGGTATGCCCTCGGCCGCGGGTTGAAATCGGACGGCAGGAAACTGCATGCCGTAATGGCGGCGCAGATGGCGCTGATCCTCCTGTTCACGCCGCTGGTGCTGCTGCCCGCGGGCAACCCCTACTCCTCCGCACGGGAGTTTTGCGCGCCCCTGGCGCTGCTGTCCGACCAGGGCAGGGACTACAAACTCTACTCGCTCGGCGTGTCCCGCGAGGAGTATATATTCTACGCGCGCAAGTTCCACCAGCCGCTGTTCACGGGCCTTGTCGGCGCGGACAAGATCCCGGCGGACAAACTCATGGAAGCGGCGACGCTGCAGAAGAAGGCGCGCAAGGTCATCGCCGAGGCGGTCAGGGACGTGCCCCTGGCCGACGAGTTCAGCATCACCCCGGCCGAGCGGGAGGCCCTGCTGGCCGTGATTGCCGCCGCCGTGGAAAAAACCGGCAAGGACGCGCCCGCCATACGCGAAATTGAAAACGAGGTGCGCGGTGAGTTGGACGCCTTTGCGGCCACGGTCAACGGACCGGAAGCGGCCTTCTGGTTCGTCATGGAAAATGACTGGCACTGGATGCAGGCCATCCAAACAAGCCCGCCCGAATGCACGGCCATCCGCCACGACGGCCTGGGGCGGCGCAGTCTGATACTGCTGGCCAACCCCGCGGCCATGAAACTGCTTGGCGAGGCGCACCAGGCCGGCCCGGCCCAGGGTGCCGCTTGAGCATTGCCCCGAAAAGTTGACGAGGAGGGAGAGCTCTTCTGCCTTGTCAAAGCCAACCCCCGGGTCCCTCTTGGGGAGCCCGGGGGCTGCTTGGGTCTGGGAAGAGAACCGGTTTACAGAACCGGAGGACTCACTTCAGCATGTCTTTGAGCTCGCTCATGAACTCGTTGATGTCCTTGAACTGGCGGTACACGGAGGCGAAGCGGACATAGGCAACCTCGTCGAGCCCCTTGAGCCGGTTCATCACCGCCTCGCCGAGCAGCTTGGTCGTCACTTCGTGCTCGTTGGTGTTGAACAGTTCACGCTCGATGCTGTTAATCACGGCATCGACCTGCTCCAGACTCACGGCCCGCTTCTCGATGGCCTTCATAATGCCGCTCTTCAACTTCCAGCGGTCAAAGGCCTCGCGGCGACCATCCTTCTTGATGACCATCTGCGCCACTTCCTCGATGCGCTCGTAGGTTGTGAAACGGCGGTTGCAGTTAATGCACTCTCGACGGCGGCGTATGGAATCACCGTCCTTGGCGACCCGCGAATCCACCACCTTGCTGTCATGATAACCGCAGAACGGGCAACGCATGGCTGTCTCGCTTCTGGTTGGGGTTGCACTTCACCCACCCGGTATCCCACTCAACATCTGGGGCACAAGCCCCAGTTCCCGGAGGGACGCCAATATATTGTGGTCTTTCTACGCAATCAGGATATCAGATACAAGATGCTGTGTCAAGAGTAGAAAGAAAGGGCTGTGTCGCCGTATTCGGCGCGGCGGAACAGCGTCCAACAACCCAAGATGTCGGGGGGGGGGGTCTTGCGGGCAGATTCATAGATGATGCAGCCGCCGGAGGCCACTAGATTATGGGTGCTCAGCCCCTGCATTAGAGCCTCCGTCTCCGCCGGGGTATAGGCATACGGCGGGTCGGCAAAAACGATGTCGAAGGGACCGGGGATGCGGTCAAGCCCACCTGGCAAATTAAGGCGCAGACACTGCGCCGCCTCGTTGAAACCGCATAGGGCCATGTTGTGACGGATGACCGCCAGGGCGGCCGGGTCATTGTCCACGAGGACAGCGCGCGCCGCGCCGCGGCTCAGCGCCTCCAGCCCGATTGCGCCGGTGCCTGCGAACAGGTCCAAAAGGGCCGCATCGGGAACACGCGGCATAAGAATATTGAACAGGTTCTCCCGCACCCGGTCCAGTGTGGGGCGGGTGCTCCATCCGGCAGGCGATTCGATGCGTCGCCCCCGGGCAACGCCGGCAATAATGCGCATGGCTATCCCCAAGTTTCTGCCCCTATTGTGTCAGGTCGAAGGCAAATATACAAACTCACACAGGGCTTTTGTCAACAGATTTCTTCTTTCATCCATAATCACTCCGGAGCATCCTTGGTGCGTGAACGCATAAGTGTTCTGTATAAAAGCTGTAACTGCACTTGCCATTAACAGTTGTGCCGAAATGCACATCCATTTACCATGTGACCTCTCGCCAATCATGGTCCAAGCGCCTTTAGCGTCATGAATAAATGGCACAGTTGCGGGACAGCGTTGCTAGTGAATTGTTCCCTTTTGGCTTCCCGCTTTGGCTGGTTAATCGCCCGTAGATGGGTGGTGTAAAATAAATTTATCTCCTTGCGCAAGAGTTGTTTATAGCCATTTATAAGAAATAGTCCCAACTTGGCAGGGTCCGTTACTATGGTGTGGACAGATTGTGGATAACTTCTGCATTTTCTCCTCGATGCCAAATACCCGTAAAGCAAGAATGGGTGTCTTTCCCAGTCTTCTACCGCAGGTGAAACGGCTGAAATAGTGCCTTTGGCACCACAATTTGCACCATTCTTCAGATTATCACAGCCGCTTTTACATGCAGATTTCGGCCGCCCTTGGGACTCTTCCCAAGAGTTTTGTAAATAATTTACTTGTTGGGACGTGTCATGATTTCGAAAGCACCGATGCCAGCGGTGCCGCTGTGTCTTGTGTCAGTCCACTAAGAGCAAGAACGTTAAAGATTATCTTATTGACAAAATCCATGATTGGGTATACTCTACATGTGCGCACCGAGGTTGCGTAAGGTAAGAGGTACGCGGTGAGCGCCGGGGTGTGCGCCTCTGGCCAGAGCCGTAATTGCCGACATGAGGAGGGGGACTGTAATGTCCGAATCTAACGGCAAAGTGATTGGTAAGGTAAAGTGGTTCAATGACCAAAAGGGGTTCGGGTTCATAGCCCGAGACGAAGACGCGGATGTGTTCGTGCATCACACGGCCATTCAGATGGAGGGTTTCCGCACACTGCGCGAAGGCGAAGAAGTCGTCTATGAATTGCATGACGGGCCCAAAGGCCCCCAGGCAATCAACGTGACGAAACAGACGGTGGACTGACTCCAAAGACAGCGGGGTGACGTCCGGATTGCTCGGCGGGCTTCATGCATGAGAACATGCCGAATTCTTCAAGGGGTTTCGGGTATGCTCATGTGATGTACCGTCAGACCAGAATGCGGACCCTCCTGTGTGCGTGGGTGTTGCTGTGCGTTTGTTTCGCGGCCTTCGCTGCGGGGCAACCGAATGCGTCCACGCGTGCGGGGGGGCATTCCGCCATGGTCATCCGGTCCGCGCCCCCCGGCGATGCGCTGCCAAAGGTTCTCTTTCTCACGCCCATAAGCGCCACCTGGGCCGCAAACCATGCGGATGAGTGGAAGCGGCGGGGTGTGTCCGGATTTCTATTTCAGGGCATTCTGGACGAACTCGCGCCGTTTCCCGATGAATCCGTTCCAACCGCCGCGGCGACCGCCGCCGCGCGGTCCGAGGCGCGCCACCCCCCGCAATGGGAAGCGCTCGCGACGGAAATCACCGCCGCCCGGCGACGCCTGACAGACGACGGCATAGACGCCAATTTCCTGCAGATGGCGCTGGCGCCCGAATCGGCATGGTTCAGTGAGGGCGCCGAAGCGGAGCGGGCGCGCGACCGCTTTGCGCTGGCGGGAGAATTCTGCGCGCTGACCGGCCTGCGCGGGCTGGCGCTGGACACCATGTCCGGCGGAAAGATGCACGACTTCCGCTGGGACGGCTACCGGCCCGGACAAAGCGAGGAGGCGCTGCGCGCCGGTGCCCGCCGCTTTGCACTGCGGACACTGCGCGCGTTCATCCGGGCCTGCCCCAAAGGGGATATCCTGCTGCTGGCCGATTCCCTCGACCAGGCCGGGCCATTGTGGTTTTCTTTCTTGGAGGGCGCGGTCGAGGCGCTCGGCAGCGCGGCGGATCTGCGGCTCCGGCTAATCCTGCGCGAAACGGCCACGCTCGATGAGCCGGCCGCCCTGGCCGCCGCCGCTGACAGCGCAAACCGCCAACTGTGGGACCGCTTCGACAGGGACAATCGTGCCCGCTGGGAACGCAGCGGCGGCATCGTCCTTTGTCTTGGCCCAGTGGATGCCATGGGGGCAGCACCGCAACTGCGCTATCCCGTGGAGCGGTTCCGGCTGCTGCGCGACATGGCGCGCCTGCGGTCAAACGGTTATGTCTGCGTGGACGCGCCCAACGGCGGCTGGTGGTCCGTCCCGGCCGACGGGGTGGAACAGTTCGCAACACTGCGGCAGGGGGGCGCGGCCCGGGTCCGGTTCATGCCGCCGCCCCCGTCCGGGCTGGAGGCGTTTGTGTTCACCGACCCCTTCGACGGCGCATGGCGCGCCGGACGGCTGTCATTCCAAGGCGGCGAGGCCGACGTGCTTGTGGACAAGGACGGCGCGATGGTCGTGGCCTGGGGCGGCCTGCGCGAGCCTTTCCGCATTGAAACCCGGCAGGCGCTGATCCCGTACACCCGGCTCGACTCGGACCAACGGGACTACGCCAAGCCCCGGGACGGTGTTGCGGTCATTCCGGCGACGGATGCGCCGGTGCTGGTGGGCGGACTGCCGCTGGCCGACTACGCGCTGCCCGCCTCCATGTGGCTGCGCACGGACGCGCCGCTCAGTCCGGGCGCGGGGCGCACCACCGCCCGCTTCGGACTGCGCAACCCCTCGCCGGCCACGCTGCGCGGCAACCTGCGGCTGCTGCCGCCGGCGTCGCACTCGGTGGGTGCGGCACTGTTTCCCCTGTCGCTTGTGCAGGGCGAAAAGGCCGCCTTTGACCGCACCCTGCAGGGCGCGTCGCGCCTCGGCGAGACCTACCGGTTCAACCTCATTTTCGAGACACCCGACCTGCCGCCAATCACGCGCCCCTTCGACTTGGCCGTGCCGCCGGCATGCGTTTGGCGCCGCGAAACAGACGGCGCGCCCAACGGCGCGCCCGCAACCGCGCGCGATTCAAAGACCGGCGCAACACGCGTGTTCTGGGCCACGCCGATGGGCGACGTGGGCTGCAACGACCTGCGGGGCGACCTGCTCTGGAAACGGCGACTTGACGGGGATTTGTGCCAGGGACCGGTGGCGCTGTCCACCGCGGTGGGCGCCGTCACCGTGGTCGGTGACGGCAAGGGACGGGTGTGGTTTCTGGACGGCGACGGCGGCGTGCGCCTGGACGGCACGCTGGGCGGGCCTCCCGTCACCGATGCGCTGCGCGCGCACGCCTTTCTGTCCGACGAGTCGGCGGCCGTGCTGGCACTTTTCCGCGACGGCACGCTCGTGCGGCTGGCCCAGGTGGGCACCGAAGTCTGGCGCGTCCAAACGGGCCTCAAGGACGGAAGTCTCGGCCGCATCACGGGCCCGCGCGGCGCGTATGGAACCCTGTGCGTGGCCGGTGTGCGCGGGGGCAGGGCGGGCGGAACGGCGCAGTGGGCCGCCGCGGGGTTTGACGGCGCCGGCGCCCAGCTGTGGCGCACCGACCTGCCCGCCGCCGTGGTGCGCGGTCCCGTGTCGGGACAGGGCGCGGCCGAAGTCAGCACATGGCGCGTGGGCCTGGAGAACGGCGCGATTGTGGAACTTGACGCGGCAACGGGCGGGTCGGACCGCACCTGGAAAACGCCCGGCGGCCTGCCCGTCACGGCGCTGGCCGGTCCTTTGGCGCCGGCCGATTCAAACCGCGCCATGGCCGATGTGGTCGCGGCGAACGCCGCGGGCGTGTGCGCCTTTGGCCGGGATGACGCGCCGCTTTGGACCCTGCCGCTCTTGAATGTGCGCCGCATGGCGGCATCACCCGGCGGCGAGATGGTGGTGGCGGGCACGGAAGGCGGCGAGCTCGTCTGCATCAACGCCGACGGGACCGTGCGCTGGCGCGACACCCGCGCCGTCGGCGCCATCCGGGGCATCACCACACTGCCCATAGCGGGCGGCCGCTGCGCCGTTCTGTCCGCCTCGGCCGACCGTTTCGTCACCGCACTCGACGGCGGCGCCGCATTCTGAGGGGGGCCGCCCTCACCTGTCGAATTGACAGACTATTCAGGCTGGCCCGCGTCCGACCGGGGCGGTTGCGGCATCGGCTTGCTCTCCATCATGATGTCGTCGAGGATGAGGATTCGCTCGAACCAGACCATGAGCAGGGTGCACAGGTAGCGCCGGCCCATTTTGCGCAGCTTCAGGTTGGACTGGCCCCAGGTGCGGCCGTACCACCGGATGGGAATCTCGGTAATGTTGTAGCGGCGGATGATGCAGGACAGGGACATCTCGATGGTGATGTTGAAATGGGCCGCCTGCAGGGGGCTGATGCTTTCGATCACGTGGCGGCGGTAGACCTTGAAGGCGTTGGTGAGGTCGTTGAAGGGCGTCATGAACATGAACTGCATCATCTTGTTGACGATGCGGTTGACGTAGAGCTTGACCGGGGGGTACTGGGTGACACGGCTGCCGGGGCGGAACCGCGAGCCGAACACGGCGTCATAGCCCTCCTCGATCTTGCGGTAGCAGGCAACCACGTCTTCCGGGGCGTCGCTGCTGTCGGCCATCACCACGGCCACCACATCGCCGCTGAAATTGCGCAGGCCGCAACGGACGGCGCGGCCCAGGCCGCCGGGAGGCGTGTTGTGGACCAGGCGGAGCTCCGGGATTTCGGACCGCATTGCCTCGACCACCGCCGCGGTGTCATCTGTGCTGTTGTCGTTGACCACCAGCAGTTCGAAGGGAATGGCCTCGGCGCGCAGGGCCTTGGCGAGGTCGGCCAGGGTCGGCGGCAGGTTCTTGGCCTCGTTGTACGCCGGCACGACGACCGAGTAGAGCAACGTGTTTGGCGGCGCCGGCCGCAGTTCAGGCGCGCTGCCGGAGCCCATTATGAATCTCCTGCAGAATGGCGCGCACATCATACTCGTGACGCCAGCCGGGGTAGTGGCTCTGGAATTTGCGCACGTCGCTGATCCACCAGATATGGTCGCCGATACGGTTGTCCTCAACATAGACCGTGTTCATGGGGTTGCCGGTGATTTCCCCGCACAGCGCTATGGCCTCCTGCATGGAGCAGTTGCTGTGGCGGGCCCCGCCAATGTTGTACACCTCGCCCGCGCGCGGCGCCTTCACCACCTCGAGGAAGCAGCGCACCAGGTCGGCGCAGTGGATGTTGTCGCGGACCTGCTTGCCCTTGTAGCCGAAAACGCGGTAGGTGGTCCCGGTCATGGCGCACTTCATCAGGTAGGCGAGGAAACCGTGCAGTTCGGCGCCGCTGTGGCCCGGGCCCGTCAGGCAGCCGCCGCGAAACACGGCGGTGCGCATGCCGAAATAGCGCCCGTATTCCTGCACCATCACGTCCGCGGCCACCTTGGACGCGCCGAAGACCGAGTGCTTGGTCTGGTCGATCGACATGCTCTCGTCGATGCCGTGCTCGGCGTAGGGGTGTGGCGCCTCCAACTCCCAGCGGGTCTCCTGCTCCACCAGCGGCAGCAGGTTCGGCGTGTCGCCGTAGACCTTGTTTGTGGACGTGAAGATAAAGGTTGCGTCCGGCGCGTGCAGCCGGGTCAGTTCCAGCGCGTGCAGCGTGCCGGTGGCGTTCACGCCGAAATCGGTCAGCGGCTCGCGGGCGGCCCAGTCATGGCTGGGCTGCGCCGCCGTGTGCACCACGACGGCGATGTCGCCCTTGTACTCCGCGAAAACGCGCTCCAGCGCGGCATAATCACGGATGTCCGCCTCATGGTGGCGGTAATTGGGGCATTCCTCCCGCAGCCGCTCCGCCGACCAGCGGGTCGATGCGTCGGCACCGAAGAAGTAGGCGCGCATGTCGTTGTCCACACCGGCCACGGTGTAGCCCGCGCGCGAGAACTGACGCACGGTTTCCGCCCCTATCAACCCCCCCGAACCAGTTACGATTGCGATGCTCATAGACGCTCCAAAGTTCTGCACAGGCGGCGCATTCCGGTCGGACCAGCACGGCGCACACGAGGAACCCGCGCCTGTTTTCCCATCTACCGGACCGTCTGCCGGGCCATTCTAACCGATTCCCCCGGGAAATCGCCAACGCCCGAACAGAGGCCAAATACCGCGCGCAGGCCGGGCGGCCCGGACCGGAACCCGCCAACGCATCTCAGGGATTTCTACCGACATATTCAGGGATTCCCCGACCCCGCAGACGCGGCTTGCGGGTTATTATTATATTGAGCTTGCGCAGGGCAACTGCACTTTTGCGCGAGCGCACTCCCCCAGCGGGCGCCAACAAAATAAACAGGGAGATTTCCATGAACGTGTGCGACCGGGTTTTCAGGCCCATCATTGTGGTTCTTGCCCTAATGCCTATGCTTCAACTGGCAGGGTGCGTGGTGGAGTGGCCCATCTCCAAGGAGGTCTATACGACCGCCGAGCGGCAGGTGCTTCCCGTGGCGGTATCTCCGAACACCCAGCAGATCAAGCCGGCAGATGTGCCGCTCTACAAGGAACTCGGCTACAGTGCCTGGACCATCGGGCCCGGCACGAATTACAGCCTGGACCCCAACGACCCACGGCCCTACGACAAGCGGGTCGAGCTGGCACCCGGCCATACGGATGTTGCCGGTGCCGCGCGTCTTCTGTCGTTCTTTACGATGAGCGACATCCATATCGCCGACAAGGAATCGCCGGCACAGCCACTCTACGCCGGCTGGAACGCGCCCTATGGCGCGCCGGACACGGCCGGTTCGGCCTATTCACCGGTCGTTCTATCGACAATACAGGTGCTTGATGCCGCCGTCCAGACGGTCAACGCACTGCATAAGAAGACGCCCTTTGACTTCGGCATCTCGCTGGGCGATGACGCCAACAACACCCAGTACAACGAACTGCGGTGGTTTATCGACGTCCTGGACGGCAAGGTCATCACGCCCAGTTCAGGCGCCCATGACGGGGCCGACAAGATTGACTACCAGAAACCGTTCAAGGCGGCCGGGCTCGACAGGGACATTCCCTGGTACCAGGCCATCGGCAACCATGACCAGTTCTGGATGGGCTCGGCCTATGAAGACATAAAGACCATGCAGGCCCATGTCGGAAATACGGTGCTCAACATGGAGAACAATCCGGTTCCCACACCGGACGGCATAGACGGTTACGGATTCTACATGGGCGTGGTCGACGGCACGACGCCTTACGGCGTCGTTATCAAGGGCGGGCCTGAGGAGAATTTCGACATACCCCCGACCGTCGTCGCCGATCCGGACCGCCACACGCTTGCGACCGCCACCTCCTCAAGCCTGAACTGGATGAAGGAATTCTTCAACACCACGTCGCAGCCGGTCGGCCACGGGTTTACCCAGGACAACATCGATTCGGACTTCGCCTGTTACAGCTTCGAGCCGCGGTCGGACATCCCGCTCAAGATTATTGTGCTCGACGACACCTGCAAGGGGGAAGGCCAGGCGAACTATGCCGCCGGCTGTCTCGACGCGACCCGGGAAGCCTGGCTCAAGAACGAACTTGCTGAGGGCCAGAGCAACGGCAAGCTTATGATCGTCGCCGCGCACATCCCCATACTTCCCCAAACGAGCCTCAACAACCCGGCTATTACGCCGGTTTCCGCCATGGATGCCGGACAGTTGCTTACCGATCTCCACGCCTATTCGAACCTGATCCTGTGGATCTCGGGACACCGCCACGTAAACGTTGTAACCCCCCAGCCGTACGATCAGTCTGATCCCACCCAGGGCCCTGAAAACAGCTTCTGGGAAGTCGAAACGTCCTCGCTGCGCGACTTCCCCCAGCAGTTCCGCACCTTCGACATCCACCGCAACACGGACAACACCATTTCCATCTTTGTGACCGACGTCGACCCGGCCGTTCGTGAAGGGTCGCCCGCGGGCAAATCGCGGGACTACGCCGTCGGCGCCGCGCGAATCATCGCCGCCACGCCCGAAAGCATCGCGGACACGAGCTCCCACGCCTACAATGCCGAACTGGTGAAAATACTGAACACGAACATGCAGGGGATTATCGCCTCGTACGGAACGCCCCTGGAGTAGACGGTCTGCGACCCAAAAAGACCCACAGGACGGGCAAGGCAAACAAGACCCGCCGACAACAGCTTGAAATAGCGCTTGTCAGTGCCGCCGAAATTGTGTTCATACGGAACACATCCTTCCGGCAAATTTCTAAGAGCGCAACAAAGGAGCTTCTTATGAGCCTGTGCAAAGTCATGGCTGGGCCGGCCAGTGTGTTATTTGCCTTCGTGGTCCTTCTGCAACTGGGGGGATGCGTTGCCGAATGGCCCATTGCCAAGGACGTTTACACGACCGCCGACCAGCAGGTGCTGCCCGTTGCGCTGCCCGCGGACACGCCGGCGGTTAACCCGAAAGACGTGGCGCTGTATGCGGATTTCGGCTACAGCGCCTGGCACACCGGTCCCGGGACCAATTACAGCAACGACCCCGCCAAGGCGCAGTCCCATGACAAACGGGCTGAATTGGCACCCGCCTACATGAATGCGCCCAACGCCGCGGATCTCTTGTCTTTCTTTTCGATATCGGACATTCATATCACCGACAAGGAATCCCCCGCCCAGGCGATCTACCCCGGCTGGAGCGCGCCTCCGGGGTCTCCCCCCCTTATGAACTCGTCCTATTCACCGATCATTCTATCCACGACCCAGGTTCTGGACGCAGCCATTCAGACCGTCAATGCGCTGCACAAAAAGTCGCCTTTCGATTTCGGCATATCCCTCGGTGACAATGTAAACAACAGCCAGTACAACGAGTTGAGATGGTTCATTGATGTCCTGGACGGCAAGGTCATCACTCCCAGTTCGGGCGCGCATGCCGGCGCCGACACGATCGATTACCAAAAACCCTACAAGGCCGCCGGGCTCGACAAGGAGATCCCCTGGTATCAGGTCCTGGGCAACCACGACCAGTACTTCACAGGCCTTGCCTACGAGACCAAGAAGATCCGGGATGCCCATGTCGGAAACACCATCATCAACATGGACGACGATGTGTTGAATCCGACATGGAGATCGGACACAACCGGATTCTATATGGGCGTTGTCGACGGCACGACACCGTACGGGGACATCATCGGCGGGGGACCGGAGGCGCTGTTCCGCACCCCCCCAACCGTGGTTGCCGACAAAGACCGCCATTCCCTCTCGACACCCGAATCCACGAGCAGGGATTGGATGCGCGAATTCTTCCACACCACCACAAACCCGAAAGGCCATGGTTTCACCAGAACCAACCTTGACGAGGACTTCGCCTGCTACAGTTTCAAACCCAGGCCGGACATACCGCTCAAAGTCATCGTGCTAGACAACACGGACAAGCCCAGCGACACGCTTGACAGCCAGATCTACGTCGGTTCCGGCGGTCTCGACCAGAAGCGTCTCGACTGGCTCATCGGCGAACTCCAGAAGGGTCAGCAGGACAAACAACTCATGATCATCGCGGCGCATATCCCCATCAAGCCGCAGGCGGACCTCGTCGACACCGAGCCCGGGTACTCTTTCTACGACCATGACTTTGAGGACTCCCTGCTCGCCACCCTGCACAATTATCCCAATCTCATCATGTGGATTGCGGGACACCGCCACCTGAACACCGTCACCGCCCAACCCTATGACCCGTCCGTGCAGGGGCAAGGTCCGGAAAACAGCTTCTGGGAGGTTGAAACGCCGTCGCTCCGCGATTTCCCCCAGCAGTTGCGCACCTTCGATATCCGCCGTAACAGCGACAACACGATTTCCATTTTTGTGACCGATGTTGACCCCGCTGTGACCGATGGAACGCCGGCGGCAAAGTCTCGGGGATATGCGCTCGGCGTCAAACGCGCGCTTGACGGCACGCCCGCGGGCCTGGCGGACACCGATTCTGAATCCTACAACGCCGAGCTGGTGAAGCAATTGACCCCCGATATGGCGGCGATCATCGCCAATTGCGGAACGCCCCTGGAGTAGCCGGTCCGGACCCAAAAGAAATCCGGCACCTATGGAAAAGCACGAACCCAATGCCGCCGGAAGAGCGTT
>CAIUWO010000608.1 GCA_903902895.1 Candidatus Hydrogenedentota bacterium | reverse complement strand
CCGCTTCGTGATACGCGGCGAGCAGACCCCCTTCGTGATGGAACTGCCGCCCTACCATGTGCCCGTGCTGCGCGGCGTCCTGCTCCACACCTGGGAGCGCACCTGGCTCTACATCAAGAAGGCCGGCACCGTCATCCTGGCCGTGAACATCGTGCTGTGGGCCTTCATGTACTTCCCCCGCCCGCCCGAGCGGTCCGACGGCAAGGCGCCGACCGCCGCCGAGGCGCTCGCGCACAGCATGGCCGGCCGCTTCGGCCACGCGCTTGAGCCGGTGTCAAAGCTGGCCGGTTTCGACTGGCGCACCAATATCGCGCTGCTCGGCGGCTTTGCCGCCAAAGAGGTTGTCGTCGGCGCGCTGGGCACCGTCTACGCGATGGACATAGAGAAGGGCGGCGACAGCGCGCCCCTCGCGGCCCGGCTCGCCGCCGAGCCCGACTGGTCGCCGCGCCGGGCCTTCGCCATGATGCTCTTCGTCATGCTCTACGCCCCCTGCATGACGACCATCGCCGTCATTGCCCGCGAAAGCGGCTCCTGGAAGTGGGCCGCCTTCTCCACCCTGTACGCCACCACCATCGCCTTTGTGATCGCCCTGGCCGTGTATCAGGCGGGAAGACTGGTGGGCTGACGCATCTCCCTGGTGGCATTTAGGGACCCGGTCCCTGCTGATATGCCCTATATGAAAGGCTTTGGCCGGATGTGGGCGGAAACAGGATGCCAGTCCCCCGGCGGTGCTACTGCGGCGGGGCGAGGGTGATGGGGCCGAGGTCGCCGGACTCTCCCGGGAGCAGGGTGACGTCCTCCATGCGCAGGCGGCCGGAGGGGCTTTCCAACTGCACGGCAAACATGCCGGGCGGCACGCGTTCAAAGGAGACCGCGCCGCCGCCGTCCGTCTTCGCCTCGGACGGCCACCAGGGCCCGCGCTTGGGATGGGACATCATGAGGCGCACGGTTTCGTTTGCGGCGGGCGCGCCGTCGGGCCGCAGCAGCAATGCGTGCAGCGAGGCGGCCTTGGCCATCACAATGGCGCCCTCCGTCGCGGCGTCCTCCTCGCTGGGGACCACGTCAAAGTAGTTGTTGGGGAAATACTCCAGGGTGGGGTCCCACACGCGCAGGCAGACCTTGCGGTCGGCCGGAAAGACCAGCGTGCCCACACCCGACGCGTCTGTCGGCTCGCCGTGCGCCAGCGGCTCGTCAAAGGCGTTCGGTTCCAGGGTGATGATGGGAATCATCCCCGGCAGCGGCGTGGCGTCGGTCAGCGACACGGCGGTCAGCGTGGCGGTGACCGTGGGTGTGCGCTTCTCCGCCGGCGGCGCGGTCGCAACCGGCGCCGCGGGGGGCGGCGTGGTTGCCACGGGTGGGGGGGCGGGTTCGGCGGGCTTGGTGCCGCCGCAGCCGCCACAGCCGGGCACGGCCAGCAGCAGCGCCGCGCCCAGCGCCAGCACGGCGCAAAAGGCCGCGGCGCGCCGGCTCACTTGACGGACCCCATGGCGTCCGTCTCGGTTCGAAACTGGGTGTCGTGCAGGCGCCGGTAAATGCCGCCGCGGGCGATGAGTTCCTCGTGCGTCCCGTCTTCGGCGATGCGCCCCCCGTCCATCACCACGATGCGGTCCGCGCGGCGGATGGTCGAGAGACGGTGCGCGATGACAATGGTCGTGCGGCCGGCGACAAAGTGGTCCAGCGCGTCCTGGATCAGCCGCTCGCTTTCGGAGTCGAGGCTCGATGTCGCCTCGTCCAGGATGAGGATGGACGGGTCCTTGATGATGGCGCGGGCGATGGCCAGCCGCTGGCGCTGCCCGCCCGAAAGGTTGCCGCCCGAATCGCTCAGCATGCTGTCGTATCCGTTGGGCAGGGTGGCCACAAATCCGTCCGCGTTGGCCGCGCGCGCCGCGTCGCGCACGCGGGCGTCCGGATATTCTGTGCGGCCGAAGGCGATGTTTGTGCGCACCGACTCGGCGAACAGGACCGTGTCCTGCGTCACAATGCTCATCTGCTCGCGCAGGCTGTGGAAGGTGGCCTGCCGGATGTCCACCCCGTCGATGGTGATCCGGCCGGCGCCCACGTCGTAGAAGCGCGGCACCAGCTTGGCCATGGTGCTCTTGCCCGCGCCGCTGGAGCCCACCAGCGCCACCATCTGCCCCTTCTTTATTTCCAGCGACACGTCGCGGATCACCGTGTCCGCGCCGTTGTAGGAGAAGGTCACGTTCTCAAAGCGAATCGCGTCGCGCAGCGGGGCGAGGACCACCGCGTCCGTCGCCTCGACGATGTCCGGCCTGATGTCGATCATCTCGAAACAGCGCTCCGCGCTGGCCACGCTGGTCTGCACCAGGTTGTTCACGTCGGACATCTTGCGCACCGGGTCGAGCATCATCGCCAGCGCGAAGTACAGCTGGGCGAGATCGCCGGCGTCGAGCAGGCCCGCCTCGACGCGGCGCCCGCTGAAGAGCACGAAGCCCACCACGCCCAGCACCAGCAGGAACTCGGTGGTCGGGCCCGTGGCCGCGTGCAGCCGGGCCATGCGGTACAGGAACTGGCGCAGCTTGTCGATCTCGGCGCGCACGCGGCCGATCTCGTACTGCTCCATGTTGTAGCCCTTGATAATGGCGATGCCGCGCACGGTCTCGTTGACCACCGAGGTCATGGAGGCGATCTTCTGCAGCGAGCGGCGCACGCTTTTGCGCATCTTCTTGCCGATGAACACCAGCGCGTAGAGGACCACGGGCAGCACGCAGACGCCCACGATGGTCAGCTGCCAGTCCACGCCGACCGCCACGGCCAGGAGGATGAGCACCTTGAAGGGTTCGCGCATCATTTTGACGAACACGCCCTCAAGGCCGCGGTTCACCATGAACATGTCGTTGTTGAAGCGCGCCAGAATCTCGCCCGACGGGCGCGACTCGAAGAAGCCCATGGACTGGCGCATGAGGTTCTCGTACATGTCCTTGCCCAGGTCGGTCGTGACGCGCGCGCCGATGGTGGCGGCGAAGTACTCCTGGAAGAAGCGGGACACGCCCACAAAAAGCGCCAGCAGCGTCACCAGCACACAGGCAATTACCAGCGCGCGCATGCGGTCGGCGCGCATGGCGGCCACCAGCGCGCGCAGATGGACGTCCAGCCCGGACGGCGCCCAGCCCACATAACCGCGCAGGGTGTCGGCGTAATCCTTGAGATCGCGGGACATCTTTTCCGCCGGGTCTTCCCTGAGGAGGGACTTTCCGTGCGCGTCCACAGGGGGGGTGGCCAGCTCCGCGGCGGTGGGGGGGGCGTAAAAGGTCAGCTTGATCACCGTGCCGACGGTCACCAGCATGGCGCCGAAGGAGACGGCAATCACAATCGCCAGCGCCATCGACGTCAGGAGCCGGGCCTTGTAGCGCCAGGCATAGCCCAGCAAGCGCCTGTACACCCCCCATGCCGAGCCTTTGGGTTGGTGCATGGCGGAGGAGGAAAGGTTGCCGCCGCTGATGCCGAGCATGATGAATCCTCAGAAAACCCTTGAAAATACGTGGGTTAGATAGATGGAATGGTAGCACAGACGCGCGGGAACGGTCAAAGCTCCCTTTCGGGAGGAATTCAAAAGAAACGCTCCGGCGCGTCGTTTTCTTGCCGCGCCGGAGCGTGCGTCGCACCGTGTTCGCCCTATCTTTTTCTTCTCGACGCGGCCAGAAGCACCGTCAGGCTCAGGCCTCCCAGGAACAGGTCGCCAAGGGCTTTCCGCAGCAGGTCGGGGGTGAGGGCATCCTTGCCGCCGGAGCATCCCGCGCAGCCGCATCGTTTGCATGAACCGGTGGACACGGCGAAGGCTACGGCCGAGCCGGGCGCCATCTGGGTTCCCGGCGCCGGGTTCTGGCTGATGACCAATCCCTCCGGCACGGTGTCGCTGCATTCCTCGGTTATCTCACCGGCAATCAGGCCTGCGCCGAAAACCATCGCCGTGGCGGCGGCCTGCGTCTGGCCCAAGAGGTCGGGTACGGTTACATTGCAGGGTCCCGTGGACAGCACCAGCGCCACGGCGCTGCCATAAGGGGCCTGCGCGCCCGCCGCAGGCGTCTGGCTGATGACCAGTCCTTCCGCCACGGTGCCGCTGCACTGCTGGGTCACCGCGCCGGTGGTCAGGTTCGCGCCGGTGAGCGTCGTTCCCGCCGCGGACTGCGTCTCACCCACCACGTTGGGCACGGTTACGTTGCACGGGCCTGTGGAAAGCACGATGGCCACGGCGCTGCCCGCGGTCATCTGCGTGCCTGCCGCCGGGTTCTG
>CAIUWO010000607.1 GCA_903902895.1 Candidatus Hydrogenedentota bacterium | reverse complement strand
GTCCACGGGGTACATGCACATCAGCGAGTCCAGGAGCACCGGACCCGAATGGGTGTGCGAACTGTTGAGCATGATGTCCGCGCGGGCGAGGCCGAGGCTTTTCTGCATGCGTTCACATATCCGCACCGACATGGGCTTGGGAAATCCGAGCACGTCGCTGGTCACGATCACCGCGCGGTGCCCCTGCGCATCCTGCAGCGCCAGCGCCTTCACCCACAGCGGATGAATCGTGCCGTCGGAGGCATGGTCGCGCGAGGCGTAGCCCGCCAGCCACATCGGCGCGGTGGGCGTGATGTCCACCGCCGCCGCGCCCGCCTGCCAAGGGGCGGGCTGGGCATGGGCGGGGAATACCATGAAGGTGACCAACATTCCAAAAAGGAAAGAACCGCGCATGAGCATGACTTTAATTCCTTCGGCAACGCCGATTATATGCAGTAAGTATCAGTCTGCCCACTTGTCGTGTTCAAGCGCCGTGCAAAGGCTTGCTGAGATATGCCTGGCCGTAGGGAACTCGCAGCGAAGCGAAGCGCACCATCTTCTTGGGTTCAAGCGATGGTGCGCCCCGTTCCGCTTTGCGGAACTGCGGGCACCCTACACTTTAGAAAACGATGTTCCGTCCCGAGCACACGAGGCGCTCCTCTTTGGTGAGCGGCGGGCCGTAGGGCGTTTTTAGGGTCCATGCGAAGCTTTCCCGGGCGATGGTGCCCCTCACTTCGCTCACCGTGTAGAGTTCGATTACCGCATGGGTTTCACTCATCCGGACGCAGTTGTCGGGGTCGGCCGCCTGAAGTTTCTTCGTGTCGATCCCCTTCTGGTCGGGCGGGGGAGCCTTTTCGTCAAGTTCGACGCCGTCGGGAACGAACTGTTTCGCAAGCGTCTCCAGGTCCTTCTTGTCGTAGGCAAGGCCGCTGGCAAAGGCCAGTGCGTGCCAGTGCAGATAGAACGCGTTGCCATATTTTGAGAGCAGCGTGATTTCGAGCCAACCCTCCGGCGTAGCGTCCACGAGCACATGGCGCATCCAGTCGGTCAGTTCCTTCTTCTCCGGCGCAGCATTCAGATCCTTCTCCGCCGCGAAGGCCGGTGCATGCTTCTTGCGCGCATAGAGCACGGGGAAACCGCCTAGGCCGTCGTAGTGATAGACGTAATCGAGCACGTAGCCCCCTTCCATCTTCACATGGGTCAGGACCGTGAAATAGCGCTGCACGTCCATGTCCGCCGGTTCTTTGACGGCGTCCTGATGCCGGAGATGCTCAGGCAGTTCGGGCCAGAGCGCCCGCATGGCCTCCATTTGTTTCCTGAGAAAACCGGCGGGAATCGCGGTCGGTTTTGCCTTGGCACAGATGGCGGCAATTTCCGCGGCATTCTGCGCGGAGGCGGGCAGCGCCATCGCCAGCAAGGCGCAAACACAGGCACATGCAACAGCGAATCCGTTCATAGCCACCCCCAGGCGGTTAAGCATGTTGAAACGTTCTCCAGGCACAGTCTCCAAGGGCTTCAGTATTCACCGGAAAGGGAGAGGCGGTCAAGCACCGGGAATCGGGTGGAACTGATGAAGGAGGGGAAAGAGCCCCCTCTGCGCTGCTCTGCGTCCTCTGCGCCTCCGCGATGGAAATCGGGAGACCAAACACCGAGACGCGGAGTGCGCAGAGCTTCGCTACCGAGCCCTTCTCTACGGTTCCATGGCCGCCTTTTCTGGAGTGCGGCGACAGCAACGCCGCAGCGCTCTGCCGCCGCAGTCCATAATGGAGACTGTTTCGTCGCTTTCGGCAGGCATGGATTCCCGTTTGCACGGGAATGACGGGCGGGTGCCAATCGGGAGATTGGCGTGCCCAGGGAATTGCAGGCCATGTCCCGTGGTTGATCTCCGGCCCGGGGGTGCCTAAGATGATGGGGTTTGTGTTCGGCGGCCCCCAACCCGATCAGGAGACCTATCCCATGCAGCAGTCCCCCAACTACGGCAAATCCCCCACCCGCCGTGATTTTCTGGTGTCGACAGGGGCATTGGCCGCCGGGCTGACGCTCGCGTCGGCCCCGGTCGCGCAGGGCGCGG
>CAIUWO010000606.1 GCA_903902895.1 Candidatus Hydrogenedentota bacterium | reverse complement strand
GGCCTGACCGTTGGCACCGTCACACAGCAGAACAACGCAACCGTGGTTGCGGGCAATGTCATTTCCCAGACGCCCGCCGCGGGCGCTTCGGCAAGCCCGGGTTCAGCCGTTGCACTGGTGATTTCTCTCGGACCGGGTCTCGTGACAATACCTAATGTGGTGGGGCTTGCCCAAGCCGCGGCCGCCACGTCAATCTCGGGAGTGGGACTCGTTGTCGGAACGGTCACGCAACAGTACAGCGCCACCGTCCCATCCGGCCAGGTAATCAGCCAGTCGCCGGGCGCGGGCGGCCAGGCGGCCGCGGGCTCCGCCGTGGCCTTGGTGGTGTCCCAGGGTCCGCAACCGGTTACGGTTCCCGATGTTGTCGGTCAAACCCAGGCGGCGGCGGGTGTCGCGATTGCCGGGGCCGGTTTGACCGTGGGCGCTGTCACACAGCAGTACAGCGCAACGGTTCCTTCGGGCACGGTCATCTCCCAGACACCTGCGGCAGGAACGGACGTGAGCCCCGGATCGGCCGTCGCGCTCGTTGTCTCTCAGGGTCCGCAACCGTTGACGGTTCCGAATGTTGTCGGTCAAACCCAGGCCGTTGCGAGTGCCACGATTACGGGCGCAACGCTGGTCGTGGGCACCGTCACGCAGCAGTACAGCGCAACGGTTCCTTCGGGTGCTGTTGCCTCCCAGTTCCCCGCGGCGGGCACGGCCACAAGCCCCGGCGCGGCGGTTGCGCTGGTACTGTCGCAGGGTCCCGAACCGGTCACGGTTCCGGATGTTGTCGGCCAAACCCAGACTGCGGCGGGTGCCGCGATTACGGGTGCGGGCCTGGCTGTGGGCGCGGTGACACAACAGCACAGCGAAACCGAGCCTGCGGGCGTTGTCATCTCCCAGACACCGGCGGCGGGCGGCACTGTGGCCTCCGGAACGGCTGTGGCATTGACCGTATCCGCGGGTCCGCAATCCGTGACCGTTGCTGTGCCGGAGGTGGTGGGCTTGGATGAGGATGGGGCGGCCATCGCGATTGGCGCCGCCGGGCTCGCGGTGGGCCAGGTGACAGAAACCCCCAGTGAAACCATTCCGGCGGGAGAGGTCATCAGCCAGCATCCGGCGGCGGGCATTGAACTTGCACCCGGGTCGTCGGTGGACCTGACCGTATCCGCTGGTCCAGAACCTGGCGGTTGTGCCGGTTTGGGCTGCGAGAAGAGCACCTTCTCCCTGGGCGGCATCGCGCAGGCGCTTGGCAACCTGTTCGTGGCCGGACTGAGCCTGGTAACACTTCAGGTGATGGCGCGGCGAAAGATGTAGGCGACAGGCCAAACAATTAAAGCTTGCCAACCGCGCTCCGGAACCCGCAACCACGGGAACGCCGGAGCGCGACCCTTTTCAGGCACCTTCCTTCCGGCGCTCATCCGACAAAAGCGGGTGGTTTACGTAGTTTCCCTGAGGGGCGCGCGCAACAACCCGCAGTATGCCCTGAGGCCAGCACGGCAAAGTGGCGGGTACAATTCTGGCGCCTAAGCGTGATGTAGATAGGTCTTAGCCTGAAAATCCAATCCAAAAGGAGAGATTTATGCGAGTTCGTTTATTAGTTGTGGCGTTCTTGCTGGCGTGTGTTTTCGCCATTCCCGCCCATGCCGTCGACCAATACCTGAGTGATTTCGAAGCTGCCTATCCCGCAGCCGTGGGAACGCGCATCGACAACTGCACCATATGCCATACCGTCAGCGGCAGGTCCGCGCGAAACACCTACGGCGCCGCATGGAGAACCGCGAACTACAGCTTCACCGGAATTCAGACTGCGGACAGCGATGGGGATGGCTTCACCAACCTCGCGGAAATCACGGCGCTCACCTTCCCGGGCAACAACGCGGATAAACCGACCGCAACAACGGGCTCGCTGACCGTGACCATTTCTCCGGCGGCCGCCAATACGGCCGGGGCGCAGTGGCGCGCGGGAGCCACCGGCACGTACCAGAACAGCGGCGCGACCGTGACCGGTCTGGCTGCAGGGGCGGTGACCGTTCAGTTCAAGGCTGTCGCCGGTTGGACTGCCCCGGCAGACCAGTCTGTCACCATTACCGCAGGCGCAACCGCCTCTGCCGCGGGCACCTATACACAGGTTCTTATCACGGTTCCCAACGTGGTGGGTCAGACGCAGGCGGCCGCTTCAACCGCGATCACCGGCGCGAGCCTGACCGTGGGCACGATTACCCAGGCGTTTAGTGCGACCGTTCCCTCCGGCACGGTTATCTCCCAGACTCCTGCGGCGGGCGGCTCGGTGGCCCCCGGCACGGCGGTGGCGTTGACCGTCTCCAAGGGCGTGCAGCCCGTGACGGTGCCCAACGTGGTTGGCCAGACGCAGGCGGCCGCTTCAACCGCGATCACCGGCGCGACCCTGACCGTGGGCACGATTACCCAGGCGTTTAGTGCGACCGTTCCCTCCGGCACGGTTATCTCCCAGACTCCTGCGGCGGGCGGCTCGGTTGCCCCCGGCACGGCGGTGGCCCTGACCGTCTCCAAGGGTGTGCAGCCCGTGACAGTTCCCAACGTGGTTGGCCAGACGCAGGCGGCAGCCTCGACGACCATTACCGGCGCGAGCCTGACCGTCGGCACCATCACCCAAGTCTTTGACCCAACGGTTGCTTCCGGCACGGTTATCTCCCAGACTCCTGCGGCGGGCGGTTCGGTTGCCCCCGGCACGGCGGTGGCCCTGACCGTCTCC
>CAIUWO010000605.1 GCA_903902895.1 Candidatus Hydrogenedentota bacterium | reverse complement strand
GTGTGTTCGAAGAGTTGGTAACACCCGCCCTTGAGCGCATTGGGAAGGCTTGGGAAGACGGCAGGGTGGCCCTGTCGCAGATCTACATGAGTGGACGCATTTGCGAGGAACTGCTCGATACACTCCTGCCGCAGACCCAAGCGGACGCCCCCGAAGGTCCCAAGATAGCCGTTACCACACTGGGCGACCATCACACGCTGGGTAAGCGTCTGGTGTGCGCGAGTGTGCGCTCTGGGGGATTCCAGGTTCTGGACTATGGGGCGGGACTGGGCCCCGAAGAGGTGGTCGACCGCATATTGCGCGACAACATTGAAGTGCTGATGATTTCCGTGCTTATTCTTCCATCAGCGCTGCGAATTTCTAAAGTCTTCGAGGGCTTGCGTCGAAACGAATCCGACTGCAAAATAATCGTGGGCGGCGCGCCGTTCATCATGGATCCCGGATTGTGGCGGGAAGTGGGCGCGGACGCCATGGGCCGCTCCGCCTCCGAAGCCCCTGCACTCATTCGCCAAGTCCTGTCAAAGGAGTTTCCATGACCTCCATGGAAAGAGTGCTTGCGGCCCTCGGCCACCGGGATGCAAAACAGATACCGGAGAAGGTTCTCATGGCCGATGCGAACAGGCGATGGGGTACCTATCTGCTTGCCTGGGCACAGGCCGCCCATGCCTGAACCCATCTATGTCCTTTGCAGTGAAACAGTGAAAATGGAGATGGCCCGCGTAATCGAAGGGAAAGGGGACGTCTTTGCGATGGTGGCGTTTACTTCGAGATGTACTCGCCCCGCGATGACTCTGTCGGCGATCAAGGCCCGCTGCAAGCCCCCCATCCCGGAAAACGCTTCCTGCGTGGTCGTGGGGGGGCCGTGTTTGAACCTCCTTCCCCGGGGGGATGCGGATTCGACCGACCGTGTGCACTGTTTCGCCAACTGCTTCGAACTGATCCTCGGCGGTTCGCTGGTGCAGGGTCTGGCGGAACGGGGGGCGCATCTCGTCACGCCGGGATGGCTGGCCCGGTGGGAAGAGCATCTGGCCGGGTGGGGTTTCGATCAAGCCACTGCGCGCCTGTTTTTTCAGGAATCCGTGAACAAGATTGTGCTGGCGGATACCTACGTTGACCCCGGAAGCCATGCCCGACTCCACGCCTTCGCCGATTACATCGGCCTGCCCAGTGAGGTTCTTCCCATAGGGCTCGACGTAATGAAACTGTGGCTCAAGCAGGTGGAACAGGAATGGCGATTTTCCCGAGAACGCGAGGACACGCTCAAACAATTTGCGACCGCGATGCGGGAATCCGCCGACAGCGCGATGATCATGGATCTCATGGGGCGTCTGGCGGCCACGGGTACTATGGCAGAGACCGCCAGGACGTTCATGGAGTTGCTCTCCATCCTCTTTGCCCCCGGACGTATTCGCCTGCTTACGCTACGCGAGGGCCAGCCCGCCGAAGGATACACCCAACCCTTTGAAACGATGGAAGAGGAGTACTGCGCCGCATTGTTGGATTTCGGCAGCACCAGCCAGGATCTTGAATTCGCGACCGACGGGTTCCGCATGCGCATCAAACATCAGGGTAAACTTATGGCCATTGTTGAGGTGTCCGAGGTGCTTTTTCCTGAATATCTGGGGCGTTACAAGGATACCGCGCTCAACACGGGAAAAATCGCGGGGGTCGCCCTTGCCAATGCGGTCACCTACCGGGAACTGCAGCACACGGTGGAAGAGCTTTCTGATGCGCTCGCCAACGTAAAAACGCTGACCGGACTCCTTCCTGTTTGCGCGTACTGCAAACGCATTCGCGACGATCAGGGCTATTGGGACACCCTTGAGGCCTATCTCGAAAAACAGACGGACATACAGCTGAGCCACGGCATCTGCAAGGAATGCGCCAAGGAGCACTTTCCCCGGGTCAATCTGGACGACGAATAGCCCGGCTTAAGCGCGGTAAAGGCTGTGGCCGATACCAATGGCTTCCCGGCACCGCTCCACGGTCTCAAGGGCGACCGGTGTCACTTTCTTCGCATTCTCGCGCAGGAAATCCTCGATGTAATCATCGTTGAAAGCCGGGTTGTTGTAACGCTCGATGACCGGCGCGTTGAACTTCGACACATGCTCGGCCACCGCAGCCTTCAGCTTCCCGTAGAACTTGCCACCGGCGCGATACTGCCCCACAAAGTCCAGATAGACGTCCTGCGGTGCCAGCAGATGCAGGAGCCGGTACAACACGCCAACCCCGCCAGGCATTTGCGGCACGATGGCGTCGGGTTCGTTGCTCTCGGTTTCCAGGGGACGCGGATCCGTCGAGGTTTCCACACCCTTGATCTTCTGCAGCACCGTTTGCGGGTTATCCAGCAGATCCAGCGTGTTGTTGTCGCTCTTGCCCATCTTGGACGAGCCGTCCAAGCCCGGAAGGCGCATGGCTTCGCGCCCGACTGCACGGGGCACATGGAGCGCCTCGCCAAAACGGCTGTTGAACTTCTCCGCAATGTCGCAGGCCATTTCGACATGCTGCCGTTGGTCATCGCCCACCGGCACCACATCGGCGCGGACAATGAGAATGTCGGCCGCCATCAAGACGGGATATCCGAGCAAGCCATAAGACAGGGGGTTGCCTTCGGCGCGGGGATCGGCCTCCAACTTCAGCATTTTGTCCTTGTAGGTCGTCCCTCGTTCCAGATGGCCGATATTCGTGATCATCCCGAGCAGCAGGGCGAGTTCGGCTGTGCAGGGCAGGTCGCTCTGGCGGTAAATGGTTGAACGAATAGGATCCAGGCCGCACGCGACATAGGTGCGCAACATGTTAAGCGTGTCGCGATAGATTTCGCGGCGGTCGGTAATCGTCGTCAGCGCATGATAATCCGCCACAAAGTAATAGCACTGCGCGTCCTGTTCCTGCAGACGCAAAATGTGGGTGATCGCGCAAAAATAATTGCCGTAATGCAAACGGCCGGTCGGCCGGATACCGGAGAGGATGACTTCGCGTTTTGTGGACATGCGTCTATTCCTGATTGGGTTGTGGAACGGTTACCGCGGTCTGTCAACCGGGGATACAAGCATAGCGCAGTCTAAAGGGTTCTCACAAATTAAGGTAAGACCTATTTGGATTGCGCGGATCGTAGTTGGGGGTTTGGCTAAACCCACAGCCAAAGCGGTGACTTCGTCCCCGCACTCCAAATAGTTGGTACCCGATATATGGACTGCGCCGACCTTAGTCGGCGCTTTGGCTGCTGGCGCAGCCAAGGGCGGTGACTTCGTCTCTGTACTGCAAATGTGCTCATCTTTGAATGGCTAGGCGTGTGTTATACTGAAATTTCCTTGGCGAGTTCATCTTATATGCTGGCCGCAGGTGCGGCGGGCTTTGTGCGTCAAGAACGGAGTGCACCATGAGATTCTATACGCTTTTCTTTTGTCTTGCCTTGCTTCCGCTTTTTGCCTTTGCCGAGGATGGCGGCTACCGGGATTTGTATTCAGATACTTGGGTTGCCACGGATGGCTTGGGGCGGACAATGCCAGGCCTTCCCGATGCCGGCCCGGTCAAAACCGATCAGCGGCGTGT
>CAIUWO010000604.1 GCA_903902895.1 Candidatus Hydrogenedentota bacterium | reverse complement strand
GCCCTTGACAGTCCAGCCAGAGTAAACTATCATGGTTGCGGGATCACTATAAGGAGACGTGCTTTGCGCAATCTGGCCCTCATTCTTTGTGTCATTCTTGGCATGGGCTTCACGGCAAGCCCGGTTCGGGCCGATGTCGTGACGATCAATTTTGACACGGTGATGACTCATGTGTGGCAATGCCAGCTCTGGCCCGTGGTGCTGACACTGAATCCGCCCGTCCTGCCCGCCACATTCACGCTGGACCCCGCGGTCTGCGATATCAACGGCGGTTTCGACATTTCACAAACCCCCATAGCGCTGTTCCCAAACGATATGCTCGACAGCGACGAATTTTCGCTGGTGGCCGCGATTCTGGCCAATCCGTCGTTTGACTGCACCGCCACGGGGGGCACGTCGCACACGCAGGTGCACGATGCCTGGACCCGCGACTTCGCGCTTGCGTGGAGGGATTTGGGCGGCGGTCCGAACGGTGAGACAAGCACCATGATACGCAACATAGACGACGTGGAGTACTTCTTCACGGGCATGATGGTGATCGGCGATCAGGACACGCTGGCTTTTCCGCTGCTGATCATGGATTTGGTTATAAACAACTCAATGGCAAACAGCCTGCTTGGCAGCCCGGGCATGGCAATCCCCAATCCGGACGAGTACACGCTGCTGTACCCCTATCTGGGCTGGTGCGGCGATGCGGACGGCGACGGCTGCTCGAATCTGCACGAATATGAGGCGGCTGGCGGGAACCGGGCGCAGTACCTTGCCGCGGCGCTGAACCCCGCGGTGCATCCGGCCGGATGCACCGATGACCGCATGTGCGACGGCACGGGCGGGCTGCTGGGCGAGTACTTTGGGACCCGAAACCTGAGCGATCTGAAGGCCACCCGCGTGGACCACCAGGTGACCTTTGACTGGGGCGGCGGCATCCCCCACCCCGCCCTCGGGGTGAACGACTTCTCCGTGTGCTGGTCCGGCACGGTCACCCCGCAGTACAGCGACGTCTACGATTTTCTGGTCCGCACCGACGACGGTGTGCTGCTGTGGGTAAACGGCGAACTGCTGGTGAACGAGTGGAACGACCACGGTTCGACCACCTACACCGGCACGACCTCCACCCCGCTGGTGGCGGGGCAGGCCTACGACATCCGCATGGTCTTTTATGAAAAGGGCGGGGACGCGGTGGCCTGGCTGGGCTGGGAAAGCGCCAACCAGCCGCGCAAGGGCATTTACGAGATGTACCTGACGCCCGGAACGGGCATCGGCGACCGCTCCAACGACTGGATTCGCAACCCCGCCAACGGCCATTACTACAAGATCACCCCCTCCATGACGTGGACCGACGGCAACACGCTGGCCGGCCAGTGGGGCGGCTATCTGTCCACCATCAACGACGCCGCGGAAAACCTCTGGATACGGACCACCATGGGTCCCCTTGCGGACGTCCTGTACATCGGGGCGAACGACATTCAGACCGAGGGCCGGTGGGTCTGGGCGGAAAACGGCGCCAATTTCTACAACGGCGACTACAGCAACGGCACGACCGTCGCCCCCTGGTACAGCAACTGGAGCGTGTCGGAGCCGAACAACGCGAGCGGCATCGAGCATGCGGGCATGACCTATGCCGGTTCGGGAACGTGGAATGATCTTCCGGTGGCGTACACGCGCAACTGCCTGGTGGAAACGGACACGGGACGGCTCAACATCACGGGCCCCACGCCGGCCAATGCAACCATCCATGAGGGCGGCGCGATCACCATGCAGGTGAATGTGCGGCATCCCTACGGCACGGTGCAGTACCAGTGGCGCAGGGACGGCGACGACATTGCCGGGGCCACCCAGCCCACCTACAGCATACCGAACGTGCTGTTCGCGCACGCCGGCCGATACACCTGCTTCATCTCCGATGACAGCCCCGCCGTGCAGGAAAGCAACGGGATGCTGCTCGCCGTGGCGCCCAAGGTGCAGATGCCCGCGGCCTCGACCGCCGCGCTGGCGGGCCTGGCGCTGGCCCTTGCCGCGCTCGGCGCGCGGCGCCGCAGGGCGTAAGATATCCGCTGACGGCCGTCCACGGTGGCCGTCCCATCTTTCGGGTCTGTGGCCTGCGGGTTCCAGGCCAGACGCGTCTTGGTGCTGGGCGACTGTGCCGATTGGGTAAAGAACACCGCCCATACCCATTTTCCCGGCGCCCAGTTCATCATCGACTACCATCACGCCTCGAAGCATGTGGGGGAACTGAGCCGGGCGTTGCTGGACCGCAACCCCGAAATGGCCAAGAGCTGCCGCGGGCGGCGGACTGACTATCTCTGGGACGGAAGAATCTAGTGTAGTGAGTCATCCTGATTGAGTCTTATGTTTAAGTCGCCAGACCCGAAGAAATGCAGTCATTGCGAGGAGGACGCAGTCCGACGCGGCAATCTCTTGCGCGCGTCAGGCTGTGGGCACAAGAGATTGCTTCGCTT
>CAIUWO010000603.1 GCA_903902895.1 Candidatus Hydrogenedentota bacterium | reverse complement strand
GGGGGCGCATGCAAGAAACTGCCCCGCGACTTTGGACCCATCCCCGCGCCGCAGCATGTTGAATGAAATCCCGCCCCAAGGCGACCCGTCGGTCGTAACCGAGAGCGTCGGCGATCTTCCGGCGGAATTTTTTCCGGAGCGCGCCGGTTCGACACGATAGGAGCCTGACGCATGCAGCACGGAAGGCAGCTCGTCCCCGTCATACCGGGAGAGCAGATCGCGCTTGGTTCTGTTGGCGGCCCGCTTCAATATCTTCCAGATCCCGTGCTGGCGAATGTCGCTCAGAACGGAGCTCAGACCGTCCATTCCGGAACGGAACGTCAAGCGCCTTGAGTGCTGTTTCTCCACCCTCCGTTTCAGCTTGAGGTAATCCAGCATCAGGTTCTCGGAGAGCAGTCTGAGGTCTGCAATGGCGTTGTGGGGGGTATAGATTGGCCCGCCGGAAGCCTCGCTGATCTCGTGCAGGGGCGCCATGCCCCGGCAGTACGCAAGGGCCGTGGCGGGGTCCACCGATTCGGACGCGGCAATAACGCAGACGGTCTCCTTGAACAGGGGCTTGCTGAATGTGACCCGCGGTTTGAACCCATGCGCCGTGTTGTACCGGTGCTGGTCCGGCGGGGCGGATAACGGATGAATGGCGGTATGGTCGGAACTGGTAATCCTTTTGTTTCCAAAAAGGGCGAAGCGGTTGATTCCGTTGGCCTGAAGAATCTTTGCCAGCATTGCGCTTGTGGGGTGTGTCCGGTGCGCACGCCAGTCAGACCAGTAGAATTTCAGGCCAAGGGTGCGCAGGTGTTCGTCCGCGTCAAACCATGGGCAGGCCACATAGACAAAATCCCGCGCGGCCCAAACCGCCGAGGCAATCACCTTGCCAATCGCCTCCTCACTGTCAAGGTGCTCGATCACGTGGTTTGCAACAACAAAGCGGACGCAGGATTGGGGGACTTCCAGGTTGGTCAAATCGCCGCACACGCAGTCAAAACCCTGTTCCTGCGCTTTGCGCACCTTTGCGGGGTCAAAATCAACGCCCAGCCCCCGGTGCCCGCCCAAGTGGCGCACACCGAACTTGAGCGAATTGCCTTCGGAGGAGCCAAAGTCCATAAAGTCGAATTCGGAAAGGTCAATCTCTTTCATGGAGCGCATATTCATGTGACAGACACCATCCTTCTTTCGGCTTGACAGCGGGTCTTACAGTACATGCCGCCAAGCGGCCCGAGCAACCCCGCCAAGTCAGGAGAGGCAATAAACGCCACGCCATAACGCCAAGGCATCCCTTGCTACTGTTCGGACATTGCGGTTCCATACAGCCAGAGCACCGACGGCGGCGGCAGCGCACCCTCGCGGGGGCGGTCACGGTTGGGGCCGAGCGTCTCCCATTGAAGCAGAAACCGCGTGCCGGCTTCCGGGCCCCGCCGCATTCGGTGTCGGAGAAGAGCTGCGTCAGGAAACCGTCCGAGGGAAGGATGCGTTCTGCCGCAGTGTTGGCGGTCCGATTTCATTGCGGGTTGTCTGGTGCGCCGCATCGTCCCCGGCGGGTATGGCATTGACTCGGCTCAGGCGAGCCTGTTCACCACCGACGGCGAAACGACCGTTACATCCTCTAGGCTGCACTTCATCGCGCGCAATGCTTCCATGCTGGGCACGTACTCTTTCTTCCCCCGGTGCACCATGTAGATTCTTTGGCTGTCGTTCGCCCGCACCAGCAACCGCTTTCCAACCGGTGCCTTGCGCATCTTTTCACACTTCCTGCGCTGGTCGTAGACCATGGCCACGGTCAGGGCCCCATAGAAGCAGAAGCGGTCCAGATGGGAATGGTTTGAATTCTTAAACCAGGCCTCTATTCGTGCCCGGTCGACGATGTTCCACAATGGACTCTCGGGCGCGAACCCCATCATGTAGTCACGCACATGCGCCCGAAACTTCTCATTTGTGTTGATGTGTGTGCGCCAATCGGCGTTTTGGATTTGTGCCACCGCTGTTTGGCCGGAAGGCACCACCGGCGCCGGTATGGGATTGGACAACGAGCTCGCCAGGCTCGGATGCCATGCGGTCATGGCAAAATGATGCTCAGTAAGCCAGGGTTCCAGTCTGCGCATCAGTTCGAAATGAATGCGTTCCTGTCTCCGTGCCTCCGGACCAATGTGGGTGGCCGCCCAGTACATGGTGTTGCCACTCAAGACATTAATCACGTGGTGATTATATCCGTTCATTTTCCGGAAACCGTGGTTCCTGCGAAGGGACTGCCATTCGGCGTAGAAGTGGTTGGGAATGTCCGCCGCCGGCACGCCCTGTTCCAGACGCAGATGAATCCAGTCCATGCGGTCCCTGCGATGTCTTTGGACAATCTCGGAGTGAACCAGGTTCGCCGGATTAAGCCACACCCTCTTGTCGAAGAACGTTTCAAGTCCGGCAAAGTCGCCTATGTTCTCCGTATTGTGCCCGTGCAGGTCAAAGGGTGCCCTGAAATTCTCCCCATTCAGTCCGGTAAAGATTGGGACATCGGCGCACACCGCTCTGGCGTGTGGTTCAAAACAGGAGGACATCCCTTCCGAATAGAACATGTGTTTGGGCATGGCCTCGTCAAAAACAACAAAGGGGTCCACAGAACCGGGCTTTGGGCTCTGCACCGTGTGAAACAGGCCGAAATGTTCGGTAATTTCCTTTGCCACAATCACGTCCGGATGCACGTCCACACCCTTCGTGAAGAAGTGGATGTTATGGGCAGTACCCTCATTCAGTGCGACGGCAAGCAACAGCCGGCTGTCCCTTCCGCCGGACAACCCAAAGGAAGGGTATATGGCGTCGCAGAACCGGAGAAACCGCATGTTTGTGCGAATCTCCTCCCCCATGCTTTCCCAAACTTCCTCGCTCATGCCTGTGAAATGGTCGGTTCCGGGAAGATGCAGAAAGGGGTTCTCGGACGTCTGTTCCACACGCAGCGCTTCACCTTGAATGTGCAGTATCTCACCCGCCTTTACCCCGTGAATGTCCCTGTAGATGGTCATTCCTGATGGAATTAATCCCCATGTCACGAAATAGGCCAGGGTGTTCTCATCGTAGCCCGTGCATTCAGGGCCAAGAACGGCCCGGATGAGATCAATCCGGTTGGATATGAACAGACCTTTTGCACCGGCATAGTAATAGAGTGAGCCGATGCCGATGGGGTCACAAAACGCCGTGACGCAGTCTTCTCGCTTGTCAAAATGAACAAGCGCATATTCGCCGATGCATTTCTCCCGAATCGCCTCTGGAGAGTATCTCGCGGCCATTTGAAGAAGATGTTGCGCCATGCTGGGCAGCACATTGCTGTCGTAACCGGTGGGCCACAGGTGCCCCGTGAAGAAAAGGAGACGACCGTCACTCTCGTGATGCACGGCCCCCTCGGGGAAAAGCTGCGTTGACACCTCGAAAAAGATCGAGAACAAGCGCCCCGAATTTGAGGTGTTAACAACCACCCGGTCATGCTGCGCCGGCACCTGTGGCAGGACCAGTTCCAATGTCTCTTCAACTGACAATGGAACGTCCGCAAATGAAACGCCTACGAGAAATGTCTGCACAAACCCGCTCCAATCTGTTGGGATGGCCTTCCAGGAAACCCGAAGGACAGTATGCGTTTGTCCATGAACCAGTTCAAATTCTCTTCCCTTAATCCTCGTCGCGATGCGGAACAATACCAGCCCGAGGAAAGGAAATTCATCGCTTCAGGCATGCCGCTTGGCCTGCGTCACCTTAACACCTCCGTCCGGTTTATCCGGTGGCGCCATGTACCCCTGGCAGCACAACGACAAAATCCTGCCCACAATGCGTCGGCACCCTTCTTATTTATCTCCAAGCTTAAGTAGCCATAGCGCCGACGGCGGCGGCGCACCCTCGCGGGGACGGTCGCGGTTGGGGCCGAGCGTCTCCCATTGAAGCAGAAAGCGCGTGCCGGCTTCCGGGCCGCCGCCGAGGTCCTGCGCCCGCCGGATGTGCATGTCCGGAAATTCACTTTCCAGGCGGCCCAACTCCCCGGGAAGACTGACCGGTTCCGTCACCGTGCCCACGGGCTTGAGCGTGTCCTCATCGAGTTTCCAGATGCCGCCGCCGCACTTGGGGTGGGAAAAGGGCTGCCGCAGGAAACCGTCCGCGGCGGGGGACACCGGCGAGACGCGAATCTCGAAAGGAATGCTGCCGCCGCCGCTGAATTCCCACCGGTAGTCCCAGTCGCTGGTCTGGCAGATTTTCCAGGCCCCGTCTTCCAGCCGCGCATTGTAAAGCTGCGTCTTCCCGGCGGCGTCATATTTGTGGTAGCTGACGACCGGCCGGTTCCGGTGGTCAAAGCCCAGCGTGGTGTTGCCGTTGATCACGCCGCCGCCGGGCGGCACGGGATCGACCACCACGCCCCTGCTTTCCAGGGTGATGGGCAGTTCCAGCGCCTCCCCCGCGGCGTTCTCCCAGTGGACCATGTCCCGGCTGCGCGCATAGGACACGTCGTGGTTGGTCGCGCAGTCGGGCGTGTCGCGCCAGACCCAGCAAAGATGAAACAGACCGTCGGGCCCCTTGACCGGCCCGCTCAAATAGGCGTTCATCCTGCCGTTGCCCGCGCACAGGGAAGTGTCGAGCAGACGGCGCCAACTCCGTTGGGCGGTGTCGTACACGTTGTATACCTGGTCCCCGTTTCCACTCGCCCCGTCGCGGTAGGTGAAAAGGAGCTCCCCCGAGGGTCCGTTTAGAAATGTGGGGTAGGTGACCCGGCTTTCCCGCGCGCCCGTCATGGGTGCCCGCTCGAAGGTGTCGATATCCAGCGCCTTGGCCGTGCGGAAGTAAACCAGCGGGCGGACATGCATGTTGCCGCTCAGGTGCAGGCAGCCCGCGCCGTCAACGGCAAGCGTGACCGAGTTGTGGCTGTCCCAGTTGAGTTCCTCCGGCAGCCGGACGCGGTGCCAGTCTTTTTCATCCAGTTTTCGCGACGCTACGGTCATGTGCCGTTCGGCATCGTAGTAGGCGGCGAACTGCCGGTCCCCCCGGGTGAGCAGGGAAAAGCCCACCGGATGCCCCGACCAGACCCGGTCCACCTCGATCTTCTCGAGGATGCGCGGGGAGGGTTCCTTGAAGAGGCCGGCAGGGATGCCGGCGCTCCCAGTATCCGGCACAGGCGGGGAAAGTTCCGTCCAGGCGGGCACCGGCATTGCTGCGAAAGCGAACAGCACAATTGCCAACGTTGAGAGCCTCATGAATCACCTTTCCACCTGTTTGCGGGCATATGGGCTGTGCGTTCTTGCGCCGCGCCGTTTCAGAGGGAATTCCAGGGACATCTTACCCGATTTATCTTTTTGGGACCCGTGAAAAGATGCCCTGAATTCAAAAACATCCCCGGAACCGGGACGTGACCAACTCTATCCATATAAACTTACATACAAAAGTATTGCCTATATTGCCGCTCTTGCTGTAAAATAGAGGCATGAAGCGCGCCCGTTTTGAATGGGATGACGAGAAGAACCTCGAGAATGTCGCCAAGCACGGCATTTCGTTCGAGGCCGCCCAGCACGCCTTCCTCGACCCATGCCGTGTCATCGCCGAGGATGTCAGTCACAGCGGCGCCGAAAGCCGGTTTTACTGCATCGGCCGCATGGACGAGGGCATAGCCACCGTCCGCTTCACCCACCGTGGCGGCGTAATCCGGATTTTCGGCGCGGTATATTGGAGAAAAGGAAAACGGCTCTATGAAACCCAGAATAAAATACAGTGACGAACCGATGGGAACACTCAAGGTCGTCCGCGACTTTCTGCCCCCGCCGGAGGGGTTGGTGCTCAAGGAGGAACAGGTGAAGGTCACCATTTCTTTGAGCAAAAAGAGCGTCGACTTCTTCAAGACGGTCGCCCGCCAGAATCACACCTCCTATCAGAAAATGATCCGGCGCGTCATCGACCTCTACAGCACGAACTACGATAGTCGCGCGTAGGGCGCCGGCGATGCGTAACCAGCCACGCCTGTCCCCCCAATAGCCGTTTCGCTATTTCGGCCTGCGTCTTCCACCGGGAGGAGTGCTCGTCTTCGGCGCGGCCGCCATGGCCCGTTCCCACACCACCGCGAACTGCGCCGTCGCGGCGCGCACACCGTATTGCCGCTGGAAAAGTCTTCGGGCGTTGGCCGCGCGCTCGCGGGTGGCGCCGCCGCGCGCCAGGGCCTCGTCGATGGCGTCGCGCAGCGCCTCGTCATCTTCCGGGCTGACCCAGCGGAGCACTTCCTGCCGGGCGAGCTCGTCCGGGCCGGCCGGGTCTCCAAGAATGACCGGCGCGCCCGTGGCAAAGGCCCGGGCAAGGACAAAGGGGTCCACGCTGTACCGGGGTGCCGGCATCATCTCGGGCCAGAACAGCGCCACGCCCCATGGGTCCGTCGGTCTGTCCGTGATGACCTGCTCCGGCAGGTCGACGCGCAGCGCCAGTTCCGCGGGGGTGGGGCGCGCCTCCGCGCAGGACCGGCCCGCCCACAGCACCCTGCGGGCATCGGGTCCGGTGGCGGCGACACCGTCACCCTCGTAACCGCCGAGAAACGTCGCCCGGCCCTGGAGCATCCGGTCCACCCGGGGATTGCCGGTGGTCCAAACGGCCACCTGGGCCGCCGCTTCCGCCGGGCTGCCCGCGCCGTCCATGTCCGCCTCGCCCAGGTCGAGCACCAGGCCCTCGCCGTACTTGGCGGAAGCGGCCAGTCCCAGCCCAAGGGTCTGCGGGAGTGTGCCGATGCACAGCACCATGCCGCCCGCTCCCTTCGCCAAGTGCCCGCGGT
>CAIUWO010000602.1 GCA_903902895.1 Candidatus Hydrogenedentota bacterium | reverse complement strand
ATTTGCGCTCACTTTTTCTTTTTGGGCCACATCCAACCGCTCGATAAGGTTGCGTTGGATACCCTCCGGGGTGACCGCCACAGAGTCGGCCGGCATCGCGATGAGGGCCTGCAACTGCGCTGGGGTCGCCTGGGTGATGCGGTGGGAAAAGGTCTTCAGGGTGCCCGACAAGACCTCGGCAGCCAGGCGTTCCCGCTCCAGCCGCTTGTTCCCAAAGTCCAGCGCGTCGGTCTCCCGCTGCAATTCTCTCTTTTGGGGCTCCAAGAGACGCAGACGGTCCTGCAGCCGTCCACGATTGTTGTGGATGCGGCGGCGGGCTCGGTGTGGGACTGGGGCAAGGCCGTTAGTCTGATTAGACACCGCCGCATCACACCGCCATAGTCCCCGCGCCGGCCGTTGTTGCCATGGAAGACAGGCCCCGTCCGCGAGCCTTACACGGGACTGGAGCGGGCGCTTGCGCCTGCCAGCCGGGGCTCTGTCATTGAGCGCGTCACCCGGCGCGCCATGAGACATGACAGGAACGGGCTGCCGCCGGTTGTCCGGGGCGCGTGTGCGCCAAGGCCGGGCGAGATTCCGCGCCGCGGCGCCGCACAGCGGCTTCATCCCGACGGGTGACTGGCGCGTGTTTGCACGGCGCTCTATGGACGGGAACCCGGTTGCGCTTCCTTTGCGGTCACTGGCAGGCATGGGGCATTGCAGAACGCCATGCTCAAGCCAACACAGACGAAGACGCTTTTGAATGTGAATACAAAACGCGTTCGGGGCTCTGGCTCCGGGTCGGGGCCCGCACTCCTTTGTTGCCGTGCAGGCGAAATTCGGCGCATTGACGGCGCGGACCAATCGGCGCGGACCAAGCGGCGCGGCCGAATTGCCACCCGTGCCGCGCCCTTGGTCCTGCGCTCTCTCTGTATGCGTGCCAGTCTTGCGCCCTGGCACGCTTTCTCAGACGCTAAGGCCGCCGATCATGGGGACTTGGCCACGCGGAAACCTACTTCGTTGGCCCCAACAATCGTGGGGTCCTTCATGCGGTATGCCGTCCGACATACAGACCCGGTGACACTCGACCAGTAACCACCCCGATGCACGCGGTACGGGGGCACGGCCGATGCAGGCCCCGTCGGATTCGTAACCGCGCCTGCTCCATAGACCCCATACCAGTCGCCGCACCAGTCAGTCACATTGCCGCTCATGTCGTACGCCCCCACCGGGCTCGGGCTGTTTGTGGTCGTAACACCGCCGTTCGGATTCACATTGCTCCCGTTATACCAACCCACCGGAGAGGTCTTTGGGTCTGCCGTCAGGCCCATCGGATTAAGTCCACCATAGTTGCACCGGCCGCTCCCTGAAATTGAATCCCTCGAATACCCGTATATATAGTGCTTTGTCCCGCTCCACGCCGCCGCGCGCTCCCATTCAGCCTCCGTCGGCAGCCGGTATCCACCCGACGCCGGCGGTGCCACCGTCAGCGGCCAGTTCGTCGCGCCCATGTTGTAACAGGACGTCAACCCCTGCATCTGGCTCAGCCAGTTGCAGAACGCCACAGCGCCGCACCAGGACACATTCTGCATCGGGTGCGTGTCCATCGAGTAGTACGTCGTCCCCGGCATGCCTACCCGCGTCTTCGAATTAAACAGCCCGCCCGAATACTCTATGTTGCAGCCGTTGTCCGGGGAGGTAAAGTTCACGATCAGGAATCGGAAACCCGCGCCCCCGGCGTAGATGTCGCCCGTGCCCGGCCAGGCCGTCCCCGCCGCGTCACTGTAGAGATACCCTTGCGACAGCGCCCAGTTCAGCACGTCACAGTACTGTTTGTTTGTCACCTTATATTGTCCAATAGAATAAGCACTAAGCGTCACGGAATGACTCGGCAGTTCATCTGTGCCCGCGTACGACGCGTCAT
>CAIUWO010000601.1 GCA_903902895.1 Candidatus Hydrogenedentota bacterium | reverse complement strand
GGGTATCCAGGTGTGGGATGCGGCGTCCGAAAAGCTGGTTCACAACCTATCTTCGGAAAATGGAGAGGCGGACAGAATCTTCCTGTCCCCTGACAACCGGTTTGCGGTGGGATTATTCGAGCATTACTACACAGTGGACACGGCGCTTGTCTGGGACCTTGATTCAGGGAAACGCCTTTGCCGCATACGGGGAGGCACCGTGTGGAATTATGCCAGCTTCTCCGCCGATGGCCTTGTCTTCTGTCTGTGCGGTTACAAGAAAGAGCAACAGGAATACCGCCAAGTGGTCCAGGCGCGTGTCACCCAAACCGGCAGGCTGCTATGGACCACGCAATTGAAGGAAGGCGCGCGTCCCAGTGTCGTCATCACTCCGGACGGCAGCAAAGCGGTCTTGCTCTATTGCCGCGAAAGAAGGCGTCGCTGTGGCAAAGACGGACCGGGATGGAGAAGGTACCGGAGTGAATACGCCCCCTGCGTGCGGGTTTTCGACGCCCGCACAGGCAGGGAAATGATCCAATACCGGCAGGATTTGCCCGCCGCAGCAAAGTACCCTAGCGTCCTCTCCGGGGGGGCGGCGCCATTCTTTCTGAGCGTGGAAAACGGCGAAACGCGGTTGCGCAATGCCCTTGATGCAACGGTGGAAAAGCGCCTGTCTTTCCATCCCGGATACGCGGAGAACGCCCAGCTTTCGCCGGATGGAAAGTATATCTATCTGGATGGGGCCAATCCTTCTCTCTGGGATACCACGGCTGACCAAGAGGTGAATTCACTGACCACCGGGGCGATGGCTGACCCCGCGGGGTCAGTGCCCCGCTGGCATGTCACGCACACCACTGAACACGTGCACTTAAAAGACCTTTCCCAGCAAACGACCCGAACGTATTGTCTTGGACATTACAGCCAGTATGTGCGCATTCTTCCCTTTCCTGACGGCGAACGTGTGCTCATGGTCGGCGATGGGCAGTATGCGCTGTGGAATCCGGATAAGGACACCGCAGAATGGACCATGTGGTTCGCCAAGGAACTCTATGGTGCGGAGATTCGCATTTCCCCTGACGGAAACATTATCGCCCTCGGCTTGCGGGATAAGAGCGGCATCATGCTCCTGACCACACAAACAGGCCGACTCTTGAGCAGAATAGATACTCCTGAGCCTGTATCCTCAATCGCCTTCTCACCCGATGGAACCCGCCTCATGTCGGCGCTTGGCGCCTCAGGCATTCGTGTATGGGATACAGTGAGTGGCGGGGAGTTGGCGTCCATTCCCGCAATTGATGGAACCAGTGTGAGCGAGGCTGTCTACAGTCCACATGGAAAGCACATACTCGCTTACTACAAGTGCGAAGACTCGAATCCAGAGGACATTGTCCGAATCATAAATGCTGCGAATGGAGCCACGCTGGCCGAGTTGCCGGCTGAAACAAACTATTCTGTTAACACACCGCTTTCCCCCGATGGATCAAGACTACTTATCGAGAGTGGAAGTGCTGTCTTCATGTGGGATATGTCCGACCTGTAGATGTCCGATGTCCAAGTGCGACTGGCGATCCTTCGCTTTAGATCCCGCCCAGTCACCCCGCCCCAAGAGTCAGTTCTTTTCTTCGCCGGGGCCATGCCCCGGCGCGCGAAGTGCAACTTCGCGAACAAGTGCATTCCCAAATACAATTTGGGAACGAGAAGCCCAAAGAATGAATAGGGGACGCTCCTCACCTCGTCATTGCGAGAAGGGCTTCAGCCCGACGAAGCAATCTCCTGCTCGCGGGACGCCTCGGTTCCAAGAGATTGCTTCGCTTCGCTCGCAACGCTGCCGGCACGGATGCCGGCGGCCCCAGTGTCTACTCCTCCGGCTGCGCCGGACTAAACCGCGCGAACCACCGGATTGCGCGCGAGTTCACCAGGTCGTCGAAAAGCGTGTACATCACCGGCGTGGCGATCAGCGTGAGCAGCAGCGCCAGCGTCTGGCCGCCGATGATCACGCAGCTGATGCTCTTGTTCGTCGCCGCGCCCGTGCCGTTGGACACCAGCAGCGGGATCATGCCCGCCACAAAG
>CAIUWO010000600.1 GCA_903902895.1 Candidatus Hydrogenedentota bacterium | reverse complement strand
CGTCGGCATTGGCCAGCACGGCGCCAACCTCTGCGGCACCGGGCTTTTCAGAAAGGAAATAGGCCTTGCCGCCCGCGGGCGTGACACGGCGCGGTTCGACGCCGGGCACGGGCGCGTCGCCCCATATCTCGGTGCAAAGCGCGGCAATGTCGGCGTCCGTTTTGCCGAGCGTGGCCGACCGTTCGGGCAGGAATCCATGGGCCAGCACGACACCGCCCGCATGGAGGAAGTCACGCACCTTCGCCAGTGCCTCCCAGGGAATCACCTCGACGGGCGGCACGACCAGCGCGCTGTAGCGTTCGTTGTGCAGCGCAAGCTGCCGGTCGGCAATGTTCGTGTCCTTCTCGAACACGTCATAGGGCAGCCAGTCACTGTCATACAGCGCGTCCTGCAAAGCCGTGGTCATGTCCTCGGGCAGCACGGCCCTGCCCACGTGCTTGCTGTTGCCGCAGAACAGTTGCGCCACCGGACAGACATGGCGGCCGCCGCTCAGCAACAGGCTCAGCCGGTTGTTGTAGTCGGCCCACACCCGGTAGAGCGGCCAGCGCGGCTCCCGGTCCCCGCTGTAGAAGTAGGGCGGGCAGTCGGTGTCCTGCGGCGCGCGGGGATTGAACGAGTGGGTAATCATGAAGTTCACGCCGCGCACCTGGTGCTGGTCGGCAAGCCACTTCATTTCGGGGTAGGACAGGTCCTGTCCGTACGCCCCGTAAATCTCGCACATGGCGACATCATCCTTCTTGCCGTACACGTGCGAGATGGACGAGGTCAGCTTGGGCAATTGGAAGATGTCGGTCTTCTTCTGGCCGGGATGCAGTTGGCTGCAAACCAGGTCCATGCCGCCCATGGACGAGTACTTCTGCATCTGAAACAGGTTGCCCGCGCCGAGGCCGTGGTTGAGGTAGAGAAAATCGTGCTCCATGAAATGGCCGATGGACTGGCCGCCCCAGGATTCGCACCACTTGGTCATAGTGCCGTAAAGCGTGCGTCCCCACGTTTCAAAGAGGGCGTCGTAATAGACGTATTTCGCGGCGGCCTGCTCGCCGTTTGCGAGAGGGAACTTCCAGGCGACCAGCGCCTTCTTCCAGTCCACGCCGCGCTCGGAAAAGGTGGCGTTCAGTTCGGTGCCCCAGTCACCCTGCGTCTCCGGCTCGTCGTAGAAGAAACCGACGATGGTCTTGCCGAAGTCGTCCTTGAAACGGTCCTGGTGCGGCTGGTAGACCGTGTTCATGAACCAGTCCACGCAGTCCCTGCTGGCGCCGTCCAGCGTGGGTTGGCCGTTCTGGGCGGACACAGGCGCGATTTCCCAGCCGAAGCGCATCACCTTCCAGTTGCCCTCGGGCGCGTCCCAGACGACACGGCCGTCCTTCACCATCGGCAGCAAATCCACCAGCGAGGCGCCGTCCACGCCGTCACCCGTGTCGCGTCCGGCGACCAGTGCCACGAAGTGGTCGCTCACGTCAACGGCCTCTTCATGCCTGGCCGGACCGGCAACGCCCTTTTCCGTAGCGTTGAGCCGCTTGGCCATGTACTGCTCGGGCACTTTCCGGCCCATCGTCTGGCTGGGCCACCATGCGTCGTCGAAGATCCACATTTTCAGGTCGTTCTGTTTGGCGTGCTGGAGGCACACGTCGAGGTCGGTCCACCAGCGCGGGCCGAGCCAGTCGCTGTGCGGGCGCGATTCGGCGCAGAAAGAGCCATTGCCGCCCTCGACCACCTTGTCTAGAAAAAGGCGGAGCCGTTCGGGCGTCTCTTTGTCGTCACCGTGCAGCCAGAACAGCGGCCCGGTCAGCCGCCGCGCCTCCATGGGCACCTCATGAAACTGCCGCTCGACGGCGGCCCAGGCGTCGGGCTGCGCGGGGGCGGCATCGGCGGCGGAAAGGGCGGTCAGACCGCAAACGGCCAGCAGGAGAAAGGCGGACATGGCGAAGGCTCCTCGGTGTGCAGACAGTGAACCATTCTACGCGGTGCCGCGTCCCCAACACAAGCCGCGCCCCCGGGGGAAGCCCGGGGGCGCGTTGTCGTCTGTGGTCCTGCTCTGGAAACGAAGGGTTATCTTATCCGGT
>CAIUWO010000599.1 GCA_903902895.1 Candidatus Hydrogenedentota bacterium | reverse complement strand
GCGGTGGCGGCGGTCGTGCCGGACGTGGTGCGCACCGCGGCAAAGCATGGGGTGGATTGCCTCATCATGAGCCTCGGCGGACTGATGCTTAACCCGGAGCTGTTCGGCGTGGCACGGCAGGGCAATGTTTTGATTTGCCAGCCGTCGGGCGCCATTTGCGGGCTGGACGGCATACGTTCGGCCATGCAGGCCGGGCTGGACTCGGTGACGCTCACGACGCGCAAGCCGCCCGCGGGACTCAAAGGTGCGCCCTATCTCGTGAACAACGGCATCAGCCTGGACGGGCTGACCGAGCCCTTCGTGGTGTTTGACGGTTCGGCGCTGGACGCGGTGAAGGCCTTTCCGGCCAACGTGAACGTCGCGGCGGCGCTCAGCCTTGCGGGCATCGGCGCCGAGCGGACCAAAGTGCGTGTGGTTGCCGATCCGGCGGCCACGACCAATTCGCATGAGATTGTGGCCATCGGGCCCTTCGGTGAGTTGCGGGCGGTGACAAACAACCGGCCGTCCCCGAAGAACCCGAAGTCGAGTTATCTGGCCTCCCTCTCGGCCATTGCCGAGTTGCGGGCGGCCGCGGTGCGGTTCGATGCGGGCAGTACGTCCGGCGAATCCGCCTGAGAAGGCTTGAAGACGGGTCGTGACGGGCTATCGGGCCCGGCGCGGCGCGATAAAAAATGACGGAGATGGAAACATGTACGCAGTGGTGACAACAGGCGGTAAACAGTACCGCGTGGCCCAGGGCGACCTCATCCGGGTGGAAAAGCTCGACAATCCCGTGGGTGAAATCGTGGAACTGGACCAGGTGCAGCTGATTGCCAAGGGCGGCGCGGACATCGTGGTTGACCCGCAGGCGCTGACCGACAGCAAGGTGGTCGCGGAAGTGAAGGCCCATGGCCTGAACAAGAAAATCCGCGTGTACAAGTACAAGAAACGCAAAGGCTACGAGAGGACCCAGGGTCATCGGCAGCTTTTCACGGAACTCGAGATCCGCGAGATCAAGGCATAAGGGAGATTCGACATGGCTCACAAGAAAGCAGGCGGTAGTTCGCGCAACGGTCGCGACAGTAATGCACAGCGGCTGGGTGTCAAGCGCTACGGTGGCCAGAAGGTCCTCGCGGGCAATATCATCGTCCGGCAGCGCGGTTCCAAAGTGCATCCCGGCGTCAACTGCGGCATGGGCAAGGACCACACCCTGTTCGCGCTCGTCGACGGCGTGGTGCAGTTCCGGTTCTTCAAGCAGGGTCGGCACTGCGTGGATATCATTCCCGTCGCGGTTGCGGTCGCTGCCGAGTAAGTTGAATTTTACCGCTTCGGCGGATTGGTACGCTTTTTTGACACCCTCAACTTGTTTGAGGGTGTTTTGATTTAGCCCATGCTAAGACCGATTGTTTGTTTTTGTGTTTATGTATTATTATGAGTTTGTTAATGTGCGTACTGTCGGTGTATGGGCTGGGTGATTCTGTGGACGGAGAGTGATGGCAACTTCGGTTGAGGTCCATTTTGTCCATGAAGTCGATTGTTCAAGGTTTTTCGAAGGTGCAATGATAAACGGCTGTATACGACCGTTTATTGGCGGTATATGAATGTTTGTGGATCATGCAAGAATCAAGGTCAATGGCGGAAACGGTGGGAACGGCTGTTGTGCGTTCAAGCGTGAAGCCTATATACCCAACGGCGGCCCCAACGGCGGGGACGGCGGCAATGGGGGCGACATTTACTTCGTTGCCACCAAGAAGCTTGCCACCCTGCTTGACCTGTCCTATCACGCCCACTGGGTGGGAAACCGGGGCATGCACGGCAAGGGCAGCGACTGCCATGGCCGCTATGGTGATGAAATGGTCATCGAGGTGCCCTGCGGCACAGTGGTCCGCGATTTCCACACCGGCGAGGCCTTGGTCGACATGGTCGAGGACGGCCAGCGCCATTTGGCGGCGCGCGGCGGCAAGGGGGGGCGGGGCAACGCCCGTTTTGCGACCGCCCACAACCGCGCCCCGAAATTTGCGGAAAAGGGCGAACCGGGCGATGAGAAGGAGTACCTGCTCGAGCTGAAGGTTATCGCCGAGGTGGGTCTCGTCGGACTGCCCAATGCCGGCAAATCGACGCTGCTCGCCGCAATCACCGCGGCGCGGCCCAAGATTGCCGATTATCCGTTCACCACGTTGTCGCCCAATTTGGGTGTCGTCGGTCTTTCCGGCCATCGTCTCTTCACCATGGCCGACATTCCCGGCATCATCGAGGGCGCCGCCGAGGGCAAGGGTCTCGGTCACGACTTTTTGCGCCATATCGAGCGCACCCGGGTGCTGCTCTTTCTCATCGACCTCGGTGATGAGGACCCCGTGGCCACCCGCGACATCCTGGAAAGCGAACTGGAACGGTACAGTCCCGAGTTCCGCGGGCGGCGCCGGCTTTACGCGTTCAACAAGGCCGACATTACGGAGAACCGGGAGCGATTTGCCGAACTGGCCGTTGCGCTCCAGCCGGCCTGGATGATTTCCGCCGCCACCCACGAAGGACTTGATCTGCTGCTTGAGGCGCTTTGGCTGGAGGTGGAAAACGCCCGGCAGCAGACGGTGGACGACGCCGAGGCGGCCAAGGATGCGCCGGAGCCCGACCGTGAATATACTTACGAGGCACCGTTCCAGATCACCCGCATCCCCGAG
>CAIUWO010000598.1 GCA_903902895.1 Candidatus Hydrogenedentota bacterium | reverse complement strand
TACGTTCCCGCGGGCGCCATGGTCCATTTCCCCCGGTCCCGCTCCTGGGTGGGGCTTTTCGAGGGCCTCAACGACCGCCGTCTGGAATTCATGCAGCCCCGCCTGACCCTGGGCTATGCGCACCCGTTTGATTCGGGCTGGGTGCTGGGGGTGAATGTCAACGGAAGCCTTTCCGTGGGGCGAACGGACCAGATTACCCCGCTGCTGGCGGCCTCCCGGGGGGACTACAAGTGGGACACCGCGCTGGGCGCCGGATTTGGACTCGGCGTGCTTCGGCGCTGGGAGCGCTGGTCCTTGGGCGCGTCGCTGCAGTCCCGCCAATGGTCGCAGGGCTTTGACAAGTACAGGGACATATCCCCCCTTCCGGCGGACCTGCCCGCAACGTTTCAGACAGGTGTCGGTTTCAAGATTGCGCCGAACCTGGAAGTGGAGATTGACTACCGCTTTATCAACTGGTCCAACGTCAAGTTCTTTCACGAACCAAGCGCGGGGTCCGGGATGGGGTGGCAGGACCAACACGCGGTCATGGGAGGGATTGAGTGGACCGCCAGTCCGACATGGACATTCCGCGCCGGATACGGTCATCTCACCCCCGCCATGGGCGACGACCACCTCTTTGGCAGCGCGCTGGTGCCCAATATCGCCACGGACCACGTCGGGATGGGTTTCACGCACAAGCTGGGGGAGCGTTCCGAAATAGGCCTTGCCCTTGCCCATTTCTTCAAGCGCAGCCAGACCGGGTCGGGCAGGGGCGATTTTTATGCGCGCCTTGGCAAGGGGTCTGAAAGCACGCTTCGCGCGGACTGGCTGACACTGACCTATGGCCTGAAGTTTTAGCGTTTCCCGCGCCGACCGTTACGCGTCCCGCACCGGCGAATCGTCCGGCTTGGCGCCCATTCCGCGGGCCTTTCGCAGCATGAGGGCCTCATACTCGTCCGGATACAGCGCCTTCGAGCAGTGCTCGCACAGCCCGTGACTGAACTCAAGCTCCGAATGCTGCTCCACGTACACCTCCACCTCATGCCAGTACCCGTCATCGTCGCGCACTTTTCTGCAGCTTGAACAGATGGGCAGTATGCCCTGCAGCGTCTTCACCTCGTCAAGCGCTTTCTGCAACGCCTCGTTCGCGCGGCGCAGGGCCGTCATGTCGTTGAACCGCGCCGACGCGATGGCCATGGCGCGGGCCAGCTCCGGTGCGTAGGGGGGCTTTACAATATACGCGCCCGCACCCACCTCTCCCGCCCGCGTGACCAGGTCAAGGTCGTCGTGCGCGGTGAGCAGGACAACCGGTCTTGGACAGTTTTTCTGTATCTGCCGCGCCGCCTCCAGCCCGTCCATTTCGGGCATTGCTATGTCCATCAGAACGATATCCGGATCCAGGGCACAGGCCATTGCCAGCGCCTGGCGCCCGTCTGAGGCGCGTCCGATGACTTCGTGGCCGATAGCCTCCAACTCGCTCTGAATAAGATTGCAGATCAGCGCCTCGTCATCGGCTATCAGCACTCGGAATATACTGCTCATCGTTATTGGGCATCCATGGTTGTGCGCCTCCTGAACCGCCGTCCTAGGTATGGCGCGTGTCTTCTGTCTTGATGCGCAGGACGGCAACGGCGCCGTCTTTGTTGGAGAACTCCACCGTTCCGCGCAGTGTTTCAGACACAAGCTGCCGGACCAGATGCATTCCCACGTTTCCCCCACCCTCATTGAGCACCGCCTCTGGATAGCCCGGACCGTCATCCCAGTATTCCAGGCAGATGATCGCGCCTTCCATGCCCGCCCCCACAACGATGTTGGCTTCTGCCCGGCCTTCCAGGGCGTGTTTCGCCGTATTGACGGCCAGTTCATTGAGCACCATGGCCATGCTGCCCGCCTGACGGGGCGAAATCTGCACCGCCGAGGGTCTCACCGTCACGGAGACCGCGCGGCCTCTGGGAACGGCCACGAGTGCGGCGCGAATGACCCGCTCGGCGAGGTCGCTCAGCCGCATCGGCGACCAGTGGGCGTCAGACAGCATCTGGTGGACCTGCAACAGGCCCCGGATGCGCAGCGAAAGGCTGTCGAGCACCGGGGCGACATGCGCCCTGCCGCCGGCCGGTGTGTGCTGCTTTTCGCCCAAAATCAATCCAAGAATCGAGGTTAGGTTGTTCTTAACCCGGTGGTTGACCTCGGCCAGCAGTTCCGCCTTGGTCCGGGCGTCGCGCTGCGTCTGCTCCAGCAGTTGTTGGCGCTCATCCTCCCTGGCTTTCCGTTTGCTGATGTCGGTGTGCACGCCGATCAGGCCGACGATTCGGCCCTGATCGTCCTTGATCGCGTCCGCCCGCAGCAGCACGGGAAATCTCCGTCCGTCCTTGGCGACCATCATTGTCTCGCCCTTCCAGGAATGGCCCTGCCTGATGGCGCCAAACACTTCGCGGGCAACATTGTCGTCGTCGTACACTATCGTCGGACCGCCGGAAGCCTTGAATTCTTCAATGGTGTATCCAAACAGTTCGGTCAGCGCCTGATTCTGGTAGAAATGAACACCGTTCGGGTTGGCTATGCCTATGGCGTCACTGGTGCTGTCAACCGCCTTGCGTATGAGCAGGAGCGCCTCTTCCGCGCGTTTTCGATCCGTCACATCGTTCATCACGGTCAGCAGAAGCCATTCGTCCTGGACTTTGATAATTTCCCCGGAGAACAGGCCGTTTCGGAACTGCCCGTCTTTTCTGCGGACAACCACTTCCATGTTTCTGAGCACGCCCGTCTCGAGAATGGTCTTCCTGATGACGCCCCGCTGGCCCGGGTCCTGGAACATGTTGAGCTCTCGGGATGTCTTGCCGATGACCTCCTCCCGCGCAAAGCCAAGCGTTTCGAGAAATGCGTCGTTCACTTCCTGATAGCGGCCGTCATCGATGGTGCTTATGGCCATCACCACCGGCGTGTTCTGGAACACTTTTATAAACTTCTCTTCCGAGGCGCGCAGCGCGGAAATGTCCCGGCTTACGCCGAACATCACCTCTTGGCCGCTCCAAAGGCCGGTGACGATCTGGGTTTCAACGGGAATGACGAGGCCGTCCCGTGCCAGAAGGGGTACGGAGCAAATGTTGGTCCTGCCGGACACCATGTCCTCCAAAATCCTCGAAGCCTCTTCCCGCCTGTCCTGCGGATGCAGGAGCAGCAGGCTTTTTCCAATCAGCTCCTCTTTGGTGTATCCAAGTCTGGCAACCACCGTTTCGTTGACGCGCCGTATGCCCCCCCCCAGGTCAACGACGAAAAGAAAATCCTGTATGGAGTCAAACAGCGTCCTGAAATTCTGCTCGCTTGCCCGAAGCGCCTCGGCCGCCCGCTCCCGCTCGGATATGTCGCGAACCATGACCAGCAGGCAGGACTCCCCGTCGATGTTCACCGCGCTTCCACTGACTTCAACGGCAAAGGTGGACCCGTCCGAACGTCTGTGAACACCCTCGTACAGGGTGCTTCCCTCAGTCTTGATCTGCCTTGTGCGCAGCAGGGACTCCCTGCGGGTGGAGGGGGTGCAGAGCTCGGACAGTTTCATCCGGCGCAGTGCGGACAGGGAGGCCCCATAGGATGCAAGGGCGCGGTCGTTGGCCTCACGGATGGTTTCATCGTCGCCGGCAAGAAGAATGATGTCGTTGGCATGCCGCATCAGCTGCTCAAAACGCTGGGCAAGGGCGCTGTGCTCCTGTTCAAGGGCCAGCGCGTCGCGGTACCATGCAATGTTTCGCTGCCGCCAGAGAACACCGACGGTCAATCCCATCGCCAGAACCAGCAGAAAGAGGATGGAGCCGGCCTGGAGCGCCTGGTGCCGCGAGGGCGCATAAATGGCGGTGTTGTCCATTTTGGCCACAATTGCCCAGGGCGTGCCGCCAATGGGACGCACGGCCGCAACCACGGGAACAGCGCGGTAGTCGAGCCCTTCCGCAATTCCCGACTCTCCCCGGACAGCCATTGCCCCCGGCACATCGGATGATTTGATCGCGCTGGCCTGCGGCGTCCGCGCCTTCGGGTCCTTCTGGCTGAGGGAGACCATGTCCTTGCCGTCGCGTCGGACCAGCACAACCTCGGTCGTGGGGTCGGTCCTCGGCCAGATGCGCTCCAACGGTGAAAGGAACCTGCCCGCATCCACCCGAAACAGGACCACCGCGATCACCCCGGACGAAGAATCGGGAAAATCTCCGCCGGGGGCGAAAACGGGCGCCAGAAAATCGATATAAACGTCCTGCCCCTCCCCGGTACGCAGGTCCGTCATGACAACCCGCCTTTCCCGAATCGCCCTGGAAAACATGCTGCGAAGGTAGGCGCCGGGCATGGGGAGGTCCGGAGAAGTGCCCACCCTAGGGGTCAGGCCGGAGTCGTACACCGCAATCTGTCTGTACCGGCTCCCCACATTAAGAACATGAAGCCCGTTGAGAACATCCTCGCGGGCGCTTTCCGGGTCAGGACCGGTCAGGAATCTCCCGAGAACGCGCGCGACAAGCGGCGCCGCCGCGAATGTTTGGGCGTCGTCCATGCGCTCCGTCTGCCAGTTGACGATTTGGCCGACCAGGGCGTCGGCGACGGCCTCAAGTTTGCCTTGCGCCATTTGGTGCATTGCAGCCTCCTGCTGCTGCAGATACAGTCCGCCCGCGGTCCCAACTATAAAGGCGAAAAGGACAAACAGGGCCGCGAATGCCAGTCTGTATTGGCGCCTCCTGGAAGGATTAAGGAAATGCCCCATGACAAAAGTGGGAACAGCCCACATGCTGGCGTGCGCCTGCAGCGAGATGGCCGCGTTGATCAGGGCCAGGCACAGGGCCGTCGGCAGGGCCGTCGGCGTGGCGTGGGTTCCGTACAGCACGGGCGTGCCCACCGAGTAGCTCAGGATCACCACCAGCGCGATAATGAATGCCGCCGTCGCCAGCAGCGGGCCAAGATGACGCCGCAACAGCCCGCTGTCCGGGGGGCTAAGGTCCAAGAACAGGGCGATGGCCGTAATGACGAGCGCGGTCATGGTGAGTGGGGACAGCGGGCCAAAGGAAACGCCCACCGCGCCGATCATGACGGCGTCCAGCCATTCCTCCGTCGCCGGATAGTAAAGGCCCAGAAACCGACGGGTCCAACTCAGCAGCACTGTTGCCGCAATGGTCGCCACGGCCAAACGAACCATGAAACGCCCCGCGCCCCCGCTGCGCGGAAAACGGCGAAGAAACGCGGCGACGCTCAACAATATCATGAGACACGCCGTACTGGGCGCCATGGCCACGTAGTCGGGCCCCAGCGTGCCCTCAATCCAATTCCCGGTCAACCACGCAAGCAGGACGAAGAACGCCAGCGCCCCCGCCGCGCAGGCGCAGGCGGCAGCCAATAACCGCACGCTCCGGTCAAAGGCGCCATCTGATGTTTTACCGCTACCCAACCGTTTATCCTATCTGCTCACCCGCAGCACTGGACGCGCCGTACGGCCAGGCAAACGCCCACGCCCCATATTCTACATTGGCCTCTGCCCCTAGTATACTCGGGAGAGAGCTTTGTGGCTACGTTTTCCAAACACCCCCTTGGAGCAAATCCATCGTTGCGGAGCTTCCCGCGTGGTATTTCCTACAAATGCCCCTTAATCCAATCCAGGGCATCGGGAACGTACACCGGCGTCAAATGGTGTCCCTGGTCATACCAGATTAGCTTCGTGGTGGGCCGCTCGATGTACAGGCGGTAGGAAACTTCCACCCTGGCCGCGTCATACAGGTCATCCTGGCGCCCCATGAGCATCAGAAACGGGGTGCCCCCAATGCCCCAGCTGTAGTCGATGGGCGAGGCGGGACCATAACCCTCGGAAATGAGCGGCGGCACGCAGGCCACCGCCGCCTTGATGCGCGGCTCCACGGACAGCAGGTAAAAGGAGTCCATGCCGCCCATGCTGTAGCCGACCAGGCCGACCCGCCCCATGTCAATCTCTTCCCGCTGCGCCATATAGTCAAGCCCGCGGCGGTAGTCCTTGACGGTCTGGATGGAGATCTCGGCGTAGCTGAAGAAGTTCTTCTTCCCCGGCGCTTTCGGGTCGTCGAATGAGTTGACCGACTGATAGTCGATTTCGCCGCCGCGCTCGCCGTGGGCGGCGGCGTCCAGCGCCATTACGGCACACCCCGCGCCAAGCAGCGCCTTGCGCATGATGCCGCCGCTAATGATATTGTCATCCTCGTACCAGTTCTCCTTCCCGCCGGACCAGCCGTGAAGCAGCAGAACGAGCGGAAAGGGCCGGATGCCCTCTTTGGGGTATTCGAGATACCCGGGCACCAGAAATCCCTGGGCGCCGCGGAACACAAATTTCTGCTTGACCGTCTCCCCTTTTTTCCATTCGCCCACCACCCGCGCTTCCAGCGGAATGCTGCTTTCAAGGCTGAAAAAGGGCAGCCGCGCCTTGAAAGCCTCCTCGCTGATGCGCGGGTAGGGCTCCGCCCCCTGCGCACCAGCCTTGAAAGCGGCCAGCATGACGGCCAGCAGCAGCATGTTCCAGATTCGGAAGCTTAACATTCTGCAGTCCTTCCATTCGGGGCGTTCCGGCCTTTGTGCTTAGGGGTGCAGGGGAACCGTGCCCGAGTCATCAACCGTGTAACCGAATTCCCGGATATAGGTTTCACCCGGCTCGAATTTGTCACCGCATTCCGCAAGCATCCGCGCCAGGCACCCTTCAAGCTGATCCTGCACTTCCCCGCATTCCTCTTTCCCGCAAAGATTATGCTGCTGATAGGGGTCCGCCGCATTGTCGTAGAGCAGCCACGGGCCTTTGAGGTCCCGCACATAGGTGTGCCGCCGCGTTCGAAGGCCCCGGTATTCCCGCCCGCCGCCCTTGCGGATGAACTCGCCAAAGGGGGTTATGCAGGCAATGAGTGCCGCGTCCAACTTCGGTTCCCGCCCGGACAGCAAGTCACTGGATATGTCCCTGCCCTGCACGGAGGCGGGAGGGGCTATCCCGCACAGCCCCAACAGTGTGGGCATGATGTCGGGGGTGTTAATCATGCATTCGGTGCCGCGTCCCGAAGCGCCCATCGCTTTCGGATAGCGCAGCAGAAAGGGCACCCGTATGGACTCGTCCCAGGGTTTCTGCTTCTTTTGCAGGCCCTGCGAGTAGAGCATGTCGCCATGGTCTGAAGTGAACACAAATATGGTGTTCTCGGCAATGCCGCTGCTTTCCAGTGTGTCCATCAACTGCCCGACACAGTCGTCCAGCGCCATCATGTGCGCGTAGTACCCCGCAAGGTCCTTGCGGGCGGCGTCCGCATGTTCGGCGGGCACGTTGGGGCGCAGGACAATGTCTTCCGCGCGAATCCGGTCACGGTACTCTTTGGGCGCCGTTTCATAGGGGTTGTGCGGCGGTCCCCACGACATAAACAGTGCAAAAGGCTGCTTGCCGGCGCCGCGTTCCCTGATGTACCGCTGCGCCTCCGCCGTCTGCGCGATGGCATCATAGCCCTCCCAGCGCTTCGCAACGGGCTCGTCGCCGTAGTATTGGGAGTTGTTGTACTCGTGCGTGCATTCTAGCGCACGCCAATAGGAAAAACCGTGGCGCCGCTCGGGCGGCGTGAAACTGAGCCGTCCCCGCCCGTCGAGATGCCATTTGCCAATATACCCCGTGTCATACCCCGCACCGCGCAGCACATCTGCAATGGTGACCGATTCCGCACGCAACGGAACATCATTTAGGAAGATGCCGTGCTTGTGCCAATACTGGCCCGTGAGCAGGCTGGCCCGGTAGGGGGAGCACACGGGGCAGCCCGACACGGCATTGGTGAAGTTGACACTCTGCCCGGCAAGGCGGTCAATGTTGGGCGTGCCGGCATTGGTGTCCCCGCTGTACCCGGTCGCCTGGGCGCGCCACTGGTCGGCGAACACGAAGACGATGTTGGGCGGCGCGGGTTTCGCGTCTGCCCGTGCCGCTCCCGCACAGGCCAACTGGCCTGCCGCCGCCAGGGCGGCACCCAGGAAACTGCGCCGCTTCATCCGGTCTGTCTCATTGTCCCGCCCGCACTGTGCACTGTGGGGCAGACACTCCTGTCTGCCATTTTCTCTCTTGCACACATGGTCCGTGTCACTCATCTCGCACCCCCGTCTCCGAACGCCGACAGCTTCGGGTCGCTCACTTCCTTTTGACTCTTTCTTAACAGCGCGCGCATGCGCGACAGTTCTTCCCTGCATGACTCATCATTGGCCAAATTGCGCGTCTCCAGCGGGTCTGTCTCCAAGTCAAACAGCTGCGCGGTGCGGACGCCGCCCACCGAGTACTCGATGAGCTTCCAACGCCCGTCGGACACGCCCCGCTGGACATCCCTGTAAGCGTAAAAGACATGGTCGCGCACGCGTTCCCTGCCATTCTTCAGCGCACCGGCAAGACTCCTTCCCTCCACGGACGCCGGAACAGCCACCCCCGCAAGCTGGCAAAGCGTGGGAAACACATCCTGCAGGCAGCACAAAGTGTCCCGCCGCGCGTTGGGCTCCACGCCGGGGCCGCTCATCAACAGGGGCACGCGAACGCTGCACTCGTACAGATTCTGCTTGCCCATCAAGCCGTGCTGCCCCAGGGCCAGTCCGTTGTCCCCGGCAAAGACGATGATGGTGTTGTCCCGCTGGCCGGTGTCGTCCAGCGCCTGGATGACCTTTGCCAACTGCGCGTCCATATGGGTGATCATCGCATAGTAATCCGCGATATGCCCGCGGATGGCCCCGGGCGTTCGCGGAAACGGCGCCAGCAGTTCATCCCGAATCTTCAGTTCGCCGTTGTCGAACGGGTGTTCCTCCGCGAAATTCTGCGGAAGCTGGATGCCCCCCGGCTTGTACCGCGCGGCATACTCGGGCGGCGCCGTCCGCGGGTCGTGCGGGGCCAGGTAGGCAACGTAGAGGAGGAAGGGCTTGTCGTCCCCCCGGTGCTTGATGAAATCCACGGCCGCATCGCTCAACAGTTCACTCGAATGCCCCTCGCGAAACTTCGCCGCCTTTTCGGGGTACTTCCCCTCCGGGTCAAAATCATAGGTGGCCAGGTGAAAGTGGTCCGCCATGCCGCCAAAATAAACCTGCGCCCCGTCGGTGAAACCGCGCGCATAGGAAGACCGGCCGTTGTGCCACTTTCCAATGCCGCAGGTGCGATAACCCGCGGCGCGAAAAGCCTCGGGCAGGGTCGTCTGGTTTTCAGGGATGCTGTTGCCGGTGTCCTCCAGACTGAACAGATTGCGCCCCGTCAGCAGCATGGCCCGGCTGGGCACGCACACCGCCCCCTGGGTGCCTCCCATGATATGGGCCCGGGTAAACGCGGTGCCGCACCCGCACAGGCGGTCCAGGGCAGGCGTGGCAATCTCTTCGTTTCCCAGCGCGTGAATGGTGTCATATCTCAGGTCGTCCGCCAGGAGTACGACCACATTGGGGGGCTTCCTGGCCTCCGCGCGGCCCGTGGGCATGGCCGCCAAGGAAGCCAGACCGGAGGCGCCAAGGGCAAGCCGCCGCAGGAATTCCCTGCGCGGAGGGAGTTCTGCCCCATGTCGCTCGGTCCGTTCGGGGTCGTTCATCGAATCACTGCACTCCTGCGCCGTTCAGCCTCTATATCGTGCAAGTATAGCCGAACCGGAACGGAATTCCCATGAAACTGAAACGTCACCAGTGCGGTCAACAGGTGGCCCCCGATGGACAGGTTCGGCGCTTCAAAGACCCGGCACATACCCCGTCAAACACGCCGCGCGCGCGACTTGTCATCGCAGGGGCATTATGGTCATACTGGAGTCAGGGAAATGGCGCACCCAATGGTCTGGGCCGCCGCAACGAAAGGATAGTCGCAGAATGAGTTCAATAGACAAAACGAAACTGTCCCGCCGCGAGGCAATGGCCGCCATGGGCGTTCTTGCCGCCGCGTGCTGCACGGGCACCGCCCGCGCCGCCGATGCCGCACCCGCCGTGAAAGCCAAGGCGTCACTTCAGCTTTACACCATGCGCGACCCGGCCAAGAAGGACCTTCCCGGAACGCTCAAGAAATGCCGGGAGATGGGCTGGGAATATGTGCAGTGGAGCGGCATGCCGGACATGCCCGCCGAGAAGATTCGCGAGGCGCTGGACACGGCCGGGCTGAAGGCGGTTGCCTGCCACTGCGGCGTGGAAGGCTTCGAAAAAGACTTTGAAGGCCAGGTCAAGTTCTGGAAAACTGTCGGTGTCACGCAGGTGGGCCCCGGCGGCATGATGGGCGACTGCCAGGACTCACTGGAAGCCTGGCTCGCGGGCGCAAAGCGGCTCGACGAACTGGGGGCCAAACTGCGTGCCGTCGACATGACTCTGGCCTTCCACAACCACGACAAAGAGTTCAAGAAGTTCGAGGGTGATCCCCGCTGCAAGCTCGACATTCTCTACGAGAGCACCAAGCCCGAAAACCTGCACGCCGAACTGGACATCGCCTGGGTGTTTGTCGGCGGGGCCAATCCGGCCGAGTATATCCGCAAGTACGCGGGACGCTGCCCGATGATCCATGCCAAGGACCTCGCCCAGAAGAAAACCCTGACCGGCGGCGTGCAGTTCAAGGCTCTCGGAACGGGCTGCCTCGACTGGCCGTCGATTTTTGCCGCCGGCAAGGAAGCGGGCATCGAGTATTACACCTATGAGCAGGACAACTGCCAGGGCGACATCTTTGAAGCGGCCAAAACCAGCTATGATTTCCTGGCGAAAAACCTCGCGTAAAGCCGTTCAATTCCCCCGATGACATGCACCCGCCGGACCGGACATTCCGGTCCGGCGGGTGATAACAACGCGAACAAGGGAACCCTTCGATGAAGCTCTTTCGTTTGCTGTCAACTGCCCTGTGCCTGTCCGCCTCGGCTTTGGCCGTCTCCGCCGAGCCGGACACCCGGTGCTACGAGATGCGCACCTATTACGCGGCACCCGGCAAACTGGACGCGCTCCAGGCGCGCTTCCGGAACCACAGCTGCGCGCTGCTCGAAAAGCACGGATTCACCAACACCGGATACTGGGTCCCCCTCGAGAACCCGGACAACAAGCTGGTCTATATCATTTCCAGCCCCAGCCGCGAAGCGCATGACAAGGCATGGAAGGAGTTTGGTGCGGACCCGGAATGGAAGAAGGTTGCCGCCGAGAGCGAGGTCAACGGCAAGCTCGTCGCCAAGGTCGACTCTGTGTTTTTAAAGGCGACCGACTTCTCCCCCGCCGTCAACCCGTCCGGCGGCGCGACCCCGCGCTGCTTTGAACTGCGCACCTACACCGCCGCTCCCGGAAAACTGGAAGCGCTCCTCTCCCGTTTCCGCGACCACACCACCGCCCTGTTCACCAAGCACGGCATGACCCAGGTCGGCTATTGGACGCGCACCGGCGGCGAACCGGAACAGCTTGTCTACATTCTGGCCCATGCCGGCAAAGACGCCGCCGCGGCGTCCTTCAAGGCCTTTCGCGCGGACCCGGCTTGGGTCGAGGCCAAAAAAGCCTCCGAGGTCAACGGGACGCTGACGGCAAAAGTGGAATCGGTCTTCATGGCCCCCACGGATTTCTCTCCCATCAAGTAACCGGACGGGACATTGCATGCGTTCATGAGAGCCAGTGCACCGAAACGATTGCTTTGCATGCTCGCGCTCGCCGGCTGCGTCGCGTGTTGCGCGGGTGCAGGGGCGCAGGCTGACAAAACCATTCGCGTTGATTTGAATAACTACACCCCCGGCGTCATTCCCTTCGGCATCGGCGATCCCGTTAAGGAAGCCCGCAACATCGCCGACGACTGGGAAAGACTCCACCCTGGATGCCATATCGTGTTCCAGCAGGCGATAAACGCGGGAACCACCGAGGGGGAATGGCTGAAGACGCAGTTGATCGGCAAGATTGCCCCCGAAATCGTGACCATGAACACGGAAACGGCGTGGCAGGCGATTGACAAGGACTGGTTCATTCCGCTGGACGAGTTCTTCGAGAGGCCCAACCCCTACATCCCCGGCAATGAGCACTGGAAGGACAGCTTTGCGAACGTGGCGCTGACCAATTCCAAGCGCGCACCCAACGGAAAACTCTATTGCCTCACGCTCGACACGGTCGAAACTGGTTGGTATTGCAATTTGACGCTGCTCCGAAAACTGGGCATAGACAAGCCCCCCGAGACCTGGGACGAGATGGAGCGGGTGTTCAAAGTCATCCAGGACGCAAAGATCACGCCCATGACCTGCCAGGCGAACATGGCCTCCGACTGGGGCCACGACATCATCTTTGAGATGGTCTATCACGACCTGCTTCCGCAGCTCGACATGGTGCCCACCGCCGACGACGCGAAGGATTATCAGGCTTACTTCCTCGACCCGCCCGAGGCGGGCTTTCTCTTCACCAAGGGCTTCTTCTCCAGCCGCGACCCGCGCTGGCGTGAAACGCAGCGCATCCTCAAGGACTGGCGCAAATACTGGGCCAAAGAACTCAAGTTCACCGACCCGCTGCGCCTCTTCCTCACGGGCCGCCTGGCCATTCTCTGGGACGGTTCCTGGAGCATACGCCGCATGGCCCTGGACCCCTACATCGATTTCGACTGGACCGTGGGCTATATCCCCGCCATCACCTCCGCCACGTCCAAGTACGCCTCCGGCAGTCCGGCCACGCTCATCGGCGGCGCGGGCACGCAGGTCCATGTCACGAACAGCGCGGTGATAAACAACTCGCTGGAAGAGTGCATCGACTTCCTCATGTTCCTGGCCGCGCCGAAAAACATGGAGAAGATGGCCAATGAGGCGCTCATGTTTATGCCCAACGTCAAGGGCGCCAAAATGGACCCCCGCCTCGCCCCCTTTGGCGACGTCGTCAAGCGCAAGAGCTGCGCCATCCAGTGGCTGGAGTCGCTGGACCCCGAATACAAGAAAGTCTGGCGGCGCTGGCTGGACTATTATCTGGAGGACGGTTTCACCCTGGACGAATATCTCAAAGTGCTCGATGACAATTTCGCCGCATGGGTAAAGTCGCACGAAAAGGACGCGGCATGGAATTTCACCGCCATGGAATCCACCTGGCAAACGCGCGAGGAGGCCCTGCTGCGTGAACTCGACCCGTCCAAATAGGGCGCGGACAGGAAGGCCGGCAGGACAGCCGCCGCTCTGGCTCATCTACCTCATGCTCGCCGTTCCCGTGGGCTTTCTGGTCGTGTTCAACTATATCCCCGCCGTGTCGGCCCTGTACCACGCCTTTACCCACTGGGATCCGGGCAAGCCCGCCGTCTGGGCCGGACTCGGCAACTTCCGCGAACTGGCCCATGACCCCATCTTCCTGAAGAGCCTGCAGAACCTGACTAAGCTTGGATTCTTCATGTTCGTGGTCAATCTGACCGTGCCCTTTATTGTCGCCGAGATGATCTTCCACCTGCGCTCCGAACGGTGGAGCTATGCGGCCCGCGTGGCGCTGGTGCTGCCCATGGTCGTGCCGGGTGTGGTCGTCTATCTCATCTGGCAGTTCATCTACTCCGACGCGGGGTTGGTCACCGCGGTCATGGAGGCGCTGGGGCTGCACGACCACGTCCGCGGGTGGCTGTCCAACCCAAAGACCGCCCTGTGGGCGGTCGCCTGCGTGGGGTTCCCCTTTGCCTACGGCTTCAACGTCCTCATCTACTACGCCG
>CAIUWO010000597.1 GCA_903902895.1 Candidatus Hydrogenedentota bacterium | reverse complement strand
CTTTTCAGGAAATTCGGCGACGGATAGCGCGGGCGCGATGGCGGGTGCAAGCTGCACCATGACGGTGGACGGTTGCGCCTTTGTGCGGAACGCTGCCGGGGACGGCGGCGCGCTGTATGCTGCCCAGGGGACTTGGACGCTGAACAACTGCGTCTTCCAAGAAAACAGCGCCACGGTGGATGGGGGAGCCATCCTCAACGAATCAGGCAGTCTCAACGTGCGCAACTGCGCGTTCACCCTGAATTCAGCAAAGTACGGCGGAGCGCTTCGGTCGGGCTTGTACGCAAGTCTGACCAACTGCATACTCTGGGGTGACACGGCCACCGCCAACGGCATGGAAATCTATACAGACTACGCCTACGAAAACCTGGCAACGTATTCCTGCATTCAGGGAGGCATTGCCGGCACAGGCAACATTGATGCCGACCCGCTCTTTGTGGATGCGGAAGGCGGCAGCCTCTACCTGCAGGCCGGTTCCCCCTGTCTGGACACGGGCACGGCGGTGGACGCGCCCGCCACGGACATGCTGGGCCGGCCCCGTCCCGAAGGGGCCGGGGTGGACATGGGCGCCTATGAGGGCGCGGCAACCGACCTTGTCACGCTCATCCTTCAGGCATCCCCCCCGCATGGGGGAACGCTCAGTCCAAGTGCGGGAACACACCAGTATGTGCGCGGCGAAAAGGTGCTGCTGGCGGCGCTGCCGGCCGGCATGCGGTTCACGGGGTGGACCGGTGACATTACCGACAACGCGGTGATGACCTCCATCGTGATGGATGCGAACAAGACCGTCACGGCCGAATTCGCGCTGAACGCAGTGTATGTGAGTCCCGCCGGCAAGGGCTTGGAAGACGGCAAATCCTGGGGCACGGCCTTTCATGACATTCAATCCGCTATCGAAGCGGCGCCTGCCGACAACACCGGGGAAATCTGGGTGGCCGAGGGGTCGTATACCTCCACGGAGGCGCAAGTGGTGACGCTGAAACGCGGTGTGCTGCTCTACGGTGGATTTGCCGGTGACGAGACCTCCCGCGACCAGCGCGACTGGAACGCCCATGCCAGTATCATCGACGGCGAAGACACGCGCCGCGGCGTCCTTGGCGCGGACAGCGCGGTGCTGGACGGGTTTACCGTCACGCGCGGCCACGCCCCCCCCTGGGGCGGTGGCATGTACAACGACGGCACGGCGCCGACGGTGCGTAACTGCACCTTTACGGCCAACACGGCCACGAACGGTGCCGGAATACAGAACAACGGCCTTGGCGTCGTCCCAACGATAGAGGATTGCCTGTTCTTCGGGAATGAGGCGTTCCAGAACGGTGGCGGCATCTGCAACTACGACGCGGCCCCCCGGGTGCTGCGCTGCAAATTCACGCGCAACAGCGCGTACTTCGGTGGCGGGTACTTCGACCAAAACGGTTCCGCCCTGATATCAGGCTGCACTTTCGCGCAAAACACCGCCGCGGAGGGCGGCGGCCTGTACTCCCTGGCCAACGCGCTTTCGCTGACCCGTTGCGTCTTTGTGGGCAATCTGGCCACGGTCGGCGAAGGCGGCGGAATCTATGACGGTGACGAATACGGAGAAGGGTTGGTGGCGGAGAACTGCCTGTTCCTGCGCAACTCCGCGACGGGACAGCGCGGTTATGGCGGCGCGGTGCGGCCCGCCGATGGATTTTCAACAGAGCTAACCAACTGCACCTTCACACAAAACGAGGCCCTTCGAGGAGGG
>CAIUWO010000596.1 GCA_903902895.1 Candidatus Hydrogenedentota bacterium | reverse complement strand
CTGATGAGTGTGCTATGCTACGGCACGGCACATTCACAGCCCACGCATCTGGCTAGAAGGAGCATTGCATGTCCATACAGTTCAGCGCCGATGAGATACTGGCCACAGCAGAGCGCATCGAAGAGAACGGCGTGGCCTTTTACGCCGCCGGATGCGATGCCGTTTCGGACCCGGAGGCGAAGACGCTGCTTCGGCACCTTTCGTCGTGGGAGGTGTCCCACGTGGAAATTTTCAAGGCGATGCGGCACGCGTTGACCGCCGAGGAACGGACGCCAACAGTGTTTGATCCGGATGACCAGATGGCGCTGTACCTGCAATCCATGGCGGACAGGACCGTATTCACGGCGAAAATGAATCCCGGCGAGATGTTCGGGCCGGAACCGGAATTGCGGCACATCCTGAAGTTGGCGCTGGAGCGGGAAAAGGATGCCGTGGTGTTCTATTCAGGCATTCGCGACATGGTGCCTGCCCGGCTGGGCCGAGACAAGATTGACGGGATCATCAGGGAAGAGGTCAGCCACGTGGCAATGCTGGAAAAGCATCTGGGCAGCCTGCAAGATTGATCGAGCCGGACCGAACATTGCGGTGGCGTTCGTCATATAATGGACTTCTTCGGAACAGGCTGGTCTGGCCGTGTCTTCCGCCAGTTCAACAGCGTTCTGGCTGCGCTATCTGATGCCGTCCAGAAAGCACGCCTTGGCAATATGAGGACTGCGCTGCTCCGTTTGCCTTTTATCTGCGAATTCTATTCTGCTTGGGGAGTGTGAACGATTTCTGACGCCACTGTGTGCTCTTTTTGTCCGGGTGGCATACCAGCCCGCCTGAAGAATATAAACGCCGCAATCCACGCCATCGGGATAAGAATTGAACCACAGGTTCTCACCCAATCCCCCCCAAAATACTCCCGAACAATGTCGTTAGCCACGGGTACTTTGTCTGCAAAACGAAAGTTGGATGGGTCTGCACTGCAATACACGACGGAATAGGAATTGTCTGTACCCTTTGAGGGCTCATTACTCAAATAGTGGACAAGATGTCCGTCAATGGCCAGCGTATACTGATAATTCAAATACGTGTTCCACCCTGTTCGCAGAAAGGCAGAACGGTCTCGCTTGGTTACAGCGGAGTTCACCACTGTTGCCTTCGAGAGAACCGGTGCATTAACGAGAGCGATATCATTCTTTAGTTGCCAGGCAAAAAAGTATGAATACACTGCGGCAACGAAGAAACAGCCGAAGGCGAGAGACAATGCTCGCAAATCAACCATGATGATGGTCCTCCTTCATGCCTATGTTGCCAATGTTACAAGTTCTACGGTACTCGGTCAACCAGGTGGATACAAGCAGCGCGTGCGGAGGGAAGAAAATTGATCGCACGGAACAAGCGGAAGCAGGGAACGCCGCCCCCACTCCAGCTTTAGTGCCGTGACGCTCCGTGACCGAAGGAACGTGATACACCGCACAAAGAAAGCCCCCGGAATATGCGCCGCGATGCGGGCAGTTTCCGGGGGCGTTTGATTTCAATGTTTCGTGAAATCTGCGCGGTGCTTGTTTCTACATCTTCGCGAGGATCTTGGAAAGGCGGCGCTCGGTCTGGATGGCGCTGCGGACGGTGTGGTAATTAATTTTCCAGGCGTGGGCCATGTGCGTCCAGAGGAGGGTGTTGTTCTCGTCGAAGAGGGGCCACCATTCGCCGACTTTGTGGTTGATCATGACGTCCATGACGAAACGGTGCACGTTTTCGTAGGCGTCCCAGTACTTTTCCTCGCCGAAGATTTCATAGGCGTCGGCGAGGCCGATGAGGCACTCGGCCTGCTGCCAGAATTCCTTGTTGCGCTCGCGGGCGGGACCGTCGTTGGGGCCTTCGCAGTAGACGCCGCCCAGTTTGCGGTCGATGCCGTAGGCCACGCAGTGGTCGACGAGCTTGCGGATTTTGTCCCTGTAGTCGTCGAGGTTCAGGCCGAGGATGTCAATGCTGTGCTTGAGCAGCCAGGCGCACTCGACGTTGTGGCCGAAGGAGGTGTTGTTGAGCGGGCGGCCCTCGTCCTCCTCCACATCGCGGTCGGCGCCCCAGACATTCCTGAACAGGATGGCGCGCAGGGGCGTCCAGTCGAAGGCAAACTGTGCCTGGCCGGTGCCGTATTCGGGATGCATGACGCGCTTGAAGAGCAGGTCAATGATGCGCTGCGTCTCTTCGCGGTGCTTGAAGTCGCCGGTGGCCTCGTAAAGGTTGGTGAAGGCCTCCATGAGGTGCATGTGGCAATCGTAGCCCTTGCGGTCGCCGCCGTAGACGCCGGGCTTCTTGGGGCTCCAGTCCTCCTCGAAGAACTCGCCGAAGCCGCCGTAGGTCACGTCCGCCGCCTTTATTTTCAGCGTGTTGTACGTCTCTATGGCATAGTCGAGTCCGCGACGGTCGCCGGAGGCCATGGCGTATTCGGCCATGGCGTACACGCCAAAACACTGGCCGTACATGATTTTGGCGCGGTCGGCGGGCGTGCCGTCCTGCTCGGTGGTCCAGAACCAGCCGCCGTATTTTTCGTCCCAGAAATTCTGGATGACGAAGTCGACGCCCTGCTTGGCGTAACCGAGGAAAGTG
>CAIUWO010000595.1 GCA_903902895.1 Candidatus Hydrogenedentota bacterium | reverse complement strand
CGCGGCGGGGTAGGGTTGACCTGTCCCGGGTCCTGCGCCGATGTTGCCATTGCACCTAAAACACACCAGGCGAATACCGCGGCGGCTGAAAGGAAGCGCAGACCTTTCATGGCTTTGCCTCCTCGGTATCCGGCACAACCAACTGCAGTTGGTTGCCCTCGGCCTTGGCCTGCGCCTTGGGAATCTCCGTTCCGGCGCTCAGGAAATACACTACCGGCTGTTTCTTGTCCTCCGGCGGCTGCTTTTTCTCGTCCTTTTCTTTTTGCTGCTGCTGGGGATTCTGAAGCAGTTGCTTAAGTTTCAGCCGGATGTTGTCCGCATTCCGCCGGGCCCCGTCGTGGTCGGGATGCTCACGCAGAAACTGCTCGTAGCCAGCCACCGAGGCGCGCAGCGCCGAAACGGCCTCGTCGTACTTTTGATCCGGCGGTATGAGCATAGCCTTGCGCGCGGCGGCGTTAAGGCGACCAAAGGCGGACTCAACGGCTGTCTTTGCGTCGTTTGCATCGGAAAGACGCGAAAAGGCGGACTCAGCCTCGCCATAAGAGGCTGCGGCCTCCTCTTTTGCACCCAGCGTTTCCTGGTGCTGGCCGCGCGAATATAGGGCCTTGCCAATGCCATACGCCACAATTCCGGAATCGGGATGGTCCACTTGGAGTTCATGGAGAATTTCAAGCGCCTTGTCATACTCGCCGCTGTCCAGATGTCCCTGTGCGATTGTCAGCGACTCTGCAAAGGACGACCTTGAGGCCGAGGCGAGGCCGGATGTAAACATAAGGGTCATGACAAGGATGAGCATGGCACTACGCATTGCGTCCACCCTCCCTGCGCAGCCGGTACGAACGAATCCAAGGCATAAGCGCCACCCAGAACCCCTCCGCCATGAAGCACAGCAGCGCCGCGCCCAGGGGCCAGCGGTAACGGTTTACCAGGTTGTACCGCATTTTGTCGGACACGGCGCGCGACTGCACCTGTTCCAGCTCTTCACGAATGAATTTCACATCCGAGTCATCGGGCGTAATGCGCGCGTAGGCGCCGCCCGAATCCGTGGCGAGTTTCTTCAGATTCTCCTCGTCAAGCCGGCTCAAATGGGTCTTTTGGTCCTCAGACAGCCGCGCGTAGCGCTGCATCCATTTCGGATAGGTGATTGTCGCGCCTTTCGGATCGCCGATGCCGAGCACGTAGGTCGTCGCATAATCCCTCATCTTCGCCGCCTCCGCCAGGGCGTCACCGGAGGTCTGCTCGCCGTCGGTGACAACAACGATTACACGCGCGTCACGGCTTTCAGCGCCTGACTTCTTCGCGTCCTCCTCAAAAACCCGCCGCGCCTCGCGCAGCGCGGCCGTAATATCCGTTCCCTCTATGCTGAGTGTGTCCGTGGTGATCGAATCCAGGGCCGCCCGGTAGTAGTTCAAATCAAGCGTGAGTGGGACTTCCGTGGCTGCCTCGCCGGCAAAGGCTATCAGGCCGAAACGGTCCCCGGGGCACAGATCGAGCAAAGACTGAATCTTCTGGCGCGCCCTTTCCAGCCGGGTCGGCAATGGGTTCTGCGCGTTCATGCTTTCCGAAGTGTCCAATAGAATCATAATATCGCGGCTGTCGCGCGCCACACTTACCCAAGACCGCCCCCAGCGCGGTTGCGCAAAGGTTAAAAGAAGTGCAAGCACGCCCAGAATGGCCAGCCACGTCAGCGGACGCCGTACACGCTCGTCGTACCCTTCCAGCAGACGGGGAGCAAGGGATGCGTCAATGAGCGCCGTCAACCGCGCGCGCCGCTTCCGGTCCGACCAGCGCAACCCAAGGACAGCCGCAATGACAACGCCAAGCGCCATGGCGCACCACAGGGGGGCCTGGGCCATTGAAAAGGCAAACTGCACGTTCATGGCACCACCTCAAAAACCGTTCGGCGCGCCATGACCGAAACTATCGTCAGCAGGGCGCCCAGCAGCAGGTATGGCATGAACGCCTCTTTGAATTCATAGTAGTCGCCCAGGTCTATCTCGGTGGTCTCAAGCGCGTTGATTTCCTTGTACGCGCTCATCAGAGCATCTGTGTCCGTTGCAAGGTAATAGCGGCCTCCGGTGGTTCCGGCGACCTTCTTGAGCATCTCCTCGTCAATCGCCTCGCTCTGCACGGGAAAGAACCCGCCCTGAATCGTGGTCGGTTCGGGCGATCCCGCACCAATGGTATACACGCGTATGCCGTATTCCTTGGCCAATTGTGCCGCCGTCAGCGGGTCCAATTCTCCGCGGTTGTTGCGTCCGTCGGACAGGAGCACAAGTACTTTGGACTTCGCCTCGGTCTGGCTGAGCCGGCGAACGGCCAGGCCCAGCGCCGAGCCAATTGCTGTTCCCTGCTTGTTTTCAGGGGCTATTTGGGCGTCTTCCACAGCCTTTTCCAAAATATCGTAGTCGAGCGTAAGCGGACATTGGGTCCATGCCACGCCGGAAAACAACAACAGTCCAACGCGGTCCAGGCCAAACCGGCCATTCTGGCGCTCACGGCGGCTGTCGATAAAATTGCGCACGGCCTGTTTTGTGACATAGAGACGGTCACGAGGGACGCCGTCCATGACAAAGTCTGCCTGCTGCATGCTCCCGGAGACGTCCACGCACAGCATAATGTCAATTACGCCCGTGCGGTCCTTGCGTATCTGGTACCCGTTCAGCGGACATGCAATAGCCAGGACAAGAAGTGAGAGGCCTGCCATCCGAAGAGCTGCCGGAATCGCCCGCCAACCGCGCGACACGCGCGCGCCCAGACCCGCCAGCGCCGAACCGGTTGAGATGGTAACCGCACCGGGCGCGCCCGAAAAGGCCTCAAACAGGCCCAGCAGCGCCACGGGAACAAGCAGAAGCAGTGCCCATGGGTGCGCCAGGGACCCGAACACAAAAGGCTCAAGCAGTTCCCTCATGCCGCGCCCTCCAAAGCGTTTCCGCCATCAGGTCGGGGCACGGTGTCCTGAACAAACTGTTCGGCTTCGGCAAGGCGTTGCTCCATTTCGAGAACAGCGGGCTCATGCCGCGCAAATTTAACCCGGTCGGAATGGCGCAGGAAAAGCGCCATGACTTCCTGCTGCTCAGCACTCAGAAGGCCGCTTTGTGCGGCAACCTCCAGAAACTCCGGCGTGGTTTGTTCCGGTGCGTGCAGGCCAAAACGGTCCTCCACGTAATACCGCAGAATCGCCGACAAGTCCACATAGTATCGTTCAGTCTGGCCCTGAATGGGCAGGTTGCGCTGGCGCAGTTCTTTGAGTCGCGCCAACGCCACATCCCATGCGGGTTTCGGCGGCGCGGCGGGAAGAGGTTTTTTCCGCCAGAAGACCCGCCAAAACAGCCCCGCCGCCGCCAGCGCCGCCACCAGCGCTGCCAACCAGCCCATTGCGGGGTATCTCTTCAGCTCCAGCGCGGAAAGCGGAACGCTCTCCTGAAATGTCCCGGCGGCGGCCTTCTCCTCCTCAGTCAGTTCACGCGCGCGGAAAACAAGCGGCGGCAGGGGGAATGAAGCCTTCTCCTCGCCGACGGAAAGTGCGACATCCATATCAGGGAGCCTGTACGTCCCTGGCTTGACCGCGTCAACGCGGTAAGCCCGCTCGGCATGAAGCCGGTCATTCGGCTTTTCCGTCACGACCGGCGGATCCGGTGCAATCTCCAAGCCTTCGACCTTCCCGGAAAGCTCGGGCCATTCCACCGTGGCTCCCTTGGGGCAGTCAACGCGCAGCAGGAGCGTTGCTGAACGGTGGTAGGGGAGTAGGGGCGCATCCAACGCTCCCGTTACAACGGCCTGAATATCCGCGAAGGCGGCGGGGGGCATCGCGCTGAACAGCATCAACGCGGCTGTCAGAACCCATTGCCCGGACTGTCTTCGCGTAATGGCGCTCATCTCAATCTCTTCTCCCGCATGCGGAAGAACCGGTGTATTTCATTGACATAAGGCTGGTCCGTACGCACGTACATCGCATCCACCCGCGTCTTGCGGAAACGCTCGTCCCGCGCTTGGGCGCGGGCCGCCGCCAGGTCCGCATAGGCGCGGCGCACTTTCCCGTCGCTGGTGTTGACCAGCACCTCACGTCCCGTCTCCGCGTCTCGCAGCGACGCTATGCCCACGCTGGGCAAATCCTCCTCGCGCGGGTCGGTCACGGCCACTGCGATAATGTCATGGCGCTTGTTGGCCAGGCGGAGCGCGGTCTCATAGTTGTCGGCCATGAAGTCGGACACCAAGAACACCACGGCCTTGCGCCGTGTCACGTTGTTTAAATAGTGCAGCGCCGCCGGAATGTCCGTTCCGCGGCCCTGCGGTTCGTGGCAAAGCACCTCCCGAATCACGCGCAGCACATGTTTTCTGCCCTTCTGCGGCGGCACCATCAACTCGACTTTGTCGGTGAAAATCATCAGGCCGACCTTGTCATTGTTCATAATGGCCGAGAAGGCCAGCACGGCGCACAGTTCGGCGGCCAGCTCGTTCTTGAACCGCGACACGCTCCCAAACCGCCCAGAACCGCTCATGTCCACCATCAGCATGACCGTGAGTTCGCGCTCCTCGGCCATGATCTTCACGTGGGGGTCGCCCGTGCGCGCCGTGACGTTCCAGTCAATCGTGCGCACGTCGTCTCCCGGAACATAGGCGCGCACTTCCTTGAATTCCATGCCCTGCCCTTTGAACACGCTTTCGTACTGGCCGGCGAGAAACTCGTTGACCATGCGGCTCGTCCGGATTTGTATCCGGCGAATCTGTCGCATGACTTCCAGCGGGATCATGGGATTCCTCTCCAGTGCTGCATCACACGCGTGCTCAGGGAACCGGAACGGTTTCGAGGATGCGGCGGATGATATCCTCACTCGTGATGCTCTCCGCCTCCGCCTCGTAGGTGGGCTTTACGCGGTGGCGAAGGACGTCAATTGCAACCTGTTTCACATCGTTCGGGAACACATTGCCCTCGCCCTGGAGGAACGCCAGTGCACGGGCCGCCTGCTGCAGGTAAATGGTCGCGCGCGGGGACGCGCCGTACTCGATGAGATGCTTCATCTGGAGGCCGAACACCTCGGGCTCGCGCGTCGCATAGACCAGGTCAACGATGTAGTTCTTGGCCTTGTCGTCCACGTAAATCTGGTTTACAATTTCCCGGGCCTTCAAAATCTGTTTCTTCGTGATGACCGGACTTACCTTGGCCGGGTGCAGCATGTCAACCCGGTCCATGATCTCCCGTTCCTCGGCGCGGGTGGGATAGCCAATCTTCAGCTTGAGCATGAAGCGGTCCATCTGCGCTTCCGGCAGTGGGTAGGTGCCCTCCTGCTCAATGGGGTTCTGTGTCGCCAGCACCATGAAGGGCTCTTCCAGAGGGAAGGTTTCGTCGCCGATGGTCACCTGGCGCTCCTGCATCGCCTCCAAGAGCGCGCTTTGCACCTTGGCCGGGGCCCGGTTGATTTCGTCCGCAAGGATGATATTGCCGAATATGGGGCCTTTCTTGATGACAAAATCGCCCGTCTTGGGCGTATATACCAGCGTTCCGATGAGGTCGGCCGGCAACAGGTCCGGCGTGAACTGGATTCGCTTGAACTGGCAGTCCATGGCCCGCGCGAGCGCGTTCACCGCCGTGGTCTTGGCCAGTCCCGGCACGCCCTCGATAAGCACGTGTCCGTTGGCAAGCATGCCCACAAGCAGGCGGTCCACCATGTACCTCTGCCCGACAATAATCTGGGCAATGGCCTCACGCAATCGGTTTACAAACGGCGCGTGCTCTTCCACGCTTTTGCGAACAGCTTCAACATTCACCGGCATGGTTGTTTCTCCTGGTCAGGCACCGGCGGGCTGTTCCGCCGGGCAATAATGCGTTCTATGTCCCGGAAAAGGCCGTCCATTTCGTCATCGCTGGGGTGAACCCCCTGGAATCCGACCGCGGGAATGCGACGGCGTATGGCGTCGGCCACGCCCTTCGCGTCAATATTGACCGTCTGCAGGACTTCAGCCGACTTGAGCAGGGTCTGGTAGCACGGGTAAAGGTCCCCGTCCAAACGACAGCGTCGCGCATCGTGCAGCAGTTCCCGTGAGGCAGCGACAACATCCACTTCCGTGCTGGATACGGCCTCTCTTCTTCGCCTGTAAAGCAAAGCAAATCCCACACAAATCGCCAGCAAGACGGTGGCACTCATTGTGCCCCATATCTTCCAACTCGTCGGCCCAACCACGGAAATGGACACCTCATCCATCTTCACCCGCGTGGCCGGAGTGCTCTCGAAAGCCCCCACAATCGGCTGGTTTGCCGTAATTAGCTGCATTTCAACGGGCGCCACAGTGTATCTGCCCGGCGCCTTGGCCGTATATGCGACAACCTGCGCCACGCGCCAGCGTTCGCCGTCGTGTTCCGTCCGGGTGGTCTTTAGCTCCGCAGCGCCCCATTCTGGCTGCGTCACATCCAACGGCAGAACAATGCATGCATCACGCGCGCCCTGCCATTCTACGGTATATTCTACCGTACAGGGTTCACCCGCAAGGACTTGCGCCTTGGCAACGACGGTCCTGTTTTCGATGGCCGGGTCTGCCGAAAAAGCACCCGCGCATGCCAGCACGATTCCAAGAACCCCGGGGCACCATCTCCAGATTTGCGTTGATACGGTGAACATACATTTGATAAGCAGAAAGCATGCCACACCGCCATTGCCGCGATTAGAGGCCTTTTCAGGGCTATGACCCCGGGCCATTGCGCCTCATTTGGGGTAGACGGACAAATTTAAGTCATGGTGGCTTCGATACGCCCGCTTCCCTGGGAATTCGCTTTGGCAGTTGCCGAAGGGTTGGAATCAGACGCGCCGCCAGCCCTCTGTCGAAATATGGCGGCCTTCCAGGTCAAGTCCACTAGGGAGTTCCCCCGGCTCTGCCGGGGAGGCAGGCTCTGTCAACTTTGAGGAAATGCACGCTTCCGGCTATAATGAACATCACGTCTGCCCGTGGGGGCAGAACAATACAACGGCAAGGAGAACGCATAATGGCAAATTTCAGGATTGGGTTTATCGGGGCAGGGTTTATCGCCAAGTTTCAGGCCAAAGCCGTCACGCAAATTCGTGGCGTTGACCTGGCTGGCGTTTATGCGCTCAAGGGAGCGGATGAACTCGCGGCGTTCGCCAACGCCAACGGCATCGGTCCGTGCAAAGTATACGGCTCCGTGGATGAAATCTGCCGCAATGTGGACGCGGTCGCCGTTTTCGCGCCCAACATGGCCCGTGTTCAGTTGATGACTGAAATTGCCGCCGCCGTAAAGGCGGGCGCCGGTCTCAAAGGCATCATCTGCGAGAAACCCCTTGGCCGCACCGTTGCCGAGGCCAATCAAATTGTGGAAATCGCCAAGGCCACCGGTATTCCCACCGCCTATTTTGAGAACCAGGTGCACATGAAGGGCATTCGGGCCCAAATGGACCAGTTGAAGCAGGTGCAGGCGCAAATGGGCCCCCTGGCCCTCGCCCGCAGCGCCGAAGAGCACTCCGGACCGCACGAGCCCTGGTTCTGGGACCCCACCCGCCAGGGCGGCGGCGTTCTTTCCGACATGGGCTGCCACAGCATCGCCGTGGGCTGGTACGTGCTGAATCCCATTGGGACTCCGGTTGATTTCCTTGAGCCGGTCTCTGTCAGCGCTGTCACCTCGCTGCTTAAGTGGGGCGTGCCCAAATACCGGGCAGAGCTTCTCAAGCGCATGGGCGTGGACTACAGCAAGACCCCGGCCGAGGACTTTGCCACCGGCATCGTCACCTTCAAAAACCCGGAAACGGGCCAGCTTGTGCAGGCCCAGTTCACAAATTCCTGGATGTATGACAAACAGGGTCTCCGCCTTATGATGGACGGGCTCGGACCTGGCTACGCTTTTGAGCTGAACTCCCTCAAGTCACCGCTCGAAATCTTCATTGGCGACCAGGCCGCCGAAGCCGCCTCTGACTCCGAACTTGCCCTGGAAAAGTCCACCGCGAGCCGCGGCCTGCTGGCCGTCGAGACGAACGAGGCCGACCTTTACGGTTACGTGGACGAGATTCAGGACGCCGTCAGGTGCTTCAGCGAGGGCAAAGACGGCTTCCTCAACTTTGAATACGGCGCCAAAATCACCCTGCTTTGCCAGGCAGCCTACATGGCCGCCGAAAAGGGCAAGACCATCGACCTCACCGACCCGGCCGTGCAGGAAGAACTCAAAACCTACACCTCCCTGATCGCCCAGGGACGTGGGGGAGAGGTGCTCTTCTAATTTCCGTGCAGACACAAAAGCCCTCCCGGGTAAAGCCCGGGAGGGCTTTTTAGTTTCACATCGTGCCCCGTTTATGTTACGGCTTCGCCGCCTTCTCACGCGCCTCCAGGGCCTTTTCAACAGCCTTCACAATGTCTTCTGCGTCGGGCCTTACCTTCGGCGAAAAGCGGCTTATGACCTTGCCCTCATGGTTGAGCAGAAACTTCCCGAAATTCCACTCGATATCCCCGTCGAACCCGGGGTCTGTCTTCTTGGAGGTCAGCCAGGCATAGAGCGGCGCAATATCTTCGCCTTTGACCGATATTTTGGAGAACATCGGAAAGGTCACGTTGTACTTGGTGGTGCAGAACATTTTGACTTCCGCGTCCGTCCCCGGCTCCTGACCCATGAAATTGTTGGCCGGGAACCCAAGAATCACAAAACCTCTATCTTTATATTTCTCGTAGACAGATTCCAGCGCCGTGTACTGCGGTGTCAGGCCGCACTTCGACGCAACGTTCACAATCATCACCACCTTGCCCTTGTAGGCTGCCAAGTCCACCTCTTTCCCTTCGATATCCTTCACCTTGAGTTCCAGCGGGCTGGACACGTTGGGCGGCTCAACGGCAAGGGTGTTGATGGAAAGGCCCACCAACGGCGCAATAACGCTCACTGCCGAAACGAATTTACCGAGTATTGACATGTTTTTTTCTCCTTTTATAGATCAACAAGGACGTCCCGCTCTTTGTTCCATGCCCTTCCCTTTACCCGTGCCCACAGCGCCGTTATTCATCGCCAATTTGCCGCTAATTTGTACTTGCGTCATTCCGCGGGCGCACGGTATACTTTGCTCCCTTAGTCTCCCCAGACTCCAAGTGGCGACCTGAACTGTACTTATGGCCCGGCAAACGGGCTATCCAACCTGCAGCGGAGGTTTTTGCATGGCTACGATGAATCCGGACAAGGTGCGCAATGTTGGCATTGTCGGCCACGGCGGCGTGGGGAAGACCACGTTGGTGGAGCGCATGCTCCACAACTTGGGCGTCACCAGCCGCCTGGGCAGTGTCGAAGAGGGTAACACCGTGTGTGATTACCTGGAGGAGGAGGTGGAGCGCAAGTGCACCATCGCCATGAAGCTGGTGAATGTCACTTGGAACGACAGCCGCATTCATCTTATTGATCATCCCGGCTACGTTGATTTCCTCGGCGAGGTCGCCGCCTCCACCCCGCTGATGGACGGTCTGGTCATCGTCGTGGACGCCTCCGTCGGTGTCCAGGTGGGCACGGACAACGCGGTCAAGTACGCCGACCGCTTCAACGTCCCCCGTGCTTTCTTCATCAACAAGCTCGACCGTGAGAACACCGACTTCATGAAGGTCGTCCGGCAGTTGCAGGACACCTACGGCAAGCAGTGCGTTCCCCTCGTGGTGCCCGTGGGCGCGGGCTCGGGCCTGAAGGGTGTGATCAACATCGTGAAGGGCGACACCTCGTCGGTGCCCGACGCGGACGCGTTCAAGGACAGCCTCGTTGAGGCGGTCGCCGAGACCGACGAGGAGCTGACGCTGAAGTACCTGGAAACCCTGGAACTCTCCCCCGAAGAGTTCACCCTGGGCCTTCAAAAAGGAATCACCAGCGGCAAAATCGTTCCCATCGTCGCCGGCAGCGTCGCCATGAACTCCGGCATCAAAGAGCTCTTTGACATCATTGCCGATTCTTTCCCCAGCCCGCTCGCCCGGAAAATCGTGGCCAAGGACTCCGACGACAACGATGTCACCGTCAAGGTCGGCGTCAACGAGCCCTTCTTCGGGCAGGTATTCCGCCAGGTGGTCGACCCCTATGTGGGCCATCTCACGCTCTTCCGCGTGCTCAGCGGCACGCTCAAGTCGGAGTCCGAATTCTACAATGTGAGCACCAACACCAAGGAGCGCACCGGCAAGCTCTACATGCTGCGCGGCAAGGAACAGGTGCAGGTGGACGAGGTCGGCCCCGGCGACCTCGCGGCCATGACCAAGCTCAAGAACACGCACTTCGGCGACACGCTGTCGGTCAACGGCTGCAACATAACCATGCCCAAGATCGAGCTGCCGACCGCCATGGTCAAGCTGGCCATTCTGCCCAAGGCGCGCGCCGACGAGGACAAGATCGGCGAGGCGCTCAACCGCGTGGCCGAAGAGGACCCGACCTTCACGCACTACCGCGACCCCGACACGAACGAGCACGTCATTCGCGGCATGGGCGACCTTCAGATGGACATCCTGCTCAAGCGCATGCAGCGCAAGTTCAAGGTTGAGGCGGAGACCCGCACCCCGAAGGTCGCGTACCGCGAAACGATCAAGGGCACGGCCGAGGTCCAGGGAAAGCACAAGAAGCAGTCGGGCGGCCACGGCCAGTTCGGCGATGTCTGGCTTCGCCTGAAGCCCAACGAGCGCGGCGCCGGCTACGAGTTTGTGGACAACATCGTGGGCGGTGTCGTGCCGCGCCAGTACATCCCGCACATTGACAAGGGCAGTTCCGAGACACTGCTGCGGGGCGTCATCAGCGGCAACCCCGTGGTGGACGTCATTGTGGAGCTGTACTTCGGCTCCTTCCATGCCGTCGACTCGTCCGAAATGGCCTTCAAGACCGCCGCGCGCAAGGGCATCCAGAAGGGCGTGAAAGAGGCGAAACCCTGCCTGCTCGAGCCGATTATGGAAATCGCCATCACCGTCCCGTCGGAGTTCATGGGCGATGTCAACGGCGACCTCAACAGCCGCCGCGGCCGCCTGCTCGGCATGGATGCGGTCGGCGGCGGGCGCCAGGTCATCCGCGCGCTCGTGCCGGAGGCCGAGGTTCTGCGCTACTCCACCGAACTGAAGAGCATGACGCAGGGACGCGGAACCTACGAACTCAAGTTCGACCACTACGACGAAGTGCCGGAGTTGGTTGCCAAGGAAATCGTCGCGGCCTACGAGAAGTCGCGTTCCGGAGAGGAAGAGGACTGAGGTCTTCTGCCAGCCGTCTAAAGTTTTCGGCGCGGACAGACTCCCATAGGGCTGTCCGCGCCGTTTTTCTTTGCTGCCTACATGGACTCGAAGACGGCGGCGATCCGCTCCACCATCGCCCTGTCCTCGCCCGTGGCCACCATCATGAACATGCCCCGCCGCACCGCCCGCGAGGGCGTTTCCTTGCGCACGGCCGCGCCCAGGTTCTGCGCCAGGTTCATCGTCGCCACGATGGCACTGCCCGCATCCTTCTTCTGGTACTCCATCGCAGTGGCGATCTTCCCCTCGTTGTCAAACTGGAAAATGCTGACGTACACCCCGTTCACGGTCAGGTCCGCCTCGGCCACGGCCCGATTGCCGGGGCTCGCGGCCATTTCGAAGGGACTTGCCGCCATGCCCGCCTTCTCAAAAGCGAGTTTGGCCCGCTCGAAAGTCACCGGCTTGGGCATCAGCCGCATGACAAAAGGCGCGGCCAGAATGACCACCGCCGCAACTATGACAAACTTCAGGATTTTCTGGCTGTCCATGACAAGTGCTCCTATGGGCAATTATGGCCCCAATCCTTCCTGCCGTCAATAGCAACAAAGCGCCGCGACGAAATGATCGTCGCGGCGCCTTTGCCTATGCCGTTTCTGGAAAGGATCAGAGACTCTTCAGTACATCAAGGACCTGGGCGAAAACGCTGTCCGGGGTGGCGTTTTGGCCGCTCACGTTCTTCAGCACACCCTGCTTTTCATAGAAGGAAATGATGGGCTCCGTGGTCTCGTGATAGGTGACCAGGCGCGCCAGCACGACCTCGGCCTTGTCGTCCTCGCGCTGAATCAGCCGGTCGGCCACTTCCGCCGGGGGCGGGCTGAATTTGAGGTTGTAAATCGCGCCCGTCTCCGGGTCGCTGCGCCGCGCGCTCAGCCGGTCGACGATTTCCGCGTCCGGCACGTCAATATTGATGGCCCCGTCAATCTTTTCGCCGCGCTTCGCCAGAAACGCGGTCAGCATTTCCGCCTGCGGGATGGAGCGGGGGAAGCCATCCAGAATGTAGCCGCCCGTGCAGTCTTCCCAGGTGAGGCGGTCCGCCACGATCTCGCAGGTGACCTCGTCCGGCACCAATGCGCCGCTGTTCAGGTAGCCCTGCACCTTCTGCCCAAGCGGTGTTCCGTCCTTGAGGTTCTTGCGGAAAATGTCGCCCGTCGAAATGTGCGGCACGCCCAGTTCCTGGGCCATGCGCACGGCCTGCGTGCCCTTACCCGCGCCCGGGGCGCCCAGCATGACAATTCGAAATCCCATGACCGTTCCTTTCTGGTGGCGCAAACACGCCGAAGTGCTATTGATTGACCGGAAGATGAATAGGGGAAAATCCCCGTGGCGCGAGTATAGCACAATCAGCGGGCGGCAAACCCACCGACAGGCGCGGATGGCTTATTGACATTGATGCACAGGATACACTGGATGCACCGACATGCTAGCAGGGATGGAGGGGATTGCGGGGAATGAATCTTCGAGGCTGCGCAGTCCCAGGTCCTTCATCCCACATAGAGACGCCACCTATGCTCGCGGTTATTTCACTCCGCAAGTCCCGAAAACTTTTGCGGTCTGCGTCGGGGTCATAACAATTTTCTTTCCTGGGATTACCTGATTCTCGTCCGGTTTGGGCTCCGATTCTGCTATGGGTTATAATGAAGCCCTGCTAATCAACGCCCCGTCGGCCGGGCGGCATTATCAGGCCGGGGCCAGGTCGGTCAAACAACGGCCCCGCGCTCAACGACCGTATCAATCAAGGAGACATGACCATGACGGAACGGGTGTTTAATTTTTCCGCCGGACCGGCGACGCTGCCGCTTTCGGTGCTGCAACAGGCGCAGTCCGAACTGCTGTGTTACCCCGGCGCGGGCGCCTCGGTAATGGAGATCAGTCACCGTTCCAAGGCGTTCGGCAAGATTCTGGCCGAGGCCAAGGCGGACATCAAGGCGCTGCTCAACCTGTCCGACGACTACCACGTGCTCTTCACGCCCGGCGGGGCCAGTTTGCAGTTCACCATGCTGGCCATGAATTTCCTTGCCGGCAAGACAGCCGACTACACCCATGTCGGCTCCTGGTCGAGCAAGGCCATGAAGGACGCCCAGCGCTTTGGCACCACCCGTGCCATCTGGTCGGGCAAGGCCGACAATTTCGTGCGCATGCCCCTGGACAGCGAACTCGATCTTGACCCCGCGGCCGAGTATGTCCACATCACCTCGAACGAGACCATACACGGCGTGCAGATTATCACCGAGCCGGACGTGAAGGGCAAGGCCCTGCTGTGCGACGCGTCGTCCGACTTCCTCTCGCGCCCCATCGCCGCGGACAAGTACGCCATGATCTATGCCGGCGCCCAGAAAAACGTCGGACCCTCCGGAACGGCCGTGGTCATTCTGCGCAACGACATGCTGGAGCGCGTTCCCGAGGGGCTTCCGGGACTGCTGGACTACAAGGTAATGGTCGAGAACGACTCGCTGTACAACACGCCCTCCACCTTCACCATCTACGTCATCGGCCTGGTTGTGAAATGGCTGCGCAACGAAATCGGCGGCCTGGAGAAGATTGCCGAGATCAACGAGAAGAAGGCGGCGCTCCTGTATGACGCCGTCGATGCCAGCGGCGGCTTCTACCGCGGCCACGCCGACAAGGCCTACCGGTCCAGGATGAACGTCACCTTCCGCGTCGGCAATGAGGAGCAGGAAAAGCTGTTCATCGAGCAGGCCACGAAGGCCGGCTTGGACGGGCTCAAAGGGCACCGCTCCGTCGGCGGGTGCCGGGCCTCCATCTACAATGCCATGCCCGTTGAGGGAGTCCAGGCCCTGCGCGACTTCATGGTTGAATTCCAGCGCACGAACGGCTGATTCCCGCCACAGCATCATTCAACGCGGCGGCAATGTTCAGGCATTGCCGCCGTTGCTCTTTGCGCCCTGGAAGATTGAAGCACAGAGACCACTGAGGTGCACAGAGGAATGTGGCAACCCCGATCTTCCGATTTATCCCTTCAATCCTTTTCATTCCCGTCAATAAACCTTCAGACCTTCTCAGTGCAATCTCGTGCGGTTCCGTGGTCGCAACGCTTCTTCTTGGATTGCGGCACCGCGTTGCCCGCTCAATAGTCCCGCGCCACGTAGCCCTGCCCGTATTCCTCCGGGCGCCCATCGGCGGGCAGGTTCAACTCAAGCTCCAAATAGGTGCCGCTATTGGTCTTGACCGCGTAAATTCCCTGGACCGTCCGGCGTTCCGGGATCGACTGCGCAAAGACGGCCAGCAGGCGCACCGCCGTGTCGTCTTTCGGAGACTGGGCGGCCAGAATCACCCGCTGCATGAGGTCGCGAACCACCCTTTCCGTGTCGCCGGGAAGGAGCGCTGCCCCGTTGAGTTCCTCTTCGGAAGAGGTCATGGAGATTTTCTCCAATACGAAATCCACCCGCTTGGGATACTTGTTCGGGTCGATCCCGTAGGTGCCTGTGATGCGATACTGCCCCCCGGCAAAACTGTCCGTAAGGACAAAACGCTCCAGCTTGAAATCAACCGAGCCCCGCCCGTCCTCCCATTTCCCCAGCCACAGTGCCAGGTCGGACAGCGCGCATCCGGTGAAAATGCATGCGGCCGCCAACAGCATCACTGTTGTCCTCGCAAGCCCATGCGGACAGACCCTGTTGCGAGTCACTGGGGCCACAAGAGCCATAGGCCGCCGGTTCATGTGTGCTTCAACGCCGCAAGCAATTTCCATGCACAGCGTTCCCATGTGGCCTCACTGGCCGCGCCACGGCCCATGGCAAGCCTGTCTCCCCGTTCAGCGGGCGTCTCATCTTGAAAGCGGCGCAGCGCCTGAATGATGGAGGTGGCGTTCTCGGGGTCGCAATAGGCCGGCACATTGCCGCCCCATTCGGAGGGCGCGCCCGTCCGGGCCGTCAGGACGGGAGTGCCTGACCGCAGCGCCTCGGCGACGGCCATGCCGCAGCCGTCGTCAACGGCCGGATAGAGGAGCAGGTCCGCATGATGCAGCAGCGATGCAAGCACCGCGTCGGGGCACCGCTCAATGCGTATTGTTCCGCATCCCCAATCATCGGGTTCCTGCGGCGTGGCCGGACCAATCACAACCACCAGCGGTGGAAAGAGCTCGGGACGCTTTTTCAGCGCCTCCCGCAGCGCCGGGAGACAGGGGAGGGTGTAGCGGTTGACTGGAAACACCCCATAAGGCGGTTCGGCCAACGGTGGGAGGTCCTTGTCAAACACCTCCGACACGCCGGGCGGGGCGACATAGACCCGTTCCAGGCCAAGCGCCAACCGAGACGCGCAGGCCTTTTGCAGCGCATGCGAGGTGCAGAGCACGCCGCCGGACGCACGCAGCGCCCTGCGTGCATTTCGCGACAGACGGTCCGCCCGGGCAACATTGCGGCCACTGGCCGGACCGAGAAAAAGAAGGTCCGTGAGAAATAGAAGCTGCATGAAGGAATGGTGGGGGGGGAGCGGACAGGACAGCGGGGCCAGCACCGTGTCCACGCCGCAGCGCCGCGCGGCCTGCCGAACATTGGCACCACGTCCGCCCAGCGCACTCCAGCCGCGGCTGTCCACGCGCACCCGCTCAAACTCGGGGAACGCGTCGTGCGTGTCGCCATCCGTAAAAAGCACCAGTCGCAGGTCGGGGTCCAGTTTTCTCACCGCGCGAAGCGCCTGCTGCAAAAAACGAAGCTCAATCCGGTCGTCCATAAACCGGTACGACCGTCCGCGTTCTGTTAATGTGCTGACACCCAGGAACATTTCACTTGGCTCACCGCTGAAGCGGACAGTTCATTCAATATAGCCCAAGTCGAGCAGGCGGTCTCGTAGAACGCGCTCCTCTGCCGGCGTGAGGTCCTCTCCGGCAAGGGCAATCCATCCCCGGTCCGCCAGCGCGTCCAATATTTTGTCGGCCGTAAAATCATCGCTGTCGTGGGGACTCACCGCATGGACCATGTCCGCCGGCATTTCCCCTGTCTCCACGTCAAAGGCACACAGCACAACGGTGGGGGGGGCAATTTTCGCAAGAAGCGCCGCGCGAACGGCCTCCGCAGCGCATCCCGTAATGGTCAGGCGGGGCTTGTCCGTGTTTATGGTCTTACGCATTCCGGTGTCAGGCGTTTCCGGTGCCCAATGCCCAGTCGATAAGCACCTTGGCCACCTCGGGACGGGTGAATTCCACCGGCGGGGCCTCGCCCCGGCCCAGCATCTCGCGCACCTTTGTGCCGCTCAGCATCACATGGTCCTCCGCCGTGCCCGGACAGGTCTTCTTGCTCGCCATCTCGCCGGTGCGCTTGGAGTAAAATGTGTGGTCGAAGAAGACCGGCGTGATCCCCAGGGCCACAAGGTCGATTTCGTCGAAAATATAGTGGGCGTCATAGCTGCCGTAGTAGTTGCCCACCCCCGCGTGGTCGCGTCCCACAATGAAGTGGGTGCACCCGTAGTTCTTGCGGATAATGGCGTGCATAATCGCCTCGCGCGGCCCCGCATAGCGCATGTTCACCGGCATAATAGAGAGCATCACATGGTCCTGCGGGTAGTACTTCTCAAGGAGCACCTGGTAGCAGCGCATCCGAACATCGCCCGGAATGTCATCGCTCTTCGTCGTGCCCATCAGCGGGTGAATGAGCAGACCGTCGCACATTTCAAGCGCGCATTTCGTCAGATACTCGTGCGCGCGGTGGATCGGGTTGCGCGTCTGGAAGGCCACAATGCGGCGCCACTGGCGCGCGTCAAACGCGGCGCGCGTCTGCGCCGGCGTCAGGTTGTACTCCTGAAACTCCACCTCCCGCTCCTGGAGAACGTCAATGTCACCGGCAAGATAGACGTCGCCGGTGCCCAGTGTGTACGCCACGCCGGGATGGGCCGATTCTGTGGTGCGATACACTTTTTCGGCAAGGTGCTTTTTGTCCAGGCGGAATTTTGACGCCAGATGGAGGACGGCGACCAGCACCCCCCGATCATCCTCGATGGCGACATCTGTCCCTGTCTCCAATGCAGCCGCCTGATCTTCCGAAACGGACAGGAGGATGGGAATCGTCCAGGGGATGCCCGGCCGCAGTTCCATTGAGTCCAAGACCCGGAGCGTCTCCTCCTCATTCATAAATCCCGTGAGCGGACTGAATATGCCTTTCGCAATCCCGTCGATGTCAAAGGATGCATAGGCGTCCACCTTGATTCTCGGCAACCCAGCGGCATTTGCAAGACACTTGTCACGCTCTGCCGGAGACTGAAAAAAACGGTTTACAAGAACGCCACCGTGCGGCTGAATGCTCATTTGTGCGGGTTCTCCGTGGGATATGGTTGTGAACTTTGGTGCTTTGCCCGGTAATCTGGACCATTGGAGTATAGCAAACGCCGGTCTGACAGCACAAAAGGGCGGACGAAATCTCATTTGCCCGCCCAACATAGGAAGTATTCCGACCGGAGAGGCAGGCCTCAGCTGCCAATGGCCCCCGCAACTCTCGCAAATGCCCTGCTCACCGGTCCCTCGGCGGGCGGGGTGTACCTGCGAAACTCGACATGACCGTCCATAAAGAGCACATTGGAGCCGCCCGGTATGTGGTTGTAGTTGCTCACATCGGTGGAAAGCACATCGTACATGAGGAAAATGGCGCTCTGTGCCTTGTTGCTTGCGCCGGCATTGTTGATGTCGGTGATCATGAACCGTTCTATGCCTTCACGCAGCCGGTACACCATGTTTCCTCCGCCGTTGCCGTATGGGGCGCCGATGTCAAAGTCCTTGTCCCGAACTGCGCCAACGTCCTGGCCGTTGGACATCGCAACAACTGCATCGTTGGCAAAGGCACCGAGAAAATAGAGAAACTGCGCAGGCCCCTCCGAACTCGTGTCCACATCAGAAAGCAGGCTGGTGAGCAGGGGATAGGAACTCGCGGCCTGCGCTATGGTCGTCGCAGGGTCGTTTGTCGCTTCCGGGTCACCAACGCGGTCAAGCATCCATCCCAGGTAAAGATAACTTTGGTCAATGGCCTCAACCCCCTGAACACCGTTGACCGTTTCGCCCTGGCTCCCGTCCTGCAGCGGGGTCATCCTGCCCGTCGCGCGGCTGTCAACGTACTTCGCTGCCAAATTCCACTTGCCGTCGGCGTCTTTCAAGTCAGAAATCTTGTCCTCCGGGTCGCTCGGGCAGACGATGATGGATGGGTCGGTCAGGTATTCGGGATAGATGGCGCTTACCAGCGGTCCCACGGCAATGAACTGGTCCGTTCCGACCACTTCAGCCTGCAGAGGAGGAAACGCCTGCCCTTTCGATTCGCCGCCGTACATTTTGAACACCAAGCCCCACTGCTTCAGGTTGTTTTGGCAGCTGGAGCGCCTCGCGGCCTCCCGTGCCCGCGCCAGCGCGGGGAGCAAAATGGCCGCCAGAATACCGATGATCGCGATAACCACAAGCAGTTCGATGAGGGTAAAGCCGCGCCTGTCCATTTTGACATCCTCCTGCCAGGGGCAACGGCGTGAGGTGTTCCTGATACAGCAGGATCATATCCGCCGTAACTCGTGGAAAAACAACTGATTAGAGTATGCACCGGCGCACAATACCTGTCAAGAGGAATCTGGACAACTGCGGCATTCGGCTTGCCTTGGGCACGAGTATCCGGCGTTCTTGTATGACCATTTATGGCGCGACATTCACCTTAAACTTGGAACCAAAGGATGCTCTATTCTTGGCGGCCAAGCCAAGTTCCATTTCAACGACTGCCGTCACCTGTGACTCTGCCAAGTCGAATTCGATCACTGCCTGTTCAAACCGTCCGAGCGTATTTGGCAACGGCATTTCATGGTCCTTCGCGCCATGCACGGTCAGAAACACGGCCCCGTCCCTGCCCCCAGCGTCCTTGGGACAGAGCAGTGCGGCCTCGCCAAGGTTGGTTAGCGTCACTCGCGCACGCACTGGCCCGGACCTGCCACCGTGCGCCGTTTCTCCGCGGCGCACGGGCACCCAGTCCCCTTCGGTAGTGCGGATTTCCACAGCGTCAAAGTATCCGTCAAGGTACTTTGGCGGGTATGTTCCAGACCCGATCAGATTGCCCACACCCGTCAACGGGCAGTTCGCCGAGTCAGTGCCTGTCCCCTCTGTACGCAGTCCAGGCGTCCCGCCTTTGTCAATTGCGTTCCAGAAAGTTGCAGCAATCTCCCTGTAAGCGCCGCTCAGCCCGTTGGTGTATTTGTCTCGGTCGAACACAAGCGTCTCACTCACGGGGCGCAGTGCGGGCGCATCCAGAAACTCCCTGGAATGGGCCCTTATTACCTGTGATACGGGACGGTCCGTGCCGTCGGGGTTGATGATGCCGTAGTCGCTGTCTTCATTCGTCCGCAGTCCTCCGGGATACCACCACCAGAAAATGCCGTCCGCCCCGCTGCGCGTCATCATTGCATAGAAATCCTCGTAGAACCGTGCCTGGAAGGCCAGTTTCTCCGGGGGGGTGGACATGCTGGCCATGTCCCATGCATGCACGCCCGCCTCAGCCCATATCATCGGTATTTTGGGGTTTGCCCAACGTGCATACTCGCGGGTGAACCATCCGGGACGTACGCGGTCCCAGTCACCGATTCGCCCGTACGCTTCCGGCTCGAACACGTCCACCGCCCCGCCCAAATAGGCAAAGTCATACACAAAGGTGTTGGTTTGGCTGTCCGTCGGGTCGCTCGCCATGGACATGCGGAAACTAACATGGTGGTTCGGGTCCACACTCCGCGCAAGCGTCCGGGCCTGGCTGTATTTTTCGTACAGCAGCGTGTCCAGAAAGCGGCGGTATGCCGCCACGTAAGAACTCCACGGCCCTTCCCGCCCGATCATGTCCTCCTTGAAATTCACAATTTGCCCCTGCCCGTCGCGCGGAACGGTGAAGTTCCATAGCTTCTCGGCATTTTCAATACTTCCGAAACGCTCCATAATCCACGCAGCCCACTCCGCATTAAAGGGGTCACGCTCCATAGGACGGAACTGCGGCTCCCAGGCCAAATCATATGCGAACACGGTGTCATTCTCGGCAAGATGGAGCGCCTTGATCATCTCACAGGCATCCACAGGCGGGGCATCCATGGGGGTGCCGGGACGCAGGGAAACGTTTGCCTTCATGCCAAGCCTGTCCATGCGAATCAACAGGTCAATGAGGTTCTGGTCCCGTGTGTAGTCTTTGTAGAGAAACACACTCAACGCGTTCAAACCCAGTGACGCGCAGCGCTCAAGGTCCCGCTGCACCACCTTTGGGTCATAGGACTGCGGGCTCAGCCATTGCTCGAAATACTTTGTGTCATCCATCGCTATTCCCGAAGAGGGCAGGTAGTTCACGCCGTGGGAACGCCAGCGCTTGCCGTCCAGCATAAATCCGCCACCCGTGGTGGTTATGAAATTCGGGGTTGTCTTGGGACGCCATGCGTTTATCTCGTGCGTTCCCTGTACGATGACAACATTATTGGAAAGCACCTTAACATCAACCGTGTACCCGCCATCCTCCCAGCGTTCGGGCGACCATGCACTTTCAACGGAGCCCTCCTCTCCGGCATTCAGGCTGAGCGAAAGGGCGGCCTCATGTATGACCGCGTCACCTTTCTTCACACGCACCAATCCTTCGATTTCGCAGCCGCCTGCCGAACTCTGATTTGCGGCGGTCATCCCAAGGCGCACGGGCTGCCCCTCAAAATAGGCATAACGGTCAGCACCGGCGTCGATAACCGCCACCGGAGTCTTCAGCCGCGTGGCAATCGCGGTCAAGACCCTCCTGCCCTCCTGCGACAAATACCAGGCCCGGTCGCCCATACCCACAGAAACCCACATGCCGCCCTTGTGGGGACCATCCGTATAGGAAATCATGGCGCCTATCGTACCCCGCATGTCCCCCTTGCCCGAATGGGCCACAAGGATTGGTTCCCACGCCCAACCCCGTTTCTTCTCAAAGCCAAACGCTTGCGGCCGCGGATGCATCGCGCGCAGTTCCCCCTGTGGAAGCGCGGCCTGTGCGTCACCAGCAAAACCGGCCGTGCCAAGGGTCGCGACATCCTGCGGCACAAAGAATTTGTAGGCGGGGCAGAGCGTTTCCATCCGCGGGACACTGTAGCCGCTGAAGGCATCACGGTATTGGGCGTCAAGCGGGGCTGCGAAGATCGGCCCGACCTCGTATTTCAAATCGCGATCCGAGTAGCCCGTGTGTGTGAACGCCAGGGTAACGCCGAGGCGCGCCGCGTTCTGCAAGTTGAAGCGGGTGTCCTTGCGCTGAGGCACGCTTTCCCAATACTTGAAATCGTCAGGGGTAAGGGCATACTGCGTCCACTCCTTCGACAGCGCAACCGCGGCTATCCATCTCGACCCGTCACGCTCTTCCCATTCCATCGCAAGGTGCGTGGCATTGCTGACACTCCTGGCAGAGAAGACCAACAGTTCATCTTCCGCGGAGAATGGGCTCTGGTCATACTTCTTGAGCATGGAGTCCCAACCGTCAAGCTTTGCCACCTCGGCCTGCAACGCACACTGCCCGGCCTCCGGCCCCTGCTCCACAACACTGTATTTTCCCTGCAATTCGGCGCTACGGTGGGCCCGCCCCCATTTGGACAAGTCCTCGCCGCTCCAGTCAACAACCACCCGCTTGTCAACTTGCCGCGCATATTGCTTTCGAAAATCCGAAACCGGCATCCACTTTCCGTCCGCCTGAACCAGCACCTCGCGCCATGCCGGCGTGTTGAAAGCGGCAAGACGGCCGCCGCGCCGCAGAAATTCCTGGACAGGGCCAATACTCCCCAAAGGAAGCCTCCCCGCATCCGGAAGAACCAGCACGGTTCCGCTGGGCTCTGTCAGTTTCTCCGGGTCGCACAAAGCACCTGCGCCCAATCGCGTTACCTGGTAGCCAACCCCTGCAAAGAGGTCGGCAACGGCCGCCTCGTAGTCCAGGGAGTCTCCGTCAAAATTGGGCGTGTAGACCAAGGCTTTGCTTTGGCCACCCGCTTCGGCAACGGCCAACGACGGAAAAGCGAGCGCAGAGAAGGCAATAACGGCCAGTGCTGTGCGGTACATTAGGAATTCTCCAAAGATTAAGAAGACACCCGCACCCGCACAAGACACCAAACAGTTCGGGCGCGGGCAATTCAAAACAGCGCGCGGTTGGACACACCTGAAGGTGGTGTGCTAAAATTGACACTCAATGCGCGCCCATAGCTCAGCTGGATAGAGCGCTTGCCTCCGAAGCAAGAGGTCGTGGGTTCGAACCCCGCTGGGCGCACCATTTCTTTCTTCCCCTGCTATTGCCCCAGGGCAATACGCTCCTCCTCGAGGTCGGCGTACTCCAGCGCAACGCTCCGAAATTCCTCTTTGATCTCCAGGAATGCGTCTATCATCAAGGGGTCAAAGGCCGTTCCGCGATTCTCAGCAAGAATTTCCACCGCGGTTGAATGCGGGAATGGGGACTTGTAGACGCGCCGGCTGACGAGCGCATCGTACACGTCGGCAACGGCCATCAGGCGGCCACACAGGGGAATTTGCGCGCCGGCAAGCCCGTTCGGATAGCCTGTGCCATCCCAGCGCTCGTGATGCGATTCGGCAATTTCACGCGCATAGCGGAGGAAAGAGTTGGAACCCAACCGTTTTTCCGCCGCCGCTATCGATGCCTGACCAAGCGTTGTGTGCGTCTTCATAACCTCGAATTCCTCCCCGGTCAGGGGGCCCTCCTTGCGAAGAATATGGTCGGGGATGCCGATCTTTCCAAGATCATGCAACGGTGCTGACTTGCAAAACTGGTCAATCAAATCCTCATCAAGCGGGGGCGTATACAGTCCCTTTTCAAGCAAGCGCAGCGCAAGGCGACGGATGTAGTCCCGCGTCCGGCGAATGTGACCGCCTCCCTCTGGGTCCCGGCACTCCGCAAGGGTCCCGAGACTCTCAATGATGGCCTCCTGCGTTCTGGCCAGTTCACGCGTGCGTTCGTCCACCATTTCCACAAGATGGTCACTGCGGCGCTTCAGATCAATGTGGTTGCGGACCCGGGCCTTTACAAGGGCCGGGCTCACCGGCTTGGTAATATAGTCCACCGCACCAAGCGCCAAACCATGCGCCTCGTCCGCCTCTTCCAGCATCGCCGTCAGGAATATCACCGGAATACCGCGCGTGATGGGGGAGTTCTTTAGCTGGCGGCACACTTCGTATCCGTCCATTCTTGGCATTCTTATGTCAAGAACGATAATGTCAGGAAGATACTCCGCCGCCAAATCGAGTGCCGTTTCACCGTTGTCAGCGGTGATAACCTCAAACTCGTCTGATAAACAATGACTGAGCACATCCAAATTCATCGGAGCGTCGTCAACCACCAGTACCGTTCCGCGCAGTGCATTGGCCATAAGACGAATTTCTCCCTCTTCTTGTCCCAACAACCTAGGAGATGCCCGTAAGGGGCGAACACCAACACGGTCATGCGTGCAAGAAGAATGCTGACGATTTTGCAACAAGCGTCCGGGAAACAAAAGCCCGTTTGCTTCCCGCACCTAACATGCATTAAACATGGGGGCGATACATGCCGCATTGCCACACTCCGAATGTGCAACGCCTGTTCAAAAACCTCGAAAGCCTCTGTGTGTTGCCTTGCCGAAAGCAACATCGATTTCATATTGCCCTGTTGTGAATATAGCACAAAAAGCCCGATGCTGCAATGCAATAGCGATGTTTCCGTCCAGTTATCACTAAGATTTCAAGAAGGCCTGCACCCTCAGATTCGCGGGCAGCAAGGTCGCCTATTTTCCCTGTCAACCTCACATGGGAAAAGACCTGGCGACGGCCAAGTTTCGACCGGCATGACACACAACATCATGTGTCGTATACATTGAACGGCACTAGGTTGTGTATAATGGACTGTATATTGGGGTCCGGTCGACGGGCCAAATGGTTCAAGAACGTGGGATACTGTAAATACATTTTGAGGCACTTCAGCAGCAACTACCTGCTCGTGATATTGGGCGTTGCCTGTGGGCTGCTGTTGCGCTGCGCCGTGTGCTCCGCGGGCGGTGAATGGGTGCGCATTGAGGGCGTTAACGACGACGCCCTCCTGGCGGAACTGCGTTCCGCAACCGGTCTTTCACGCATGAATGACACAAATACTTTCACTGATGCCTGGTTGCTCCAAAAGGCAAAAAAGGATGCCGACGCCCTCCTGGAGGTGCTCCGCGCAGCCGGTTTGCATGAGGCAACAGTAATGGCAGATGTTCAGCAGGACGCAGCAGGGAGGTTTGTTCTTTTTTCTGTCCAAGCAGGTGCCGTATTTGCTTTCGACCGCCCTGAACTCATTTTTATCCGTGCGCTCGCACCATCTCTTTCTGCCGTAATTCAGGACACTCTTTCTGTAAAGCCAGGAAACCCCGCGCATTCAGCGGACATCATCGACTCCGAGAAGCGCATGCTGTCGCGCTTGCGCGATTCCGGTTATCCATTTCCGAAAATCACGGACAGAAAGGTGATTATCGACCGTAACGAACGCGCGGTGCATGTGAAATACAGTGTTGATCCCGGTGATGCCTGCCGTTTTGGCCCCATCACTGTGGAGGGTTTAGAACACGTTTCGGAGAGTGTGATTCTGGCCGAATTGCCCTGGAAAACGGGGGATGAATACACGCAGATTCTCATGGAAACGGCGCGGCGCAGAATTCTTAAGACTGGTCTCTTCTCCATGGTGGACATCGACACCATGCCCTCCACGACTCAATCAGCTCAAGCCTCCGTGCATATTCGCGTTGTTGAGCGAAAACCCCGGTCTGTGTCGTTGGGGCTAGAATACCGAACAGAAGAGGGCCCTGGCCTCCACACCATGTGGGAACACAGGAATCTGAGGGGCATCGGACATCGTCTTGCGCTGCAGGGGGATCTTTCGCCCGTCTTGCAGGGCTTCTCCGCAAAATACGAAATCCCCCGATTCAAGAATCCTGACCAGACACTAGCCTTGACCTTCAAAGCGGTCAACGACACGCCAACCGCCTACGATAGCCACGCAGTGGACACGGCACTCTGGCTTGAACGCCAATATGGAGAACCGTTAACCGTCGGCGCGGGTCTGTCCGTTCGCTACAGCCGTGTCAAACAGCAGGATTCCTATGATGACTTTCTGCTGGGTTCTCTTCCCCTCCAGGCCGTGCTGGACAAAAGGAACAACCGTCTAAACCCCACTGCAGGATTCCGCACCGCGCTTCGGGGGGAACCCTATATTGATTTGACCGGTTCAAGCAACTGTTTCCTAAAAAGCGACTGGTCACTGACCGGCATGCGGTCGCTTGCGGGCAGCGATGACTGGGTGCTCGCGGCCCGTCTCAAGCTCGGAATAATCTCCGGCGAAGACCTTGCGCACATTCCTGCGGATATCCGCTTTTACGCCGGCGGCGGCGGTTCCATTCGCGGGTTCGGCTATCAAAGAGCAGGCGAACTCGACAAAGACGACGACCCCACAGGCGGCCGGTCTCTGGCCGAGTGGACCATTGAAATGCGGAAGACCATTACTGAGCGAATCGGCATGGCCGCATTTGTGGACGGGGGCAGGGCTTTCTCCGGTCAATATCCCGATTTTTCCGAGCCGATCTTCTGGGGATCCGGCATTGGCCTGCGCTATTACACGCCTGTTGGACCCATTCGCTTCGATGTAGCTGCGCCAATTAATCCACGCGCACATGTTGACGCCGCCATTCAGTTCTATGTAAGCGTTGGGCAGGCGTTCTAGCATGGAAAGCACCCCGAAATTCCGTCCTCTTCTGACCCGCTTGAAGCGGGTTCTCAAATACGGCCTGCTTTTCCCAATTCTAATCCTTGCGCTTGTGGCAACGCCGCCCGGCCTATGGCTCTGCGCAAAAACCGCCTCGGCGCTCGTCGCGGCATTAACCCCCTTTTCCCTGCATCTTTCGGGCGTGTCCGGTGTTTTACCGGTTGCGCTCCGAATTGGCCGCGTGGACATTCTCGATCAGTCCGGCCCCTGGCTGACCATAGACGGTCTCGCGCTCCGCGCAGACTTTCAAGAAATGTTCAAGGGACATATACGCCTGCGGCACCTCACCAGCGGCCATGTGCACTGGGACCGCCGGCCTATCATGGAAAAGCGCTGGCGCATTCCCCAGATTCCAGGACTGGGCCATTGTCCTGCAGTGGGCGCGATTTGTATTAAGCAACTGTCCCTCGGAGAGGCTGTCTTCGGCCATCCCATCGACATGACCGTCAATGGCGGCATTCAGCAAAGCCTTTCGGGTGGCGGACTGGAAATTGCCCTCACGGCCCGCCGCATTGATGGCAAAACCGGAACACTGGAGATTGCCTACGAACAGAACGGCCAAGCCCCCAACTTTGAGGCACAATTGGAAGATTCCGAAATACTGCCCCTCTGGCTGGGACTCGATTCTTTCGTTATACTGGACGTTTCCGGCAGCGGCCCCCGAAAGGACTGGCGGGGCAAGGTTCACGGAACAACAGACAACCGGACCCTTCTCGATGGCACACTCCAGTTTTCCGGGGAATTTCCCACCGTAATCACAGCCTCACTGGACACCAATATCGGCCCGTCTCGACGCCTTCAGGCCTTGGAACGCCTCCTTGGCCCCGATACGCACTTTTCCTTGCACGGGCTGCTGGGAAAAGCGGGCTTACTGGAAATTCGTGACCTCTCCGCGTCCAGCCCCCGGGGGATAATCGAAGGGGCCGGGACTCTATTCATCCCTGAAAAGACCTTCAATCTTGGTTTTCAAGGCGGTCACGCCGATTTGGCCCTCCTTTCCTGCAAAGAAGAGGGCTCGGGCCCCTATCTTCCAGCAAGCATATCAGCCACAGTAACCGGAGACGCCTCCAGAATCGACATCCGTCTCGCCGCCTTCAACCGTGCAGCCCCCTTTTTGCAAATGGAAACATCCGTTCTTCCCGATACTCCGGTGCAGATCGACGGGACCGCCACCGTGTTCAACGCACCGCTCATTGCAGGCATACCTGCGACCGCGCTCCTTGGCGATTCCACCGCAATTGCATGGTCCGCGCAATATATGGCTCCCGGGCTGCTGACACTCTCTTCCTTTGCCGCGGACAATCCCACAGTCCAGTTCCATGCCACAGGGTCGGTCTTGTTTCCATCCGCATCCGCCGATCTTGCGTATGGCGGCGTCCTTCACAATGAGCGCATTCCTCCTCTCGCAGGGTATTCCCAAACTGGCCAGGGCATCCCTTTCACAGGCACAATTCGCGACGGGATCACCACGCCAACCATTTCCATTACTGCCTCCGGGCTTAGTGCGGCAGAGGGCGAATTCCAGTTCCGGGACGGCACACTCAACCTCGATTTCCATCTTGGCCAATCCGGCACCGCAAGAACTGTTGAAAACGGGTCCCTTCACCTTGCATCATCCCAATGTAACTATGGCGATAGCAGCGCTCTGACGGCGTCATGTGCCGCGGGTATTGAGAGCCAGGATTTTGACAGATTCACCTTTCGCGGCATTGATCTGCGTATTCCCGCCGTCGCCGGGCGCCTCAGCGCCGACGCCACTTATACTCGCGCAACCGGCACGGCCGGGCTTATGGGAAAGTTCTCAATAGACGACCTTTCAGCTTCCTCCGCGCTGTATCCCCACACGTTGTCCGGCACCCTCTCGGGTGCTTTGCGTTTGGAGAAAAACCGCTCAGCAGACCCCGTTCGCCTTGGCGCCGACCTAGATTGGAATCACCCATCAGGCCTTCCAGAGGGGCTGATCAAAGCGGTGGGCGGCAAAGTGCACGCGGCACTGCATCTTGAGTCCGCAGAAGAGCGTTTGTCCCTCAGTGACGCGCGTCTTGAACTGGAAGCGGGCACGATAGCGGCAAGCGGCTGGATGAACAAAAGTGACCGCAGCTTCAAGCTTAACTTGGAATCAATCGGGCTGGACCTCGCACGGGTGGTGAATGCCAGGAACTTCCAAGGCCCCGGGGGTTTCCTGGATATGAAAACCCGTCTGGAAGGCACGCTGGACGACTTCTCTCTCGCTGGTGACGCGCGCATAACGGACCTGTCATGG
>CAIUWO010000594.1 GCA_903902895.1 Candidatus Hydrogenedentota bacterium | reverse complement strand
GGAGGACGGAAAATACTGGACCGCCATTTCCAGCGGAACGCTCAACCGCACGCAGTGGGAGAAACACTGCGTGGACGTGCTGTCGACCATGAAGGGTTTTCTCACGCAGAGAAGGCTGCGCCTCACGGTGACCGACGGTGATAATCCCCCCCTGACCATTCAGGCGCCAGAACTGTGGGCAAGGACGGGGCAGTTGTGCTTTGATGTGACCGGCAGAAAAGAGATCACGCTTTTCGCCGGCAGCGCCCGCATGACGGCCCCAAACTACGACCTGGCCCAGTCGGTGCGGGACCTGCGCATCGGCTCCCTGCCTGAAGTGAGATTGGGCGGCTTGGAGGAGCGGCCGCCGGAGCTGCCCACGCCGCTGGAAAAGCCGGTCGAGGAGAACCCATACTTCCTCTGGGGCATGCTTGCCGTCGCCGTCTGCGTCATGCTCGCCATCGTCCTGCGCGCGATGAGGGCCATGAACCGGGCCGAAAGGAAAGACGATGAATTGTCGGGAGAAGGCAAATGACCCTTGCTAAGATTGTCGGTGTTGCGCTGGCGTTGGGAGTGGCAGGATGCGCGACCGCGGCTTCGGAACCGGCGCTCACGGTGCTGACATACAACATCCATCACGCGGCGGGTGTGGACGGAAAACTGGACTTGGAGCGCATCGCGCGGGTGATTGAATCGGCCAAGGCCGACGTGGTCTGCCTGCAGGAGATGGACCGCAACCTGCCGCGCACAAACCACGAGGACTTCCCCGCATGGTTTGAAAAGCGGCTCGGCATGAAGGCGGTCTTTGGCTGCAACTATCGGTTCGATGGCGGGGAGTACGGCGTTGCGACCCTCACAAAGCTGCCCATAGTCTCTTCGGAGAACACCGCGCTGCCCAATCCGAAAAAAGTGGAGCCCCGCGGCTGTCTGCGGGTGACGTTGAAGTGGGCAGGGCGCGAAGTGGATGTGTTGAACACGCACCTGGGTCTTAAAGGTCCGGAGCGGGAGGAACAGGCGGCGGCTGTGGTGAAGCTCATGGATGCCAAACGGCCGGTTATCCTGGCCGGGGACATGAATGAGGGGGTGGAGGCCCCGGCGTTGAGGCAGTTTCAGGCTGTGCTGCACGATGCGCTGACCCCGCCGGACGGACCGAAGGATGTGAAGCGCATCGACCATGTTCTGGTGTCGGATGCGTTTGCGGTGGTGGAAGGGCGGGTGCTGGAGAATGACGAGACGAAGGTGGCCTCGGATCATTTGCCGCGCGTGGTGACGGCGAGGGAGCGGTAGGCCGAGACGGCCTCTCTTGAATAATGTCGGTCAGATAGTCACATCATTAATCACCATGTCGTTTTGATGGCTGTAAGCAGGCCGTCTCTGTCCCCACACATTCCTGCAGTGACCGCTGGAACGGCGCATTACCCCTCTTTTCCGCATCGAACCGGTTTGTATGGTAGAATCACTATTGATAAAGCGTTCATGATTCACGAGGACTTGCGCGCATGGAAATACGCATTAGCAGGCACGCCAAGCGGCGGATGAAGGAACGAAAAATCGCCTATAACGAGATTGTGGAAGCAGTGGAAAGCCCGGAAGAAATCACCCCTTCAATCAAGGGCAGGCTCAATTACCGCAAAACCGTGGGTGACAGGCACATCAAGGTGACCTGCATAGAGAATCCTGCTGAAATCACGGTCATCACGGTCATGGACAAGAAATCATAGGAGCGCAAAACAATGAAGATCGAATACGACAACGAGGTCGATGCGCTTTACATACGCATACAGGACAAGGAAGTCGTTCGCACACAGGAGGTCGAAGAGGGCGTCAACGTGGACCTGGATGAGAAGGGCGCGGTGATCGGCATTGAAATCATCGCCGCCACCGAGCGCTACGACCGCAAAGACCTCTTCAACATCGCCACCGAAAACCTCGCCTGGGAAACAACCCCACAGGCCGTTTGAGAAACCCCGGCGCTGAAACGCGCCGGGAATGTTTATTTGTGTTGAGTGCGGCGGCCATGCCGCCGCTTTGGTGCGGAAGCCATGCTTCCGCACGGGGGACGCCGGGGCATGGCATTGGCGAAGAAAAGCGGCGGCATGGCCGCGCGCACTCAGTAATGAACGGTGCGCTCCGCTTTGCTTTGCGAAGCTGCGAGCACCCTGCGGGTCACACCCCTTCCCACTGCCTGAGCCCGAAGCGGGACAGGTAGATGGGGATGGACTGGAAGGCGGGGTTCAGGATGGGGACGGCGGTCATGAACGCGCGCTTGCGCTCGCTTTCGGGGCCGAAGAGGAGGGTGACGGAGCCGCCTTCGCCGCCGGCGCCGTTGACTTTCCAGCCCACGGCCCCGTGTTCCTTGGCGAGCGCGATCACGCTGTCGGCCTCGGCGGAGACGAGCGCGGGATGCAGCGCGCGCTGGGCGTCGGTGTTTTCGGCCATGGCCCGGCCGAGCGCGTCGAAATCGCCGCTGTAGAGCGCGTTCTTTCCGTCGCGGGCGGCGTTGCGCAGCGGCTCCAGCGCGGACTTGTCCGCGCCCTGGCGCTCGAAGTTGGCGATGACCCGTCCGTGAACCTCGCTGGACGAGTGGGACTTGCCGAGGAAGACCAGCGCGAGGCGCCTTTCCAATTCCCACCAGGCGCTGTTGCTGATCTGCACCTGCGACACGGAGGCGTGGGGGTACTGGTGCATTTCGATGAAGCAGACACCGCCGTAGGCCGAGCACAACTGGTCCTGGATGCCGCACTGCAGGCCGAGCTTCTTGGTTTCCACGCGGTGCGCCATGGCGGCCACCTCGTGCGGGGTCATGCGCCGGCCCGGAGTGAGCAGGTCGAGCGCGCCCAGCAGCGCCACGCTCACGGCGGCCGAGGTGCCGGTCGAGCAGCCGGCCGGGGCGTTGGAGTAGAGGTTGACCTCAAACGACAGATCGGCGGGCAGTTCCATGATGTCGACGCAGGCCTCGATCAGCGGGTGCTTGTCATACTCGATGGGCAGGCGGTCGATGACATAGCGGTCGCCGAAATTTTCCGCGTTGATGGTGATGCGCCCGCCGGTCTCCGTGCGGCCGTGGGACACGCGAATCTGCACCTCGGCGTAGGGGTACACGCCGATGTTGAAGACCAGCCCGTGCCCGGCGAACCAGGTGTCCGTCCAGCCGCCCAGGTCGCAGATGCGAATCGGCGCCGTGGCGTTGATGACGCGCGTGGTTCCTTTGGAAATCATGCTGTCCTCTCCTTCGTGGCCGCTGCCTTGCTTGCGGCGCGTATAACGTTTTGGGCGGTTTCCGCCCAGGTGAACAGTTTGGCCTGTTCCAGTCCCTTTTCCACGAGGGCCGCCCGCAGCGCAGGGTCCGCCAGCAGCCGTTCCATGGCACATGCTATCGCTTCGGTGTCCTCCGGGTCCACCCGCAGCGCCGCCTCGCCCGCCACCTCGTCCAGCGCGGAGCTGTTTGCCGTGATCGTCGGCGCGCCGCAGGCCATCGCCTCGATCAGCGGCATGCCGAAGCCCTCCCAGAGCGACACCAGCGCAAAGAGTTCGGCGCCCGCCATCAGCACGGGCAGTTCCGCGTCGGGCACAAAGCCGGTGAGGCGGATGCGGTCCGCGCAGGCCAGCCGCTTTGCGGCGGCGAGGATGGGTTCGTCCATCCATCCGCGCGCCCCTGCGATGACCAGTTCGTGCGGCCAGTCTGCATGCCGCGCGCAGACCCGGTCAAAGGCCTCCATGAGCCGGATGAGATTCTTCCTGGGCTGGATGCGGCCCACATAGAGCACATAGGGCCGCTTTAATCCCATCCGCGCCCGCAGCGCGTCCTTCGCGGCCTGGTCGGGACATGGCCGGAACTGGGCGCCGCATCCCGGCGGGGCGAGCGTCACTTGTTCAGGCAACGCGCCCAGCAGGTCAACGACATCGTCACGCGTTGTTGCGCTGATGGCGACGAAGCCGGCGCAGGCCCGGCGCGCGTGGCGCAGTTCCAACTGCGCGAGGCAGCGGCGCTTCAGCGTGAATTCCTGCGGGTAGCGCATGACGGCCAGGTCGTAAATAGTGGCCATGGTCGGGCATCCGGCCATTACGGGCACCTGCACCCCCGGCGCGTAGAAGACATCGGGCCGTTCGCGGCGCAGCGCGGGGCCGAGCCGCCGGTGGGTCCACAGGCGGCAGCCCGGCAGGATGCGGAATTCCACCTGTTCCCCGGCCACGGGGAAGCCGGCGCGCGGCGGCGCGTCGAGATACACCCGCACGCGCCAGCCCGCCCCGGCGGC
>CAIUWO010000593.1 GCA_903902895.1 Candidatus Hydrogenedentota bacterium | reverse complement strand
TCGGCGCCCCGCAGGCGGCGCCCGTGCTGTTGAAGATCGTCCGCGACCTCGACAATGCGCCTGACACACGCCATGCCGCCGCCGTGGCCCTGGGAAGCTGCGCCGATGCCGCCACGCGGGATACCATCCGGCAACTCGCAGCGGAGTATCCCGAGCGTTCCACACGGCTGGCGCTAATGGAAGCCGTGCGCCAAGGAGAAGGTACGTCTGCTGGCAATGCGCCCCGGTAGTCATCCGGACCCATTGGTTGGCACTCCTCTTGGAAAAAGCGTAACGCCGCCTTGGCCATAAAATAGACGCGGCATCCTGCCGCGTTCTTCGCCTGCCCGTAGTGCGCGCCAAGGACGGAGGGCAAAGCAGCAGCGCCGTCCTTGCCGAATTTCACATTCTCCCGCTGCGTGGCAATACGCTGAAAGAAAGAGGCTGGAAGCCTCTTCTACGGAAGACGCGCACCCTGCCGCGTTCCTTGAGCGCAGTCCCCTATTGCTCCCGCCCTTTGACATGTCGGCCCAATCGGGCTATACTTGGGATATACACCGAAAGGGTCCGCATGGTCACGCGAATTCAGAAATGGGGGAACAGCCAGGGGCTGCGCATTGCGCGCACCATACTGCAAAGCGCGCAGGTGAACGTGGGCGACGAGGTCGATATTTCGGCCGAGGAGGGGGTCATCACCATACGCCCCGTCACGCCGGCCCGAAAACGCCACAATCTCGATGAATTGCTTTCGCGCATTCCGAAAAACTACAAAACCGCCGAGGTGGACTGGGACGGGCCGCGCGGGAAGGAGGCCTGGTAAGTGGCGGCTTCATTTCCCAAGAAGGGTGATTTCATCTTCGTCGACTTCGACCCTCAGTCCGGCCATGAACAGCAGGGTCGACGCCCGGCGCTGGTCATCAGCAACACGGCTTTCAATAAGCGGACCGGCATGGTCTTTGTCTGCCCCATAACCAACCGGGACCGAAACTTCCCGTTTCACGTTCCGGTCAACGACGCGAAAAACATCACCGGATTCGTCATGGTCGAACAGGTTAAGTCCATCGACTTCCACGCAAGGAACGCGCAGACCGTGGGAAAGGCATCCGAGGCGTTGCTGGAAGAGGTGCTGGCCCTGCTGGATGCGTGCGTTTATTGAGGACCTTCGCTGGCTTCTTCAGTCCACGTTCCAATGACCATCCACGCCCCCCGTCTTCAGCATTAACTACCGCGGCAGACACCTCTTCATACCACCATCTCCATGCGCAATCCCATGGCATCTCTGGCCGGAGTGGCGGGGATTGTCTGAGCCGCACCCATTGCGATGCGCTCCGCCGTCCACAGCGCGGCAAAGGCATCTAAAATATCGTCCTTGGCACAGCCAAGTGTTCGGCAGTCCGCAAGGGCCTCTGGCAAGCATCGGCCAAAGGCAGGCTCGAGCAGAGCGTAGCGTATCCTTGCGCCTTCTTCCTCCCTCTTCTTGCTAACAACGGGCTGCTTCCCGGCCATAAAACAAAAGCACAGTTCGGGATGGACCTCCCGAAACGTCTCCCGCAAAACTGGCTCCTGACGTAGCAGGTCATCAACTTCTTTGATCTTGGGCATGATCGCAAAGGACTGTTTTGACATCTTCTTCCCCTCGACGCCAAACCATACCTGACAAGCCTCCTTGTAATCTGTGACTGGCAGGACGGGCCGGATGGGGGCCGGGAACAGGCTGCACCCACGCACTGGTCCCAGTATTCGCCGCACCTCAATGTCGCAATGGCGCGGGCCAATTTCAGTAAGCCCGATAGGTATGTCTATCGCCACCAACTGCGGCCTGAGCTTGTCATCGACGATTTGACGCGCTGTCCGGCAGAATCGCCAAGACACTCTGTCAGAGTCGAGGTCTTTAGAGACCACAACCCAACCACCCTTACAACCATCTGCACCGCAAATTATGTTCATGAGATTCCTTTCCAAACGTGCTTGCCCAGCATAACACATGCGGAAAGAAACCAGGGGCGGCCTAGCCCAGCCAACGAAGTATTCCGGGCGTGTGATATAATAGCTTCCACGGAGACGCCAAGAATGCACAACGAATTTACGGCGATTATTGAAAAGGACGGCGACTGGTATATTGCCTATTGCCTGGAGGTGCCGGGTGCAAACGGGCAAGGCAGGACAGCGCAGGAATGCAAACAGAATTTGGCCGAGGCGGTGGCGCTTCTTTTGGAAGACAGGCGCGAGGATATGCTCCGTGGAGTTCCCGCCGACGCCTGCCGCGAAGTGATTACGGTTGAATGAAGCGGGAAACCCTTCTTAAGGTCCTGCGCAGGTCGGGGTGTTTCTTGAAACGGGAAGGGGCATCTCATTCATTGTGGTGCAATCCGAAAACCGGGCACATTGAAGCCGTGCCAAGGCATGCGGATATTCCCGAGCGACTGGCCAAGAAAATCCAGCAGGCACTTCTGGCGCACAAATCGGAAAGCGACTGAGAACCCGCAGAACCCCCATTTCATGATTTGCGCCTGCCCTTCTCTCACTACTTCCCAGTGCGTTTCCAGGCCTCGATCCGCTCCTGCAGCGGGGTCTCGGACGGTTGCGCAAGCGGTGCGGGAACGGCCCAGTGGAAGAGTGGCGGCAGCACGGACGGTTCGGTTATGGTCAGCAGGTACCGTCCTCGCGGATCAAAGCACACCTCTGCGGGGATAGCCTCGCCGCCACCCGTTGTGGACGCTGTCGGCAGCGTCAGCACCTCGCGGCCGTCCTCGGCATTCCACAGTTTGAACGCGCCGTCACGGCCGGCGGTGGCGAGACGGGTGCCCTCGGGGCTGAACGCGGCATTCTGTATGTCGCCGCCGTGGGCGGCGGCACGCCATTGCTCGG
>CAIUWO010000592.1 GCA_903902895.1 Candidatus Hydrogenedentota bacterium | reverse complement strand
GGGTCAACACTGCCCATGAACGGCACCAGGCTGGGCTGGTCCACCCAGCCTGTCAACAGTTCCTCCGTGGCGAAGTAACGGTCGGCGTTCTCGCCCCAAACGCGGGCCTCCCGGAATTCATGCTCCGAAATGAAGCCCAGATATGACTCTACGGACGGCATGAACCACGGCCAAGTAAACGCGTCAAAGTGGCGCGCAAATTCCGGGAGCGCCATGGCCTCGCGGATAATCTTGAGGAAATGGACACAGTTGCCGTCGCCGCCGAAATTGAAGCGCAGGGCGCCCTCCGGGGCAAGGGCCCTGTACACACGCGCCAGCAGGGCATGGTGGTTGCGTATCCAGTGCAGGGTGGCGTTGGAAAAGACCACGTCATAGGCTTCGGTTTCGTCAATGTCGTTGATGTCCTGAACGATGAAAGACAGGTTCGCCCTTTGATGCTCCCGGGCGGCCTCTATCATGCGCCGTGACGCGTCTATGCCCACCACGGAGCCGTTCGGGACGAGCACCGCCAGTTGCGCCGTCAGCACGCCATCCCCGCAGCCGAGGTCCAGAATGCGCTCGTTTCCCTTCAGCGACAGGTCGGCAATGAGCCGGCGGCCCCATTCCTTCTGGTGACTCGAAAACTGGCTGTATTTCTTTGCGTCGAACTCATGGGGCACAAAGCTACTCCTTTTTGGCGCTTACCCATTCCAGTTAACACCGCCAAGGCCGATTTTTGGCCGTTACCGGGCTGAAAAAATCCGGAAACCGGCAAGAACGGAGGCAGACAGGAATGTCCGCCCCACGCTGGCGTCCGTCAATTGCCGGTCGCCGTGCCTTCGGGGAGTGGATTGACACCGAAAAACTCCTCAAGATGCACAAACACCTCGTGGTCGGCGGCGTGGCGTTCGACCTGGATAACATCCTCCAGCTTCATGGTCTGGCGGATAATCTGCTCCAACCGGTCCTCCTCGTTGACCAGCAGCCAGATGCGACTAAGTCGCCCCTCCGACAGGGGCATGCACAGGATACCCTCCACGTTGTAGGCGCGGCGGGCGAAGAGCCCGCACACGTGCGACATGACGCCGGGATGGTTGTTCACGGTCAGTTCCAGCACGGCGCGGCGGCCGGCGGCGTGCGGATTGTCAATGGCATCAGGCATTTGCGCAGGCATGGGTTTCGCCTCCTATCATGTCGCGGTTGGCGGCGCCGGGGGGCACCATGGGATAAACGGTTTCGGCGGCGTCGATGGGCGCGTGCACCAGGCACGGGCCCGGCTCCCTGAAGGCGCGCTCCAGCATGTCGGCGGGGTTGGCGCAGCCGGCCAGGTCATAGGCGCGCATGCCGAAGCCCTCGGCGATGCGCACGAAATCGACGCAGTTGCGGAAGCGCGACGCGAAGACGCGCTGGCCGTAGAAGAGGTCCTGCTGCTGGCGGACCAGTCCGAGCGTGGTGTTGTTCATGACGATGATCTTCACGTTGGCCTGCTCCTCAACCGCGGTGGCCAGCTCCTGGAGGTTCATCATGATGCTGCCGTCGCCGCTGAACGAAACGACGGTGCGGCCCGGCGCGGCGAAGGAGGCGCCGATGGCCGCGGGCAGGCCGAAGCCCATGGTGCCCAGTCCGCCCGAGGTCAGCCAGCGCCGGGGACGGCGGTGGGGATAGGCTTGGGCGGTCCACATCTGGTGCTGGCCCACGTCGGTGGCGATGATGGCCTCCTCGTCGAGGAGGCTGGCGGCCAGGCGGATCAGTCCGTAGGGCGTGGACGGATCATCGGTGCCGGGCATGACCATCGGGTGGGCCTGCCGCAGTTCCTCGACGCGCGCCAGCCAGGGCGAACGCGGGTGCTCGTCCACCATGGGCAGCAGCGCGCGGAACACCTCGCAAACGCTGCCGATGATGCCTATCTGGGCGACGCGCAGTTTGTCAATCTCGCTGGCGTCGATGTCGATGTGGATGACCTTGGCGTTGGGGCAGAACTGGGCCAGGCGACCCGTGGCGCGATCATCGAAGCGGACTCCGGCGGCGATGAGCAGGTCGCATTCCTCCAGCGCCAGATTGGTGTGGCGGGCGGCGTGCATGCCCAGCATGCCCAGCGCGCGCGGATGGCTGGAGGACACGGCGCCCAGGCCCATGAGCGTCATGACGGCGGGGATGCCCGCCTTTTCGGCGAGACGCGTGGCGACACCGCCCGCGTTTGCCTGGATGACGCCGCCGCCCAGGTAGAGCAATGGGCGATGCGCGGCGTTGATCATGGCGGCGGCGCGCTGCAAATCGGCATGGTCAAATTCGGGCGCGCGGTCGGGCCGGCCCGGCTCGGGCCACGCGTCGAACTCAACCACCTGATTCTGCACGTCCTTGGGCACATCGACCAGCACCGGGCCGGGCCGTCCCGAAGCGGCGATGCGGAAGGCCTCGGGCATCACCTCCAGCAGTTCGGCCGCCGAGCGCACGAGGAAGTTGTGCTTGGTGATGGGGATGGTCATGCCGTAGGTGTCGACCTCCTGGAAGGCGTCGGTGCCGATCATGGCCAGGGGAACCTGGCCGGTGATGCACACCATGGGCACCGAATCGAGTTTGGCGTCGGCCACGGCGGTGATGATGTTGGTGGCGCCGGGGCCGGAGGTGGCCAGGCACACCTCGGGCCGCCCGCTGATGCGGGCCATGCCCTGCGCGATGAAACCCGCGCCCTGCTCGTGGCGGGCCAGGATGTGGCGAATCATCTGGCTGTGCGACAGCGCGTCGTACAGCGGCAGATTCATGCCGCCGGGGATGCCCGACAGCGCGCGCACGCCCTGCCGCTCCAGCAGGCCGACGATGATTTCCGCTCCGGTCTTTCTGTGCATGTCAGGTTCTCCTTTGGTCAGCTCTGCCCCGCTTCGTTTCAGCGCGCATTCGGCGGGAAAAACGCTCGCCCCCGCCGGCTGCACACCGGCGGGGGCGAGAAATGTTGCTGTGTTTCCCGGAAACCCGCTACGGCGCGACCGCCCCGCCTACGAGGCGTACAACCACCGCTACACCCACCAGACCGAGTCGGGTGTTGTTCATTGCGGCAGTCATGTTGGCGTCACGCTTCATCGTGTTTCCTGCGGCTCCCTGCGTAGGGGCCTTATTTCGAAGATCAT
>CAIUWO010000591.1 GCA_903902895.1 Candidatus Hydrogenedentota bacterium | reverse complement strand
GGCATTTCCCCGGAAAGGCTGCATGAAGGCTTTGAAGTGACGCTTCTTGTGGGGCTTGCCATAAGCGTGCTGATGGTGGCGCTGATTGCGGCCGTGCGCGGCGCGCCCAAGGCGGAATAACCCTGTCCGCGCCCACCGGGTGTCAAAACTCTTTAGAAATGTCACATAAGTGGACTCATTAGAAATGTCATGTTGTTTGGGTCGTGGTAGAGGCTGAGGGAGTTTTCCAAAGGCGGTGGTCAGGTTGGGGGCAGCGGGCTTTGGCGCTGTCCCCGGGCTGTCCACCGGCTGTCATTTCCACAGCCCGTTCCAATCCCTGTAGTGCATGGCACCCGTCGTAGGGGCTGTGGGAATGTGGGAAACTCACGGGATTCATGGTGTGCTCTCGCGCATGACCGCCAGCCGGCCACAGTTGGCGTGCCACTTCTTCTTTGGGGGCGGCGGCTGTGCCTTGGGTTTGGCGGCGGGCTTGGGCGCCTCGGTCTTTGCTCCTTGTTTTTGCCGCGGCTGACCTGGCGGCACGAACAGAAACGCCAGCTTCTTCTTCCGGTAGAGCAGTTGAACGCGGCTGTCCAGATGGGTGCGCACGAGGATGCGGTCTTTGGGCTTGGGCAGCGGGGTGTTGCACTTGAGGACCTGGTACTGGTGGTTGTCGTGGGAAACGGTCCAGTCGTTTTGCAGGACGCGGTGCTCCTCGTGGCAAAAGACATCATCCAGGTCCACCGCCTTGTGCAGGGGGCGGTGGTAGTCCAGTTCGTCGGCCGGCGCAACGGCGAAACGGTCGTTGAGCCCGTCGGTGAAGCCGTTGGTCAGCACTGTGTTGGCTCCCTCCAGCGTGGTGATGCCACCCAGGGCCAGTTCCTTTACAAGACGGTCCTGATAGGTGCCGTTGGAGCGCTCGACCCGCCCCTTGGCCTGGGGGGAATGGGCGGCGATGATCTCGATTCCCAGCTTTTTACAGGCTTTTCCGAAGGCGGTCAGAGGTTTGTCGCCGGCCAACTGCTCCTCCATGGTGGGCTCGCGCTCGGTGATGTAGACGTTCTTCCTGTCCGTGTACAACGCCACGGGAACCCCGTAGCGCTCAATCCAGCGACGCAACAGGGTCATGGCCGCCTCGGTTGTTTCCTGCGGCGACAGCAGCCCCATGGTCGTGCCCGTGGCGTCGTCCACCATGTTCATCAGGCACGACTTGCCATGGTCGGGACCGAACCAGTCGTGGTGACTGCCGTCCATCTGGACCAGTTCGCCAAAATGGGCGCGCCGCTCACGGCGCGTGCGGTGTTCGCGGTGCTTGCGGCACTTTTGCCAGTCCCCGCCGGCCAACAACCAGCGCCGAAGCGTCTCGTGATCGACATGCAGTCCCTCCGCGGCCAGTTTCTCCGCCGCCAGCGTCGGTCCAAAACCGTGAACCTGGTAGCGCTCCCGGTATCGGAGCACCACCGCGGCGCGAAAGGACTTAGGACAGGCCCGGTTCGACGGCTTGCCCCGACGGCGATGCACCAGCCCTGCGTCCCCCTGGGCAAGGAACCGCGCATATACGCGCAGGGTTTGGCGGTAGCTCAGACGCATACGTCCCGATGCCTCCACAAGGGTTATACCTCCGGATTGAACCAGTTCCAGCGCAGACTTGCGCCCCCGTTCTTTATCACTCATCAGCAAATGTCCCTTCATGGGAGCCCTCCAGGTGGAAAGCTCCAAGTGTGACATTTCTAACGAGTCAACGGTGTGACATTATCAAAGAGTCGCGACAGGTCGTGTCCCGGTCGTTGTACCCGCCAAACCGCTTCGGATATTATGAACCCTTCTTCCGTCGAGGCCCTTGCGGCCCGACGCAAACACGGAATGGCACATGCATAATTATCCCAAGACAAGACGCTTCCTCTGGGCCGTAACAGTCAGTTTCATGGCGATGACAGCCGCGCACGCCAACCCCCTTCCAGAATCGGTCGCCTATCCCGGCACCGCCCCGGGCACCGCCTCCACCGAACTTTCCGCCGCAGCCGCCGTCCTGAAAAACGATGTGCTGCGCGCTGAATACCGTTGGGACGGCGCCGGTCTCGCCGTACGTTTCCAGGGATTGGCCCCGGAAACCGGGCCCCTTTCGGGCACTGCCGCCCCGGTGCTGAAACTGGGCGGCGGACGCCTCCTCGCGGGTGCGGACTTCCAATTGCAGGGCAAGGTGGAACAGTCGCACCTCGCCGCCCGGCCTGATGCGCGCCGCCTCGCGGAACGTTTCGGCGGGGAACAGTTGCGCGCGACGCTGCGCGCCCGGGACGGAAGCGTGGAGGTCCTCTTCACCGCCCAATTGCGCGACGGGTCGAACTACGTGACGCATACGGTAGCCCTGTCCTGTGCCGGGGAAGATTTGTCCATAGACACAATAACCCTGCTGGAACTCGACACCGGCGATGCCAAGACCATGGGCGGCACACAGGGCGCGCCCGTAGTCGCGGGACCGCTCTTCTTTGCCTTCGAAAACCCCATGTCCGAATGCCGCGTTGAGAACGCGCGGGTCGTTTGCGCCATGCGGCGGGGCAACGTGCTGAAGGCGGGTACGGTCCTGCGCGAATCCTGTGTGCTGGGCGTCACCCCCTCCGGCCAGTTGCGCCGCGGGTTCCTGTACTACCTGGAGCGGGAGCGGGCCCACCCCTACCGGCCCTTCCTCCACTACAACTCCTGGTACGACATTGCCTGGGGTGACCGCAAGTTCAACGAGGCCCAATCGCTGGAGGCCATCCAGTTGTTCGGGGAGAACCTTTGCGTCAAGCGCGGCGTCGCCCTGCAGAGCTTCGTGTTCGATGACGGCTGGGACGACAACAAAACGCTGTGGCAGTTTCACGACGGCTTTCCCAACGGGTTCACCCCGCTGCGCGACAAGGCGAAACAGTACGGCTCCGCCATTGGAACCTGGCTCTCCCCCTTCGGCGGCTACGGCGAGGCCCGCGAACAGCGTCTCACCGCCGGCCGCGCCCAGGGATTCGAAACCAACGCCAGCGGCTTCTCCATGGCAGGTCCAAAGTACCAGGCCCGTTACCAGGCCATCTGCGAGGAGATGATCCGCGCCTACGGCGTCAATTTCTTCAAGTACGACGGGATGGGCGCGGGCCTCGGCGCCGGCGCCCCCGGCAGCCACGAATACCTCAACGACATCGAGGCACTTCTGCGCGTGACCGATGAATTGCGCGGCATGAACCCCGACCTGTACATCAGCGCCACCACGGGCACCTGGCCGTCACCGTATTTCCTGTGGCACGCCGACAATATCTGGCGCGGCGCGGGGGACATGGGTTTCTCCGGCAAGGGCTCAAAACGCCGGCAGTGGGTCAACTACCGCGACACGTGGACCTACCGGAACATCGTCCAGAACGGCCCCCTCTACCCACTCAACGCGCTCATGACCCAGGGCATCGTGCAGGCACACCACGGCACGGCCGCGGGATTGGGCGACGACGCCGGCGAATTCTCCGAGGAGTTATGGTCCTTCTTCGGCAGCGGCACCAGCCTGCAGGAACTGTACATCGCCCCCGAACTGATGAATGACACCCTGTGGGACCTGTTGGCCGCGGGGGCCAAATGGTCCAGAGCCAACGCCTCCGTGCTCGTGGACACCCACTGGGTGGGCGGCGATCCCGGCAGCGATGCCGTCTATGGGTGGGCCTCATGGTCCCGGGACAAGGCAATCCTCGCCCTGCGCAACCCCTCGAAAAAGGCCGGAACCATTACCCTCGACGTGGACAAAGCCCTGGAACTGCCGAACGGCGCACCCCAAAAGTACCGCCTGTCCACTCCCAAACCCGATCAGAGCCCCGTGCCGATCGAGGTCCTCTCTGCCGGCCAGCCCTTCCAATTCACTTTGAATCCTTTCGAAGTGCTGGTTTTCGACCTCACCCCCGTGCCCTAGAGACGCCCATACCCTGACCCACCAAGGCCGGAGGAAACCTTGTCATTGCGATGAAGGCGCTGAGACATGCACGACAGTTCAGCCTTTTTCTGCCTTCTCCCGAAAGATCTTGTAGATCCCGCCAAACGCCCCGTTGCTTAGAATGAGCACCACATCGCCGGGCCGCGCGTCGCTCCAAACCGTGTCGGCCATATCCGACACGACATCGGTACAGGCCGCAGCCACGCCCTTGCCCTTGAGCACTCCGGTCAACTGCGCGCGGTCCAGCCGTTCGTCTTCAGGAATGCGGTCACCGCGATAGATTGGGCCCAGCCATACCGCGTCGGCCGCGACAAAAGCCTCTTCCATCTCCCCCTGAAAGGCCTTGGTCACTGTCGTGTTGGACCGCGGTTCGAAAAGAACCACCAGCCGTGATTGGGGCCAGCGCTCGCGCGCCGCACCGATAGTTTCACGAATCGCCGTGGGATGGTGTGCAAAATCGTCGACAAAGGTCACTCCGTTGTGCTCCAGAAACGTCTCCAGCCGCCGTTTCACGCCGGGGAAACTGCGCACCCCCTCGGCCACGGCCTCCGGTGAAGCGCCCAGCAGGGCGGCCACGGCCACGGCCGCCAGCGTGTTCTGCACGTTGTACCGGCCCGACAGCGACGGCTCGATCACGCCCCATGTCTCGCCCCGGTGCAACACCCTCACGCGGCGCGTACCACTGTCGGTCTCCACCACGCCACGCCAGTCGGCGTCCTCCGCGAAACCATAAGTCGCCACATTGCAGAAGGCGTGTTCGCGCAGGGACTGTGCATGATTGTCGGCGCAGCACAGCAGCCAGCCCTCGCGCGGGATCTGGCGCAGCATGCGCTGGAACGCCAGTTCGATCTCGGCCAGGTCTTTGTAGATGTCACCATGGTCAAACTCCACCGACGTGACCACCGCGATCTCGGGCAGGTAATGGAGGAACTTGGCCCGCTTGTCGAAAAAGGCCGTGTCATACTCGTCACCCTCAATGACGAACGGCGCCCCCTCAGGACCCAACCTGGCCGAATTTGCGAAGCCCAGCGGTTGCCCGCCGATGAGATAGCCGGGGTCAAGACCGCAGGCCTGAAGCACATGCGCCGTCAGCGCGGTCGTGGTCGTCTTGCCATGGGTACCGCATATCGCGACGGAACGGCGCATGCGAAGCACGTGCTCCTTGAGCCATTCGGGCAGGCTGGCAAAACGCATCCGCCGCGACAGGGCCGCCTCCACCTCCTCGTTGCCCCGGCTCAGCGCGTTGCCCAGCAGCACCACGTCCGGGTTCCAGTCCAGGTTAGACGCGGCATACCCCTCATACACCGGCACACCCAGCGCGGCAACCATGTTCGAGGTCGGAGGATAGAGCGGGTTGTCGCTGCCGCGCACCTCCCAGCCCGCCTCGATCGCCAAGCGCGCCCCGGCCACCATCGCCGTGCCGCCAATTCCGCTGAAATGTATCCGCATGGTCACGAATCCTTTATCCACAGATTGCACAGATTTTCACAGATTATTAAGTGGCGCTGCAATCAAAGAACATAACGTTTGTACTCAAGCGAGTCGCTTCCAAAATTGATGAGAAGAGCGCGATGAAAACCACCCGCCTTCATGTAATTTATAGTCTGAGCGGTTTCCACTCCGGATAGACAATCAATCGCCTTCAACTCAACAATAACATTGCCGTAACAGACGAAATCCGCCCGGTAGGCGCATTCAAGAACCACACCCTTGTAGGTTATCGGCGTGTCCTCTTCTCTCTGGAAAGGAATTCCACGCAATCCAAACTCCCTCGCCAGCGCTTCCTGATAGGCCCGTTCCAGAAATCCTCTTCCCAATACCCGATGAACTTCCATCGCCGCGCCAATAATGGCGTAGATCTCAGGGTCCTTTTCCTTCTCTTCGATCTGTCTTCCTCCTCAATCTGTGCACATCTGTGTAATCTGCGGATTACAACTTCCTCAGTTCTTCCAGTGCCCGCTGAAAATCTTCCGGCGGGTCGGAGCGGAAGGTCATCCGCTCCCCTGTGGTCGGGTGGGTGATGCCGAGCCGTTCTGCGTGAAGGGCCTGTCCGTTCAGCGCGTTGAGCGCCTCCAGGGTTTCGGGGGAAACATTCCAGGACCGGAAATCGGTCACGCCATAGACTGGGTCACCCAGGACGGGACGGCCGGCAAATCGCATGTGCACGCGTATCTGGTGGGTGCGCCCGGTTTCGAGCTGCAGGGCGACGAGCGACGCCACGCCGAAGCGCTCAAGGGTCTCCACGTTGGTCACCGCCTCGCGCGCATGCGTTCCGGTCACGGCCATTTTGCCGCGGTCAACCAGGCTGCGCCCCATGGGCGCGTTGATCCGGCCGCGCTTCTCCTGAAACTCGCCGCGCACCAGCGCCAGATAGCGCCGGTCGAAGGAGTGTTCCGCGGCCTGGGCCGCAAGGCTCGTCAGCGCCCGCGCCGTCTTCGCCGCCACCATGACCCCGGACGTGTCGCGGTCGAGCCGGTGCACAATCCCGGGCCGCCGCATGTCGGTGCCGGCGCGCTCGAAATCGGGGCAGCGGAACAGCAGCGCGTTCACCAGCGTGCCGTTGTCATGGCCCGGTGCGGGATGGACGACCAGGCCCGAGGGCTTGTTGACGATGACGAGGTCGGCATCCTCGTATAGAATGTCGAGCGGAATGTCCTCGGGCTCGGGAACCGCGGGGGGCGGGTCGGGAATCTCGACCACGACCAGGTCATCCAGGTTCATTTCGCGCGCGGGACGCGCGCAGGGCAGGCCGTTTATGGTGGCATGCCCGTCCTTGATCACTTTCTTGAGGAACGACCGGGTGGCGTCCTCAATCATCTCGGTCAGGAAAACGTCGAGCCGCAGCCCGACATGCTCCTCTCCGGTTACCGCTTCAATGTGCTCGGGCATGTGTGGGTCCTTGTCGCGCCATACCGCGCGTCAGTCTGAATGGATGCCCCGGAAGTGGAGCAGCGCGCCCATAAAATCGTCGCCGAGATAGTTGGGCAGCCACATCTCGCCGGTTTCTTCGGTTTCGTCGGGATGCCCGGCGCGGTGCGCCGCACCGGCCGCATCCGTAGCCTGTGTCAGGGCCTGGCCCAGAATCTCGACCATCACAAGCCACAGGTCGTGGCGGTCCAGCCAGAACCGCGAATCCGACTCCAGCACGGTCGTCAGCAGGTCGCCGGGATGGCTGCCCGCGGCCACAAAGGGGTCTCCCTCCAGCCGCGCCATGGCCAGCGGAACCACCCACGGCAAACCGACATTGAGCCGAATCGCCGCATACAGGTCCGTGGCATTGAACTTGCGCAGGGGCTTCACGGCCAGGCGCCGCGCAAGCAGGGCCACCTGGTCGTCATACTCCGCGTCGTCGAAACAGCCCGGGGCAAGCTCCAGCAGATTCCTGCGGATGTCCACATCGGGCTCAAAGGACATGGCGAACGCGCCTCAGCCGAGCAGCGCCGCGGCCCGCTTGAAGCCGGGCGCGAGCGCGCGGTAGGCGGCCTGGTATTCGCGGAACCACCGGCCATAGTCGGCCACGGCCGCCGCTTCGGGCGTCACGCGGTCCACTTCGCGGATGATCGCGTCGCAGGCGCTCCCCACGTCCTTGTGCAGGCCCGCCGCCACGGCGGCCAGAATCGCCGCGCCGTAGGCCGGGCCCTCGTCCACGTTGATGGTGAGCATGGGCGCGTCGTTCACGTCGGCCATGATCTGCCGCCAGAACCTGCTGCGCGCGCCGCCGCCGGAACAGCGCACCTCGGACACCTCCACGCCCATGGCGCGCATGATTTCCGTGCTGTCGTTCATCGCGTAGGCCACGCCCTCCATCACCGCCCGCGACATGTAGGCCTTGGTGCAGCGCAGCGACAGGCCGATGAAGGCCGCCCGCGCGAAAGGATCCTTGTGGGGGGTGCGCTCGCCGGTCAGATACGGCAGAAACAGCAGTCCCTCCGACCCGCGCGGTGCCGTCGCCGCCGCGGCCGTGATTTCCTCGTACACCTCGCGGCCTTCCGCCTTTGCGCGCGCCCACTCTTCGGTCCACAGCTGGTTGCGGAACCACTGCAGCGACCCTGCCGCGCTCAGCACCACGCCCATGGTGTGCCACTTGCCCGGCACCGAATGGCAGAAGGTGTGCACCCGGCCCTCGGGGTCGGTGCTCACGTCCTCGGCGTGGGCGAAGAGCACGCCGCTCGTGCCGAGCGACGCCGACACCACGCCCTTGCGCACAATGCCGCAGCCCACGCCGTTGGCCGCCTGGTCGCCGCCGCCGGCAATCACCGGAATGCCCGCGGGCAGCCCCGTCTTTGCGGCCGCTTCGGCGCTCAACACCCCTGTGACCTCGGGGCCCTCATACGACTTGGGAAGGAATTCCGGGTCGATGCCGAGGATGGACAGCAGTTCCCTGTGCCAGCAACGGTTTTTGACGTCAAACAGCAGCGTGCCCGAGGCGTCCGCCACGTCCGTGGCGTATTCGCCCGTGAGCACCCAGCGGATGTAATCCTTGGGCAGCAGCACCTTGCGCAGTTTCTCATACAGGTGCGGTTCGTTGTCGCGCAGCCAGAGAATCTTGGGGGCCGTGAAACCGGTCAGCGCCGGATTGGACACCATTTCGAGCAGCCGCTTCTCCCCCACCTTCGCCGTGATCGCGTCGCACTGAGCGGCGGTGCGCTGGTCGCACCACAGCAGCGCCGGGCGCAGCACCTCGTTGTTCGCGTCGAGGAACACCGAACCGTGCATCTGGCCCGTGAGACCCAAGCCCTTCACGTCGGCGGGGTTGACCTTGGCCGCAAGCGCGGACAGCGCCTCAAAGGCCGCGCGCTTCCAGTCCGCGGGGTCCTGCTCCGCCCAGCCCGGTTTCGGGCTGTGGAGCGGATACTCCACCAGTGCCGAGGCCAGCAACTTGCCGGTCTCGTCCATCGCTATGGCCTTGGTTCCGCTCGTGCCGACGTCCAGTCCGAGTACGATGCCCATCTTCACAATTCTCCCGCGTGGTTTGACCGGATGGTTGGGGTGTTCCGAAACCTGCCCGGAACGGCAGGCATTGTGACACGGCAACGCCGCCCCGCGCAAAAGCCCCCGTTGTCCGGCCCGGGAGGGGCCGCACACAAGCAACCCGGCCGGCCCAAGGGAACCCGGGGTTAACCGCCAAGCAAAGACGCGTCCAAAGGGGGCAAACATTCGGGACAACCGCCCCGGCTGTCTACCCCTTTTGGGCCGTTGCGCCTAATTGAACAATGCGAGAATGAAGTTAAACGGCAGAAAAACCGTCGACTCAATCGCGCCAAAAATCGCCCGAATCCACAGGTCGATCACGTTAAACGCGTCGCTCAGTCCCTTGTTCATGACCTTCTCCTTCTGCTTTCCTTTGCGGTTTCACTCGCAGCCAATTAAGCCTACCCCCCGGCGCCCTCCGAATCAAATTCTCCGGACGATGGGTCAATAATGCTATAATCCCCCGTCATGGACGATTTTCTCAAAGATTTTTCGCTGCGCCAGACGCTTCCCGCGCTCAAACTGTTTGCCCTGTTGACTCTGGTGGGGATTGGCTGGTTCCTCCTCAAGGAAAGCCCGCTCGGCGCGGCCATACAAGATTACCAATGGGTCCGGCTGAAGATTACAGAAAGCGGGGCGTGGGGCAGTGTGCTGTTCATCGTTTCCGGCGCGCTGCTGACGGTCATCGGTCTTCCGCGGGTGCCCGTGTCCCTGGTCGCGGGCTTCGTGTTCGGTTTCCTGAAGGGTTTTGCCTTTGCGCTGCTGGCCGCCCTGACGGGCGCCGTGGTCACCTTCTATCTCGCACGGTGCCTGGGCAGGGACTTCTTCGCAAAAAAGCTCCCCGAAAGCGCCCGAAAGTACGAGGCGCTGCTGGGTGAACACTCCTTCTCGATGACGCTCGTGATACGCTTTTTTCCCGTCGGCCACAACACACTCACCAACCTTGTCGCCGGCATCAGCGCGATTCGCCCCCTTCCCTTCTTTCTCGGGTCCGCCCTGGGCTTCATCCCCCAAACCGCCATTTTCGCCATGATGGGCAGCGGCTTCGGAGACCAGCCCCTCCTGAGGAGCACGATGGCAGCGGGGCTGTTTCTGGCGTCCCTCCTGATGATGTACGTCATCATCCAGCGCATCAGAAGAGCGGGCCCGCCGGCGATGGCGGACGAAACGGAAAATGCGGCGGACATCCCACAGGATGCAGCGCTCTTAATTGAACCCTGATTGCCTTGCTGCCAACGGTCCCATCAATGCCCCGCCCTTCTCCAAAAACATGCCCTGACGCGCCTCGCGGTCCGGTTTTCAGCTTTGCGGCCTTGCCGCCGCTGTGCTACAGTAATTCCACTTGTTTAACGAAACCCTAACCTCCCGGAGGCTCTCCCCATGAAACACTGGTTTTCCCTTGCCCTGGCCGCCGCGCTGGCCGCGCTGCCCGCCGTGGCCCAGTTGGACGGCAAGGCCCTGACCGTAAAGGGCGGCAAAACCGACGCAGCCAACGCACCTGTAACCCTCGAGCATTCCGGCCCGGCCGCGGACGGGAAGATTACTGTGGTGGACAAGGCCTCGAAGGTGGCCTGCCCGGCCACGCTGCACGACGGCAAACTGACCTTCATCCTCGATGAACTCAAGGCCGGCGCCGAAAAGGAACTCGTGGTCAAGGTGGAAAAGGCGGACACGCCCCGTGTACTGCTTACCCCCAAGACGGACGGCAAGATCATCGACGTGACCGTCGACGGCAAGCTGCTGACCGCCTATTACTACGGTGCCGACTGGAAAAAGCCCTTCCTGTGGCCCATCAATTCCGAGGGCGGCGTCACGCTCACCCGCAACTACCCGATGAGCGGTGACGACAAGCCGAAGGATCATCCGCACCACAAGTCGATGTGGAGCGCCTACGGCGACGTGAACGAGGCCGACTGCTGGATGGAAGAGGAGGGCTCGGGCTTCCAGAAGGCGCAGGACGTCAGCTTCGGTTCGGGCGACGCCTACGGCTGGATTCTGTCCAAGGACCTGTGGACCGACAAGGACGGCAAGACGGTGGTCGGTGAGGAGCGCGAATACCGCTTCTACGCCGTGCCCGAGAAGGGCCGCTTCATTGACGAGCGCATCGTCTTCACCGCGACCGAAGGCGATGTGAAGTTCGGCGACACCAAGGAAGGCGGCATCGTCGCGGTCCGCATGCGCGGCGACATCAGCGGCCCGGCCAAGGCCAAGATCACCAACGCGCTCGGCGACAAGGGCGAAAAGACCCTTTGGGGCAAGCCGTCGCCCTGGTGCGACTTCTCCGGCGACGTGCCCAACGCCGGCATGCGCGGCCTGACCATCTTCGACAATCCGGCCAACCTGCGCCACCCGACAAGCTGGCATGTGCGCGACTACGGGCTCATGGGCGCCAACTGCTTCGGCTACTCCCACTTCAGCAAGGAGGCCTACAACAAGGGCCTCATCCCCGAGAACGGCGACTACCTGCTGAAGAAGGGCGAGTCTGTCACGTTTAATTACCGCGTTTACATCCATGTCGGCAGCGCCGACGACGCCAGGGTGGCCGACCGCTATGCGGACTACGCCACCCCCCCGGCGGCGTCCTGGAAATAGAGTCCGCTGATTATCCGCCGCGCGGAACCGCCCCCTTGGGCGCTTCCGCGCGGCTTTTCTTTTCTTTTCACCCGAAAACGTGAATATCCGGGGCCGTCAATCTGTTATAATTGGCCATTAGGATATTGTCACCAATGCCGTCCGCGGCGTTCATGAAAGATGGTTATGCGTCATAGTTTTAGTTGCGGAGTTGCCATAAAGATGAGGCCCGGGAAGTCGGCGGGCCGCGCATGAAGGCGCCGCGTGTCCTTCTGGTAAGTGTGGGCCGGCAGACTGAAATGTACAATTCCGTGTCCCCCCCGCTGGGAGTGCTGTATCTTGCCGCGCAGGCCCGCCGGTCTTTGGGCGCCGAGGTGCGGGTCGTGGACCAGCGCGGAAACGATTTTCCGGCGACCGAGGTTGTCCGCCAGATTCTGGAGTTCATGCCCGATGTGGTCGGCATGCGATGCCTCACCACGGACGCGGCGCATCTCATGGAACTGGCAGAGGGTGTGCGCGCATCACTCCCAAAGGCGCTCCTCGTGGCAGGCGGACCGCACGCATCCTCGCACGCCGATGCGCTTATCCGGCAAACGCCGCTGGACGCGGTTGTGCGGGGCGAGGGGGAGATCTCCTTCGAGATGATTCTGCGGGCCCGGCTTGAGGGGGGCGGTTTTGCGCACATTCCAGGACTGCTGTGGCGTGACGGCGGCGAGATCATCCAGAACGAAGGGTTTTCCCCCATAGTGGAGGACCTCGACACGCTGCCGATGCCCGCCTACGACCTGCTCGACCCCCGGCTCTACTGGCGTTCCAAGAACATGTCGGTTCTGCTGCGGCGCAAATATCTGTCCCTGTTCACCAGCCGCGGCTGCCCCTACCGCTGCAACTATTGCCACAGTATTTTTGGCAAGCGGTTTCGGGTGCATTCCCCGGAGCGCATCGTTGAGGAGATTCTGCTGCTCAACAAGAACCACGGCGTGCTTGATTTCGACATCCTGGACGACTGTTTCAACTTCGACAAGAGCCGCGTGCTGAAATTCTCGGAACTGGTGCAAAAAACAGGCCTGCGGACAAAGTTCGTTTTTCCAAACGCGCTGCGGACGGACATTCTCAACCAGGAGGTGGTGGACGCGCTGGCCGATGCGGGCACCTACATGTCCGCGTTTGCGCTGGAGAGCGGGTCGCCCCGGGTCCAGAAGATGGTCGGCAAGCACCTCAACATCGACAAATACCTCGCCGGCGTGGAGATGGCCGCAAAGCGGGGCATTTTCTGTTCCGGGTTCTCCATGCTGGGCTTTCCGGGGGAAAGCGTTGAGGAGATACGCCTGACAATTGACGTGGCGTGCCGGTCCATGCTGCACGTCATGAGCTTTTTTGTTGTCATCCCCTTCCCGGGAACGGCGCTCTACCGGGAAGTGCAGGAAACAGACCCCGCCAAACTGGATTCCGTCAACTACGAAGGCGGGGATTACATGTTCTCGCTCGGGTCAAACCTGTCCCAGATTAGCGATGAGGAACTGCTGGCCCTGGTGCGGGAGGCGAACCGGCGCTTCTATCTAAGCCCGAAACGGCTTGTCCGGTTGCTGCGGGACCATCCCAATCCATGGCAGCTTTTCCACTATGCGCCCAAAATGCTGCAGCTTTTCAACAAGCGGCAGATGCGCTGAAGTTTCACAAGACCAGGGAGTCACACGCTTGAAGCGGCTTTCGGAATATTTGGTTCGATGCGTCCTGCGCATGGCTGCCCGGACCTATTATGGCAGCGCCGACCAGGCCGACGGGGTCTTTGAGAAGATCCGCCATCCCCGAAGCCTGTGGATCGTGGCGCGAAACATTGTCAACTACCATCGCGGCATCCCCAGGATTGCCGGGGTGGTCACGCTGGGGATCGAGCCCTCCTTCGGCTGCAACCTTCGGTGCAGCTACTGTTGGGGAAAATTTGAAAAGGCGCTGCAGGGCCGGCGCCCGCCGCTGATGGACTGGGACCTGTTTACCCGCGCCATTGACCAGGCACCGGCCACGGTGGAAAGCGTCACGCTTGGATGCCTGGGCGAGCCCCTGCTGAATCCGCGCACGCCCGACATGATCGACTATATCGTCCGCTCGGGACGGCGCGCCTGCATGTACACCAACGGCATGCTGCTGGAGGGCGACCGGATGCGGCGGCTCGCGGCGGCGCCGCTCTCGACGCTCAACATATCGATAGAGCCCGACGCGGAGACATCCCTCGAATACCGCGGCGCGGACTATGCCCGCATCCTTGAAAACACCCGGGCCTTTGCCGCAGCCCGCGCCCATCCCACGGACATACAGCTTTCGGTGGTGCTGCACCCCGGCAATACCGGCCGGATGGAAGGGTTGCGGCGCGACTGGAAAAACCTTGCGGGCGCGATCAAGGTATCCCCCCTGCTCGTTAACGACGCCTGCGACGCGCGCCGGTCGTGCAGCGAGGTCTGGCGCGGCAACATGACCGTGTTCACCGACGGTTCCGTCTCGCCGTGCTGCGTCGATCTTTTCGGCGAACTGGAAATAGGAAATCTGCACGGGCAGACGTTTCAGGAGATAATCCGCGGGGAAAGGTTTGTCCGGATGCTGGATGACTTTGCCCACGGTCGGCTGCTGGACCGCTGCCTGAAATGCGCCGAGGTGGCGGTCGACAAGGCTCCCGTTCGATTCCCCAAGCAAGCACCCAAGAAGGCCGGGCAGTTCCCTCAGCCCGTCGCGTTCCCCACGCCGGGAAGCGGCGCGGACACCGAAAACAAATAGGCAATCCATGAATATTGTGCTTCTAAACACCTGCGCCATCTCGCGCCCCACGGACCATCTGCAGCGAGTGGACCCGCATTTGCGGGTGGGGGTGGCCGTAATCGCCGCATGCCTGCGTCGCGCCGGCCATGCGGTGCGCATTCTCGACCCCCGCGTCCAGGACGGTTCACCGGGACAGTTTGCGGAGCAAATCACAAAAGATCAACCCGATATCGTCGGGCTTTCCGCGTTCACGGAAGAGATTGCGGACGCGGCGGACATTGCCGGCGCGGTCAAGGCAATTCGACCGGAAACCCGCACCGTGGTCGGTGGCTATCATGCCTCGGCCACGCCACTGGAAACGCTTCGTGAATTCCCCATGTTTGACATGGCGGTCGTTGGCGAAGGCGAGATGCCCATGCTTGAACTTGCCGGCGGAAACGCACCGGCAAGCATTGCAGGACTGGTCTGGCGCGAGGACGGGGGAGCGGTTCGCACCAACGCGGTCCGGCGGGATTTTCCCGCCTTTGAGGATCTCCCGCCCCCTGCATGGGACCTCTACGACCTTGCCCTGTACGGATACAGGCTCCCCGTGGAGCCGTCCCGCACCTGCCCTTTCCGGTGCAGCTTCTGTTTTCAGGCCACCTCGGACAAGACTCGGTACAAGGCGCCGGAGAGAATAGTCGACGAGGTGGAGGAGGCGGTCCGCCGCCACGGGGCGCGGGAGTTGTCCTTTGCCAGCGCGGGCGCTTTTCCGCTCAACCGCACCCACGGCCTCGCCGTGTGCAACGGCCTCATATCGCGCAATCTCCGACTGCCCTGGTTCACTACTACACGGGCCGACAAACTCGACCGTGAACTGCTCACGGCAATGCGTGACTCCGGTTGCCGCTATGTGAGCCTTGGAATCGAGTCCGGCGACCAGGAAATGCTCTCGCGGTGCAACAAGGGGCTGAACCTTGAGCAGGCGGAGGAAACCATTCGCCTGATTCATGAGGTCGGCATTGAAAGCGAAATCTGTTTCGTCCTCGGACTACCGGGCGAAACGCCCGCATCCCTTGCGAAAACGCGCCGGTTTGCCATGAAGATGCGGCCCTATGCGACTCTGGCGAGTTTCGCCATTCTGACGCCGTTTCCGGGAACTGACGTGTTTCGCATGGCCGAATGCGGCGCGGAGGGACTGGGATTGGTCACCCGCGATTGGCATCTATATTCCAAGAATTCAGGCACGGCGCTGAGTCACGGGGCATTCACCGTCCGTCAACTAAAGCGCCTGCAGGCGCGCATGTACATGGAGTTCTATCTGGGCTCTCCCGTAAAGGCCCTGCGCCTGCTGGGTTCCAAGAACATGCGCGAGGTGTTGAGCCTTCGCCGGTTTCTGACGCTGCTCGGCAGGATGCTGTAGCGTGCGTTCTGCATTTCAAAAAAAGGCCCGAACCGGGCACGGTCATTTCAAGATGGGCTTTGCCGGAGCGTGGCCCGTTTGTGAAGGATATTGTGTTAGAATCACACATGTGCCGCAGGCATGCAACCGCCTGCCCACTCCTCAGTCAAAAAATCCCCTCGGAGAAGTTAACTTGACTGCGCTCTTTGTGACTTCCCCTTTCAGCCTTGCCGGCTGCGCGGGCCTGAGCCGCACGGTCCGCCGTGGCGGTGTGAAACCACCGGGTATAGGCCGGGTTAGGGCGCGGCATGGCGGGGTTCCGGTGCGGAAGGCGGTATGGAACAATGAACAGTAACGGCGTTTCCCATTCTGAGGCCGCAACCGCGGGCGCAACCGCGCGCCGTTCGATGAAAGTGGCTCTTGTCCTGCCCCCATTTTCAGCCAAAGGCGCCGAGGAGGGGGCCGATAGCTTTGGCAAGATGCGTCCGTGGCCGCCACTGGGCCTGGGCATGCTGGCTTCCGTGCTGGAGAACCGGGGCCACAGGCCCGTGATACTGGATGCCATTGTGCGGCGCCATTCTGTGAACGGCCTCGCCGAGGCCCTGCTTGCGGAAAAACCGGATGTGCTTGGCATCTCGTGCATCACGATCTGCGCGCCCGCCTGCCACGAACTGGCGCGCATTGTTCGGGCGCGCTCCCCCCGTTGCCTTATCGTGATTGGAGGGCCCCATATCACCTGCTTTCAGGAACATGCCCTGAGCGAGTGCCCGGAGGCCGATGTCGCCGTTCCCGGCGAGGCCGAGTATGTGTTTGCGGACCTTGTCGACGCCCATGCCGGCGGTCTTTCACCCCAGAGTGTCGCGGGGCTCTTCTGCCGCGATGAAAAGGGCGATGTGGTCTCCACCGGGCCGACCCATTTTCACCGCGAACTCGACACGCTGCCCAATCCAGCCTGGGCCCTGTTTGACCGGCATCTCTACAAGGCGCTGGTAAACCAGTCGAGGCGCAGTCCCGCGGCAAACGTCATTACCGCCCGGGGTTGTCCCTGGGCGCGGTGCGCCTTCTGCTACAACGGCGGTCGTTTTGCCTACCCCTACAGGCGGCGTTCGCCGGAAAATGTTCTGGGCGAGATCAAGATGCTGGTCCAGGTCTATGGCTACCGCGAAATCACCTTCTGGGACGATGATTTCTGCAATGACAACGCCTGGGTGACCCGCTTCTGTGACCTTCTTGAGGCTGAAAACGTGGATATCACCTGGAGTGTCCAGGCCCGTGTCACCTCCATCAGCGAGGCGCTTCTTGCGCGGATGGCCGCGCGGGGCTGCTACAACATCTTTTTTGGTCTTGAATCGGGCAACCAGGAACTGCTGAATTTGGTGAAAAAAGGCATCACGCTCGACTTGAGCCGCAAGGCGGTGGCGGCGGCGCGAAAGGCAGGCATGGAGGCGCGCGCTTCGTTCATGCTCGGGCTGCCCACGGAAACGCCTGAAATGTCCCTGAAAACCATACGGTTCGCCTGTGAACTAAACTTGGACTATGTTGTTTTTGTCCCCTTCCATCCGCAGAAAGGAACCTGTCTGGAGGAACTCGCCCTGGCCCGGGGTCGGGTCATACCCGTCGAAAAGTTCAACATGGTCGCCCCGACCTACTGCCCCGACTCCTATCCCTCGCCCGAGGCACTCGACCGCATGGTGCGCCGTGCCTATATGCGCTATTATCTGAGGCCGCGGTTCATCCTGCTTGCTCTGGGACGCCTGCGCCACGGGGGCGGAATTCGCGGCATTGCCGAGGGAATGGGGCATTTGGCCGCGCTGGTATTCCGCAGGAATCCATGACGCCGTTAGGGAGGGAGCATGCAAGACATCGCAGAACACGCCAAGCCGAGCGGGAGAATGCATGCGCCCGAATGGGTGCTGCTGGTCTTGGTCCTTGCCGTCTTCGCGGGGCTGCGTCTGGCCTACCTGCACGAACTCAGCGAAGGGCCCGATTTCGCGCGACCCATTCATGACGCCCAATTCAAGGACTACTGGGCCCGGGCGATTCTTTCCGGGGATTGGACGCCGCCCGACGGCATGAGAGCCCCCTTTGAGAAGGGGTTTCCCTACGTGAATCCGCCGGGTTATTCCTGGATGCTTGCCGGGCTTTACTGGCTTTCAGGCGGCAGTTACTGGGCGCCGCGCATATTCCAAGCCCTTCTGGGGGCCGTCAACTGTCTGCTTCTGTTCCTGCTGGGGAGAAGCGTATATGGCCGGGCGACTGGTGTCATCACCGCGCTTCTGTACGCGGTGTTCTGGGGGTTCGTTTATTACGAGGGGGAAATAAACCAGGTCATTGTCGGAATCACCCTGACGCTGGCGGCCTTGAATCTTGTCCTGAAATGGCGGACAAACGGTGGCATGAAGTGGATTTCTGCTGCCGGGGCAGTAATGGGTGTCCTGCTCGTCATCAAACCGGAAACCCTCGTTTATAACGGCGTCATTGTGATTTGGATGCTGTGGACCGGCCTTCGGGGGCGCAGACTGGCAAACGCGCTAAAGTCGGCCGTTCTCTATTGCGCGGTGTTCGCCTGCACGGTCGCCCCCGTCACCGCCGTCAACTACATAAACTCCGGAACGCTGACGCTCGTGTCCTACGGCGGCACGGGCGCGCTGTACATCTGCAACAACCCCTACAGCGCCGCCACCGCCTCAACGACCAAGGACCTGTCCGACCTGAGCAACGGGGAGTGGAGCGTTTATGATGTTCCCAACGCATACCGTCACTATGGCGTGATAAGAGGGAATGAAACCTACAGGGAAATAAACGAAAACGTACTGAAGCGGGCCCTGGGTTTCATCCGCGACAATCCCGGACTCACCGCGGGGCGCGTGCTGCAAAAGGCGGTGCTGTTTTGGAGCCCCGTTGAAATCGATGAAAACAAGGTGGTCGCCTTTGAGATAGCCCACTCACGGATTCTGCGATTCCTGCCGGGCTTTCCCCTTCTTCTGTCCCTGAGCGTGCTTTCGCTGCTGATGCAAGTCCGTCGTCGTACTCTGCCGGGCGCGGTTCTGCCTGGGGCCTGGCTGCTGGCCGGCGTAATCCTCATCGTGTACGTCTTTTACCTGCCTTTCCTGGTGAACGCCCGTTACCGTTTCCCGGTAGTGCCGCTCATGCTCCCCTTTGCCGCCCATGCGGTGGTCATGCTGGCACATTTCGCACACACACGGAACTTTGCCCGGCTGCTCCGCTGGACGGCAGTGTGGGGCGCATTGTTCGTGCTGGCAAACACACAAGTGCTGCCGTTTACCCCCAATCTCTCCCGCTGGCATTTTGAGCGGCGCGGACTCTGGACGGTGACTCAGCGTTTGGAAGACGGTGTGGCGGATGAGAAATCCTGGTTGGCCCGAAATCCCGACGACCCCTACGGCCACTACAATCTCGGTGTCATGCTTTCGGACCTCAAGCGACCGGAAGAGGCTGTTGGACACTTTGAGACGGCGCTGCGCCTCAAGCCCGACTACGACGACGCGTGGTACAACCTTGGCGTGGCACGGCTCGCGGCGGAAGAACCGGCGGAGGCGGCCGAGGCGCTGCGCAGGCGCACCGCCGTTGCGCCAGACGATGCCCGCGCATGGTATGACCTCAGCCGCGCCCTGGCGAAGCTGGACAAGCCTGAGGACACCGAAGCGGCGCTTCGGGGCGCGCTCCAGGCGGAACCGGACCATGTGCCTGCCCTGATTGACCTGGGGGTCCTGCTGGGACACGCCCGACCCACGGAGGAGTCCGTATCGCTGTTGCGCAGGGCGGTGGAACTGGCGCCGGCAAATTCCCTGGCCCGATTCAATCTCGGCTTCCAACTCGCCCGCACCGGCAGGAACGCGGAGGCCGTGCCCGAGTTTGATGCTGCCCTTGCGCAGCGCCCAGACTATGTCGCCGCGCAGTTC
>CAIUWO010000590.1 GCA_903902895.1 Candidatus Hydrogenedentota bacterium | reverse complement strand
TACCGGCGGTCGTGCCCCACACGGTCCGCCACCGGCTTGATTAATGTCTCGTCCCGTCCCGTTAGTTCCAGGATGCGCCGGGTCAGTTCGATGTTCTGCCGCTCGCTGCCGCCGGGCACGTTGTACGCCTCGCCGGGCGTGCCGTGGCGCAGCGCGCAGTCGATGCCCGCGCAGTGGTCGTCCACATAGAGCCAGTCGCGCACGTTGCGCCCGTCTCCGTAGAGGGGGAGCGGCTCGCCGTCGATGGCGTTGGTCACAAAAAGGGGCAGCACCTTTTCGGGGTATTGGTAGGGTCCGTAGGTGTTCGACCCGCGCGTGATGATGACCGGCAGCCCGTAGGTTTCAAAGTACGCCGTGCCGAACAGTTCGCTGCCCGCCTTGCTGGCCGAGTAGGGGTTGCGCGGATGCAGCGGGTCGCTCTCCTTGAACGAGCCCTCCTCGGTGCTGCCGTAGACCTCGTCGGTCGAAACCAGCAGCACCCTTCCCACCCCCACCTTGAGCGCCTGCGCCAGAAGCGTGTTCACCCCCTCCACGTTCGTGCGGATGAAGTCCGCCGCGCCCATGATGCTCCGGTCCACATGGCTCTCGGCCGCGAAATTCACCACCGCGTCGCAGCCGGCCATCGCCGCGCCTAGGGTCTCCCCGTCGGCAATGTCGCCGTGGACAAAGCTGTGCCGCGCCGGGTCCGCGTCGCGCAGGTTGTCCAGATTGCCCGCGTAGGTCAGCTTGTCATAGGTGACCACCTGCGTGTCCGGGTAATTGCGCAGCGTGTTGCGCACAAAGGCCGAGCCGATAAACCCCGCCCCGCCCGTTACCAGTATCCGTTTCATGCGTGTGTCTCCCGCCGTTGGATGTAATGCGCCAGTGCGTCCCGCCATGGCCGGGGAGTCCGGCCCGTGGCCTTGGTGTACTTCTCCGTCGACAGCACGGCCCGCGCCGGCCGCCGCGCCGCCGTGGGGAATTCGGCCGCGAGGCAGGGGTGCACCGGTGTGTCCATGCCCGCCATTTCAAGTGCCGCCCGCGCCATGTCAAAGCGCGAGCAGAAACCGCCGTTCACAAAGTGGTAGGTGCCGGGCGCGGCCGTCCCGCAGAGGGCCATCGTGGCCTCGGCAAGGTCCCACGTGTGCGTGGGGCAGCCAACCTCGTCGGATACGACCCGCAGTTCCGGGCGCGTCTTCGCCGCCGCCAGAATCTTCTCGACAAAATTATTGCCGCCCGGGCCGTAGAGCCATGCCGTGCGGACGATAAAGTGGTTCGGGTTTTCCGTCCGGGTCGCCGACTCGCCCAGCAGTTTGGTCCGGCCGTACATGCTCAGCGGCACGAGGTCCGGAAAGGTGGTCTCCTCGGTGTATGGCGCGTTGCTGGTGCCGTCAAAAACAAAATCGGTCGAATAGTAGACCACCGGCGCCCCGACGGCCGCGGCCGCGGCGGCGGCATGCCCGGCACCGGCCGCGTTGCTCCGCAGCGCCGGTTCCGGCTCTGACTCCGCCCGCTCCACATCGGTGTAGGCGGCCGCGTTGATCACCAGTTCGGCCCGCGACGCGGCCACAGTGCGAAACACCTGGTCGCGGTCCGTGATATCGAACTCGGGCAGGTCACAGCCCACCACCTGATGCCCTTGGCCAAAACAGGCCTCAAGCTCCCGGCCGAGCTGTCCCTTGGCGCCCAGTATGAGCACTCGCATGCTTGACTACTCCTTCCTTCACGCCCCGTTTGCATCTTCTCATGCCTGCCCGGGACCGTCTATCCGAAATGGTTCCGTTCCGGGCGGCACGGGAGACACCCTCTCACGCAAACAACCACATTGTATTCCATGCTTTGCGCGAAGTCCTAAATATCGATGACCTAACACGCCCCCCCTGCCTTTTGTTCCGTTTATCCGGTGCCCGAAGGGTGGACTGAGCACGATGTCCGGGGGTGTGGCGATACCGAAAGTGTTTCCCGACTGCTGCTTTGCTGTAAAATGCGGCGTTCCAAATTCCCGCTGCGGGGCGCGGCCGGAAATCTATTCAGGGGTAAATGAGATGCGTGTGCGCGCAGAGTGCCGGTTCGGCGTGTTTGCTGCTTTTCTCCTGGTTGCCATGCTGGCGGCCGGACCACCGCTGTTCGACGCCTTTGGCGCGCCTAACCCGGTGCTGCCCGGCGTCGCAGACGCCGGGGTGTTGCGCTTCAACGGCCAGTATTTCCTCATGGGCGTGGGAACGGCCGGCGGCTTCTTTGTCTCCGACGACCTAGTTCACTGGACCGGCCCGAAGCACGCGTTTTCGATGGATAATGCCTGGGCAAAAGGCGACGCGTCCACCGATGACAACATTCATGCCTGCGACATATCCCTCGTCAACGGCCAGTTCAACCTTTATTGGTCCGTCAACCGCGGCGATTTGCGCCAAATTGGACGGGCCGTGGCGGACAACATTCTCGGTCCCTACACCGAACCCAAACGTGAACGCCCCTTTGACGGGCGCATCGACCCGAACCTTTTTCTTGACGACGACGGCGCGGCCTATTTCTACACGGCCAAGTTTGACGTTGGAAACTGGGTCTGGGGACAGGGCATGTCCGACCCCGGCGCGCTCAAAGGCGAGCCGCTGCCGCTGCTCACGCCCATTCCGGGCACCTGGGAGTTGCAGGACGAACCGGTCAACGAGGGTCCCTGCGTCCGCCGCTATCGCGACAGCTACTACATGCTTTACAACGCCAACCATACCGCCCTCCGTTACGGCAACTATGCCCTCGGCTGCGCCGTGGCCAAAGGTCCGCTGGACTTTTCAAACAGTTGCAAGTACGCCTATGCAGTGCTGGAAAAGACGCAACCGTCCCCCGCCGCTGCTGTGGCCGTGGCCAACTGCGGCCAGCCCAATCTCGTGCGTGGCCCCAACTGGTTTGAGTGGTGGCTGGCCTACTTCGCCGTGTACGACGGCAACCCGGTCCGGGCGCAGGCGGTTGACCGTGTGCTTTTTCTGGACCGGGAACTGCTGATAGACGGTCCGACCACGTCGGCCACATCCGGTACCCATCCGGACCCGGCTCCGCCCGCTTACCGCGACCTGTTTGACCGCGACGGGCCGCTGGCCGGCCCCTGGCTGCCCGCCGGGGGCGACTGGTCGGTGACGGGCGGAGAGGCGCGCCAGACCAACCCGTCGGGCCTGTGCCGCGCCACCATGACCGTGCCTGCGGCGACGAACTACATGTTTGAGTCGGGACTGCGCTTCCTCGACAAGGACAGCCGCCAGGCCGGAATCATTGCATGGGAAAACGGCCGGGAAAGCGCGATCTATGTGGGGCTTAACCGCCGCGAAAACACCTGGTTCTGGGTGCGCCGGCGCGGGTTCGTGATCCGCACCGAGGTGTTCCCGCTCTCAAATGGCTTCAACTGGGACGGGTGGCACCATTTGGCGGTGCTCAAGAACGGGTGCGTGCTGGAGGTGCTGCTGGACGGCATTCCCGCGCCGGGGAATCCCTCCATCCCAGCCGATGACTGCGGCGCGGGACGGCCCGGACTGGTCACCCGCAATGGCGCGGCCGCGTTCGATGGCGTGGTCCACGCCCTTGGCTGGGACGAGTATGACGCTGCCATTCGCGGATGGTCCGCCGCCGCATGCGGCAGTCCCGTCGCGGGGGTGTGGGGCGCGGACGGGCGGGGACTTATCGCCGAACCGGCATCGGGGGAGGCCAGGGCGTTCAAGGGCGATTTGACGGGGGAGGGCGAGTTTTCCGTGCAACTGCGGCCGGAGCAGGCCGGTGCGGGCATCGAATGCGGCGCCTACCCGGTCTATGCCGATGAGGACAATTTTGTGCGGGTCGCGCTGGACGAGGACATGACCCGCGTGAGCGTAAGCGGAAAATGCGGCGGGACACCCATTCCCGGCCTGTCCGCCATAATCACGCCCAGAGCGCGCCGCGCCGCCTCCCTTCGGGAAGGAGGCTGCAATTTGCGGGCACTCCGGTTGGACAACCGGCTGGTGCTCTTCGTCGACGGCGTCGAAACACTGGCCGTCCCGGGCGCATGGCCCCCGGCGCAGGTGGGCCTGTTTGCCGCGGGCGCGCCCTGCCGGTTCAACGGGATCACCTGCTATGCCCGCGGGAAGGCGGGCGCGCCTCCGGCGCAAACAGAACAGGGCCGCGCCGAAGCGCGGCCCTGAAGGCTGCATGCGCGCGCCGACCCGGGGGGGGGCGGCATCGGGCTGCGGGTTACTTGCGGCGGCGCAGGTAAGACACAAGCGCCGGCGAGATGCCACCGTACGGGTTCGTCTTCAGCTTGAGCACCTTCTCGACGATCTCCACGATTTCCTTGTCGTCGAAACCGGCCGCGCGGCTTTCACAAACCACCTCATTGAGGCGGGTCAACACCCGGCGCCGGCAGTCCTCCTTGCACTTCTCCTCGATGTCCTTGCTGACAAACACGCCCATGCCGCGGCGCGTGTACAGCAGGCCCATGACGACAAGGTCACGGTAGGCCTTCGAAACCGTGTTCGTGTTGACCTTCAACCGCTCGGAGAGCTCGCGGACGGCCGGAAGCTGGTCACCCGGCTTGAGGCGGCCCGACGAAATCGCAAACTGGACGTGGTTCTCGATCTGAACGTACACGGCAACGCTGCTTTGCAGGTCTACCGACGAGAGCAGGTCGAGCAGGTCATCGTTGGTTTTGTGTTTCGGTCTGGTCATGGTATCCTTGATCCTTGTACGGTGGTTGGCACCGGCTGCCGTTGCGGTCAACGGCGCTACGCCCTACGCCTGCCGGAATGCGTGCGCCACGGTTGCCCACGCGATCCTAGTCACAGCAAGAACATGCTTACTGGTTGATGATTCTTAGAGTGTACAGTATGTCACGCAGTAAAACAAGCCAAAAGTGCTGAATACTAGACATGGACGGGGAGCAAATCCCCACAGATGGCGGATGCCGGGAACTTTCCCGGAACGGCCGGGAAATAAATGGATGCTAAAACGGACAGTGTTTGGGCTGGCGGGATGCGCGCTTCTGGCGCTGGCGGGGTGTGCGGGCACCGGCGGAGAACGGGTGGAGAAGCCTGCGGGGGAGACCGCCGCTGCCGCCGCGGGGAAACAGGAGGCTGCCGTTGAAAAGCCCGCCCTCGATTTGGAGACCCGCCCCAAGGGAACCCTTGTCGCCACGCTCAAGACGGTCGTCGACACCCCGCTGGACGGGCGCATTGACCTGCTCAGTCTGGAGGGCGGCGCCACCCGCTCCATAGAGGTCAAGAAGGGCTCTTCATCCAGTCCGGCTCCCCAGGGCGACTACCGCGCCTATGTCAACGTCTATGACTATGGCGTGCCGGTTCTCGTCCAGGTGCAGGACCTTTCCGTCAAGGCGGGCCAGACCGCCACGCTGTCCCTAGACCTGCTCGAGGGCGCCAGCGGCGCCGTCTCGGTGCGGGCCTTCGACTCCGACGGCGACCTGGCCATCGACCGGGTGGAACTGGAAAGCGGCACCGATCCCTACGACGCGGCCAGCACGCCCGGCCGCGCCGAGCTTCCGCTGGACCGGCGCGTCCTGCGCGCCGGCGGCCAATGGTACTGCGGCGATCTGCACGTGCATTCAAAACATGGCGTGGGCACCGAGTCGGTCGCCGAACTCGTCGGCCGCGCCGAAAAGGCCGGCCTCGACTTTCTCGCGATTTGCGATCGCAACACGCTGGCCTCCACCAAGGACCCGGGCTTCAAGTCCGAAAGGCTGGCGCTCATCCCCGCCATGGAGTGGGGCAGTGACGACATGGGCGTGGCGCTGGTATACGGTCCGCGCACCCTCCCCGACCCGCCCGTGAACCCCCCGGCCGCGCAGGCCGAGTGCATCCGCGTGCAGGCCCAGGGCGGCATATGGGGCATCGCGCACCCCACGTTTCCCACCAAGCCCTGGCAGTGGGGCATAAGTTATGTAAACGCCGTTGAGGTGTGGTTCCGTGACTGGCGCGGCAATCCGCCCCTGTCGCTCAACAATCTGCGCGAGGACATCAAGGTCCGCAAGGACGGCCACCTGGTGCAGTCCATCGCCGCCGCCGCATCGGCCGCCGCCGCCGCAGGCACCATGGACGAGAGCATGTCCGCCAACGCGCAGGCGTGCCTGTTCTGGGATTATGAACTCAACCGGGGCCTCATGGGCTGCGCCATCGCCGGGTCCGGATCGGGCGGCAAGAAAGTGCCGCTGGCCAGACCGGTCACCTATATCTGCGCGAAGGACCTGTCCGTGCCCGGCCTGCTGGAGGGCTTGCGTCTCGGCCGCACCTATATTTCCTGCGGCCTCAACGGCCCGAAACTGGCCTTCAACGCCGATGCCATGGCCGACAACAGTGTCGACGTGGGCATGGGCGGCGTCGTGCCGCTGAACGTGGACACCTCGTTCGTCGCCAGCGTGCAAAACGCCGTCGGCAAGAAACTTCAGGTCCTGGAAAACGGGCGCCCCATACGCACCGTGCCGATCAACGCGGACGACATTGCCATCCGCTTCACGCGCCACCCCACCATCTATTCCACGTACCGCATCCGCGTGATTGGCCCGGCCGATCCGAAACAGAACGGCTTTGGCCCAATCGAGGTGTATGCCCTGTCCAGCCCGATCTACGCGCAGGACATCACGCAGGAACTGCTCTGGCGCAATCCAAACCTCGACATCAAGAAAACCTGGGTTAAGCTCCAGACGGAAAAGGCGCCCATTGAGGTGGACCTGCCCGACAACCCGCCCGCGGAGAAGCTTCCCGGCAAGTAGCGGGCGTGCGCGGCGCAGACCCGTTTGAATTTGCGGCACCCTCAATCCGCGTCCGAAGAACCGGCTTGGGGGTGCCCCCCCCAAGAGCGCTCAGCCGGTCTCCGGCGGCGCCTCCACGCACTTGCGGCCTGTGCGCAAAAAGGCCTCATAGGCGGCCAGAACCGTCTCCACATCGCCCTCGGTCTGCACAATCCGGTCCTCGATCCAGACCGCGCGGTTGCACAGTTCGCGCACAAGGGGGGCGCTGTGGGACACGAACACGATCGTCGTGTCATGCGAGCGGATGCGCTCCTTCATGACCTCCATCGATTTGCGCTGGAAATCGGCGTCACCCACGCCAATCACCTCGTCCAGGAGCAGCACGTCCGGCTGAATCTGAAAGGCGACCGCGAATCCGAGCCGGGCCTTCATGCCCGAAGAGTACGAGGCGACCGGCTCGTCAATAAACTCCTCGATCTCCGCGAAACGGATGATCTCGTCCATCTTCGCCGAGATTTCCTCGCGCGCCATGCCCTGGAACATGCCGCCCAAAATGGCGTTTTCCCGACCTGAAAGGTAGGGAAGAAAACCCAGGTTCAGCGACAGCAGCGACGTGCTGACGCCGTTGTTCACCAGCGTGCCGCAGTCGGGGCACATCACCCCGGCCAGCAGCCGCAGCAGCGTGCTCTTGCCCACCCCGTTCTTGCCAATCACCCCCAGCGAGTCGCTTTCGTACAGGTCGAAAGAGACGTCCCGCAGCGCCCAGAACTTGCGGCGGCTGAACAGGCTCTGGCGCAGCCAGTAGCTGACGCCCACATGCTCAAGGCTGATGACGGGGGTTCGCGCGGCGCTCATCGGGCGATCCTCTTGGCGAAGAGCGGGTCAAAGCGCCCGATCAGCATCCACCCGCCCACCGCCGCCAACACCGACACCAGGCCCACCACGCCCAGGGCAACCCAATTGGGCCAGATGCCGTACATCAGCACGTCGCGCATTCCCTCCACAATATGGATGGCGGGGTTGAATTTGAGCCAGGGACCCACCGACGGGGGAAGTCGCTTGGCCGTGTAGAAGATGCCCGAGAGATAAAAGAGTATGCGCAGCACCTGGGTGATCAGCTTGCCCACGTCGGGCACAAAGGTCACCACCACGGCCAGCGGCAGCGACATGGCCAGCACGAACGCCAGTTCCACCGCGAGCAGCACCGGAACCGCCAGCCAGGTCACGCCCGGACGGTAGCCGTAGATCAGCAGCACCGTAAACAGCAGCGCCAGGGAAAACATGTATTCCATCAGGCAGGTGCCCACCGCGATGAGCGGGAAGATAATCTTGCGAAAGGCCACCTGCCGCACCATGGTGACATTTTGCAGTATGGAGTTGGACGCCCGCACAACCGTCGCCTCGATGAAGCGCCACACCACCAGCCCGGTCAGCAGGAAGGGGATAAAGTCATCGGTTCCCATCTTGAGGAAGATGCCGAAAACAAGATAGAAGATGGCCATGTTGATCAGCGGGTCCAGCACCCACCAGACAACCCCCAAATAGGTCCGCTCGGCCTCGGCGCGAAAATCCGCCCAAGCCTTGTGCATGATGAGGTTCTTGTAATGTCTGAATCCCAGCCGAATCATCCCTGCCTCTTTCAATGGGTGCCACTGCCATGGGATTGTAGACTACCCGGAGGGAAGGGCACAAACGACTCCCGCCGAACGGCGGGGAAACGCCGGCGTTGGAGCTCCGATGTGCCGCGCGCAGCCGAACCCACCGCGGGGGGGGCGGCCGCCATTTCCAGCCAGAGGCGCTGCGTCCCGGTTCGTGGTGCCCTGAGACCACGGCTTACCGCAGGGAAGGCGCGGTTTGGGGGTGCCATGAACGCCGCCCGCACGGGCATGATGGAAACGGACTGTCTTGGGTACGGGCACCTGTTTCCCGAGCCATCTTGCACTGCGGAAATCTCGCCGTGGGCGGAAACAGTGCCTGGCTTGCCTCAATAAAGATGGTTTTTCTCGCTTTGCGCATCTATTTGCCGCGCGCCATTGCCCAGATTGGCGCAGTTCTGGCACATAATCCCGCTTGAGCGGTAAAATGTGATGTGAAGAACAGGCTGTGCCGCGAAAATACGGGTGAACCTACAGAACTACACAGTGTGCAATTGCGGAAACGCACTCCCTTGCGGAGTGAAAAAGCGCCGTGAAATATCCGAAATATGGACAACGAAATGGAAAAAAAAGGGTTGACACCGCAGCCGTTCTGGTATATTATGTTGCGTGACAGGTCGCATATGAGTTGGGTTGTCGGTCGTTCTGGCAATGTTGGCTCTGTGGGGTCTGAGGCACTTACAAACGCGTGAGGCTGATGAGTTTGGGTCTGTGGAACTAAATTAGTTCTGAAACAAGGAGGACGTAAGGTTATGAAGAAAGCTCTTATTGTCAACAGCATGCTGGCGCTGGCTCTTGTGGTCTGCGGCAGCGCCTCGGCGGCATTGCACACGCCCGTTGCGGCCGGTGCATGCGGCACATCACTTCCGACAACGTTTAACTACTGCGAACTGCCGACCTTCCCGATGGGCGGCACCACGACCGGCACCGAGCCCATCGACACATGGCCCGTAGTGTATGACTTCTGCGGCATGCTCGACGGGACAGCCTGCTCGGTCAACGCAATTTCGTCGATGGTTAGTTTGGGCGACATGGCTGACCTGATCCCCCTTCTCCAGTGCATCAATGCCGACATCAACGGCCCGGTCGACACCGGTGCGGCAATCCCGGTTACCGGAAACGGCATCCCTGATGGCCAGTTTGAACTCGGCGTGGTTGGCGAGGCGCTGAGCAACTCCGCCAATCCCTACAATGCAGAGGCGCTTGCCGCCTTCAAGACCAACTTCAAAATCATGAAGGACACCATCGCCGCCGCTTTGATTGGCGAGGGTTATTGGGGCCTGACCTCCATGATTCCGGCGCTCACCGGTTCGCTGGGTGGCGTGCTGAGCGGCTACGTCATGCTGGGCGACCCGACCACGGATCTGGCCATTGAGCAGATTTTCATTCTGCTCCAGGGCATTGGCGTGACTCCGCCGGCCGCTGGTTCGCTTGTACAGGTTCCCGAACTCGGCCCCCTTGGCGATGCGGACGGTGACGGCGCCAACAACCGCGCCGAGTACATGTACTACAAGGCGAATGGCGCGGCGGCCGTGATCGCGGCCACCTTTGACGCGGCGCAGACGCCCCCCGTCCAGACGGCCAAGGTTATCGTTCTCGGTGGCGGCATCAAGCAGGCGGACACCGACCTTGAACTGACGGCCAACGCGCTGAACTGCACGCCGTTGACCTTCCAGTGGTCCAAAGACACCACGCCCATCGCGTCGGCCTCCGGTTCCTCCTTCAGCATCCAGGGACTTCAGGCGTCGGATTCCGGCTCGTACGTCTGCACCATCACGATAGACGCAAAGGCCACTGTTGAAATCAACTCCGCGCCGGTTGTTGTCGATGTCGTGCCTGTCGGCAGCGTGCCGATCGCGGGCGGCCTCGGTCTTGCCCTGCTCGCTGGCGCCTGCGCGCTCGGTGGTGTGGGCAGCATCCGCCGCCGCAAGTAAGTTCACAGCCCAAGCCTAGTATCGATTGCAGCCGCCGACCGGGTCACCGGTCGGCGGCTGGTTCTTTTACAGCCCCCTGTTTCTATCGCCTCGCCGGTCGCGCGTTGCACCGGCACCCGCCACGGGGCCATACTGGCGCCATGCGTTACCGTGTCATACTGCGTGTCTTCACCGGCTTGGTCTACCTCGGCATCCTGGGTGTCGTTGTGGGCGCCGTCCTGGGCAGGATAACCGCCTTCGAGGGGCGCGTTGTCGTGGCGCTGCGGCGCACCGAATCCCTTGCGCTGCGGCCAAACGCGGGGGGCATGTCTCTCGCGCTCACCCGGAACATGCCGCTCGACGTGCTGCCCCTCGACAATCCCCGCGCGGTGCGCACCCTGCTTGACGGCAAGAAGGCCTACGATGCGGCGCCCCTGGGCCTGCGGCTGCGCCTGGACGAAGTCAGTGTGCTTGCCCCCGCGAGCGAACGCGATGTCATCGAGGTGACGCCGGCCAAGGGCGGCACCATCATATCCGACGCCCGCCCCGGGGTTGCCCTGCCCCTTGAAACGGGGGCGTGCACCGTCAGCGCTGTGGAGCCCTGGGCCGGGCTGGTCCGCGATCCCTCGGGACGGCGCATGGCCGCGTTCTCCTTCCAGCGCGGGGAGTCCGGGGACTGGGTGCAGGGTCTTTTCGCCGAGGCGGGGCAGTGGACCATCCTGCCCCCCGAAATGGCCCTGCGGCTGGACTGGGTTGATTCCGAGGACGCCGCCAGGACCGGTCTTCCCGGCACCCGTCCGGGCCTCGACGCCGCCCGCTGGTCGGTCGCAAACAAGGGGCGCGTCCACTGGTTCGACACCTTCACGCCCGGCACCGGCGAGACGCTTGCCGACGGAACCGAATACGTGCTGCTCGCGGTCAACACCAACCCCGGAAAACTCCCGTCCATCACCGTGGGCATCAGGAAGGCAGGGGCGGCGCGCCGCGTGGAGGTGCCCGCCAACGCGGCGGAAGCGCTGGACGGCCTGCGTTTCGAATATCCCGGCGCCATGCCCCTGCTTGTCATCGCGCGCGCGTGGCGCGACGGTGCCGCGTGGCTCGTCTCCTTCGGGCAGGGGGGCAATGTCGGGCCGGTCCGCATGGATGAGGGCGGCGAATGGGACGCCATGCCGGGCCTGCGCTTTCGCATGGACCAAACGATGCAGCAGGGCCTTCCCGTCGGACTGCGCGGCGCGCCCGTCTGGATGGCCGCCGTCTCCACCGGCACCGGGGAACTCCTCCGCCTGCGCGAGGGTCTGGCCGTGCGCCAGGGGGGCGCCTCCTTCCGCTACCGGCGCCTGCCCCAGCCCCCGCAGGTCCGTTACGCGTTCCAGGCATTGTCACTGTCCGGCAAGCCCTTTGAAAGCTTCAGCCTCGGTCCCGGCGAAAAACACCGTGTCCGGGAGTGGCTCCTCACCCAGTCCGACGACAACCTTAACGCGGACCAATCGGCCGTGCTGATTGCAAGGCGGCTTCCGCTTTCCCGCTACGGCGTCATCGGCCTGCTCCTGATCGGCGCGGGGGGCGTCGGCTGGGTGCTGACGCAGTTACGTCTGCGCCCGCGCAATGCCGAGCCTCCTTGGACAGACCTCAAGCCGGCCCATGATCCGCCCCCTGACGCCCCCGAAACATGAGTGTCCGCCGCCGGGGAAAGGGCCGTTTCAGAAACGCCGATTTCCCGCCTTTGGCGGGACTGGACAAATGGACTCGGGTGCGTTAGAATATACTATTGACAAAAGGCCCAAGGCCGCGCTTGCACAGGCGGCCTGATGGCGGGATGTGTTTCTTGCATCTTCGCCCAAGACAGAGAGGGACAGAGCATGAAGATTAGATGGTATGCCGCAATGCTGCTGCTGGCGGTGCTTTGCGCCGGCGTGGCGGGTGCCGTTCCGCCCACCTACACCGGCCAGTTTGGAAATCCTGAAGAGCCGGCGTTGCGTCCCTACAAGTGGACGTGGGTGGGGGTGCAGTCCCTCGTGCGCGCCACAAAAGACGGCCTGGCCAGCGGCGTGGAGAAGGACCCCGCGTCCATGGTGGGCGAAGGCGCCGTGGGCGCCGTCAAGGGCACCGGCGGTCTGGCGTCCTCCATTGGCCACGGCATCGTGGGCGCGCCCCTGCCGCCCAAGAGAGACGCCAAGGCCCTGTCCTACGAGCAGGCCGCGATGGTGGTGATTGACAACGAAACCAACAAGGGCCGCGCCGACCAGCTGCAGTACGGGCAGGCGGCCGAGCAGAACGCCGCCGAAGCGCCGGACCCCGCGGAGCAGTTCCGCAAGCCCGCCCCGTCGACCGTGCTGCCCGTTGAGACCGCCAATGCGGCCAAGCCCTTTGTGGTTGAGGAGTCACGGGTGGAGAAGGCGCAGCGCAAGTATGTGCCGGTGCAGACCAGCTACCGCTCGAACCGCCGCACGGACGGCACGGGCAACCTCCTCAAACTGGCAAAATAGCCCCCCCCCGCGAAAGCAGCGACATTTTGGCGCGCCGCCCCCCCCGGTCGGCGCGTTTCGCTTGTGGTCATCAAAGGGCGGTGGGCCGTGTCCTGCGCGGCTTGGCGGCTCGGTCCATGACCCGCCTTATCTCGTCCACGAGAATTTTCACGGTCACCGGTTTTACCAGCACGCTCACAATGCCGGCCTCGCGCCACTGCGCGCTGGGGGCCTGGTCACTGTAGCCGGTAAACAGGATCACAGGCAGTCCGGGCTGGCGGCGCGTCAGTTCCCCGGCCAGTTCCGTGCCCGACATCCCCGGCATCATCTGGTCCGTGATCACAATGTCGAATCCGCCCGCCGAACGTTCAAAGGCGTCCAGGGCCTCCTGGCCGTTGGTGCACAGCGTCACCGTGAATCCCAGCCTGGGCAGCGCAAGGTTGGCAAAGCGGAGCACCGCCTCGTCATCGTCCACAAACAGGACGCGCTCCCTGCCGCCGGCAAGGTGCTCCGCGCGCAACGGCTCCTCCACCGCCGCGCCCGCGACCCGGGGCAGATAGGCGTACAGCGCGGCCCCCGCACCCACGCGGCTCTCGGCCATCACCGCCCCGTCATGGTCCGTGATGATGCCGTGCACCACCGCCAGCCCCATGCCCGTGCCCTCGCCCGGACCCTTGGTCGTGAAGAAGGGGTCGAAGACCCGCGCAAGCACCGCCGGCGACATGCCATGCCCGTTGTCGCTGACGACAATCCGCACATAGGGCCCGACATGCAGCCTGGGATGGGTCGCCGCGAGGCGCTCGTCCACCTCCACATCGCCGACCCGCACCTCCAGCCGGCCGCCCGATTTCCGCATCGCATGGGCCGCGTTGGTGCAGAAGTTCATGATCACCTGGTGCATCTGCGCCGCGTTCGCCACGGCCGCGCCCGAGTTCGTGTCCACGCTGTCGATGATTTCAATGTTGGCGGGAAGCGTGGCGCGCAGCAGCTTGATCGCCTCGCGCGCGATGATGTGCAGCGACATCGGGGCCCGTTCCCTGCCCGACTGGCGGCTGAACACGAGAATCTGCTTGACCAGGTCCTTGGCCCGGTGCGCGGCCTGAAGCGCCTCCACCAGGTCGCCGCGCGGGCGCGAACGGGCCGGCAAATCGCGGATGGCCAGGTCGGTCAGGCCGATAATGCCGGCCAGAATGTTGTTGAAGTCGTGGGCGATGCCCCCCGCCAGCACCCCCAGGCTTTCGAGGCGCTGCGAATGCTGCATCTCGTTCTCCAGCCGTCGGCGCTCCTCCTCAAGGCGGATGCGCGCGGTCACATCCTTCATCGCGCCGATCACCCGCACCGCGCGGCCGTTCTCCCCCGGCAGCGCCACGCCCGTGTCCTCGATGTGGCGCTCCTCGCCCGACTTGTGCAGGACGCGGTATTCCATCTGGTACTTGCCCACCGTTTCAAGCGCCTCCGACAGCCGCGCCAGCACCCGCCGCCGGTCCTCCGAGTGAATCTGGCGCTGCCAGCGCCGCCAGCCGATGGACCGCATTTCGGCCTCCGTATAGCCCACCACCTGCGTCACCGCGCCGCCCCACGCGATCTTGCCCGTCATGATGTTGCAGTCATAAATCATCTGGCCCGTTTCGGCCAGAAAGTGGTATTCATGGTCCGGCGGAACGGCCCCGTAGCCGGCATGCCGCGCCACCGACACAATGGCGCGCCCCTCCTCCGTGTCGATGACGCCCGCCGTGATGGCCACCGGCACCTGCCGCCCGTCCTTGCCCAGCATCATCGTCTCGAAACTGAGCTGCCGGTGCTGGAGTATGCTCTCGATCCGGCCCTGGATGCCGTGCACTCTGTCCGGGGTGGACAGTTCGGGAAGCGTCAGCCGCGACGCCTCGTCCCGGCTGTAGCCCAGCCAGCGGCAGGCGGTGTCGTTCATTTCCAGTACCCGGCCCGCGCCCCCCCCCTCGCCCACCTCGAACACAATGATCGCCTCGCTGCTTGCGTCAAAAACCAGCCGGTAGCGCTGGTCCGTCTCGTGCAGCTCCCGGGCGCGCTCCTCCGCCACCACGGCCAGGCGCCGGTTCACCGCGCGCAGCTCGTTCTCCGCACGCTTGACGCGAAGCATCACGCGGATCTTCGTCATCAGCACGACCGGCTCCGAGCTTCGGTCCAGCAGGTCGTCCGCCCCCGCCTCCAGCCCCGCCACCCGCGTGCGCGTGTCCGTGTTCTCGTCCGTGGTCAGCAGGATGGGGAAATAGTCCGTGCGCGGGTCCGCCTTGAGCCTGCGGCACAAATCAATGCCGCTGATCTCCGGCATGTTAAGGTCGATGACGGCGCAGTCCACGCTGCCGTCCGCCGCGAGGACAAAGGCCTTCTCCGGCGAGGAGGTTGCCAGCACCCGGCAGCCCGGCATTTCGGCGTGCAGCACCCCCCCCAGCGCGTCGAGGTTCGCCCGCTTGTCATCCACCAGCAGCAGCGTGGGCAGCAGCCGTTCTTTTCGATGAGGCTTGGTCATGCCGGCTCTCCATAAAACGGTTTTCATTATAGCCCCGCTCCGCCCGCTTCAGGTATCATGGACCGCATTGGCCCGCATGTCTCACCACGTCATTGCGAGGAGGACACCGTCCGACGAAGCAATCTCTTGAAACGACGGTTCTGACAGGGCGCGCATGTTGCGGGCAGGAGATTGCTTCGCTCCGCCCGCAATGACCGTGTGTCCTGTGGTCTTGGATTGCAGGCGCATCGCTGGCACCATCTTGCAAAGGCGTGGCGTGAACTGGTGAGATAGGCGGGTTGGCGTCCCCAACCGTTGGAATGTGAAACCATGAATTTCATCACCACCGACATAGACGGACTGGTCATCATCGAGCCCGACGTGCACCGCGACGCCCGCGGGTTCTTTCTTGAAACGTACCACGCCGAAAAATACCGCGGCGGCGGCGTGGACGCCCTGTTTGTGCAGGACAACCAGTCCAAGTCCGCCAAGAACACCCTGCGCGGGCTGCACGGCCAGCTGCGCCACCCCCAGGGCAAACTCATCCGCGTGATTGAGGGCGAGATTTACGACGTCGCCGTCGATCTGCGCCGCAGCTCCCCCACCTTCGGCCGCCACGCGGCCGCAACGCTTTCATCGGAAAATTTCCGGCAGTTCTTCATCCCCCCCGGATTTGCCCACGGCTTCTGCGTGCTCAGCGACACCGCCCAGATCGAGTACAAATGCACCGACTTCTACCGCCCCGACGACGAGTTCGCCATCGCGTGGAACGACCCCCAACTCGCCATACCCTGGCCCGTCGCCGAACCACTGCTGTCCGAACGCGACCGCACCGCACCGCTGCTGGCGGCACTGGCCGACCGGACCTGACAGCCTGACTAGAACAGAGATGAGTGGTCTGTCCCTGATTTCCTGTGGAGGGTCAGGGCAAACATGTGGGTCCCATTCAACTTCTCCGAGTACCCAATGCTTCCGCCGCTAATTTGAGGTCTGCCGTGCTGGAAATGGTCGAGCCCGGAAGTGTTGTGAATACGGACGGATGGGCTGGGCAGCCTCGACCGTGGCGCGAGGTTCCGGTGTGCTCTTCATCATATCCACCATGACCGCAATATGGCACCCTAAGCTTCAAAAAGAACACAGGATAATGTACTCATGGACAGTCACTAAAACTCTTCTTGACAGATCCTACCGGCCCCAGTAAAATGATTTTTGAGGTCGCCGACAAACACACAGACCAGCACAGAGGGACTGCACCATGCGTACATGCACTTTCGCAGTTGTCAGCGTTGTTATGTTGGGATTGTCCGTCACGCCCCTTGATGCCACCGCAGAGAATGTCTCTCTGTTGGGACATGGCGGAGGCTCCAGTTCCGGTGTCGTTGTTTCGGGCCAGTATGCCTATGTGGTTGAGTACTGCGGCCTCAACGTCCTGGACATCTCCACCCCCGGCGCTCCAGTGCTCCGCGGACACCTGCTGTTGCCCGATTCCGCAGACCATGCGGGCGGCTTGGCGGTTTCCGGAAATCGCGTGTATGTGCCATGGAGTTCCGGTATGTTTACCGGAAAAAGCGCGAAGGCCGCCATGGTTGGCGGTTTTCGTGTGATTGACGTGAGCAATCCGGCGTCACCCCAGTTGATCGCGTCCTACGCGGCGCCGGGCGCCGTGACCGGTCTGGCAGCGCGGGGCAACATCGTCTACCTTCCCTGGGGGGGGGCCGATTTGAATGCGTTTACATTCTGGGGCGGATTCCAAGTGCTCGACATGAGCGTTCCGAGCGCCCCGGTAGTCTTGGGACAATGCGACACCGGAGCGAGCATGGGTGTCAGTCTTGACGGCAACAAAGCCTACATCCCCCGGGTCGGCGGCATGGCCATCGTTGACATCACGTCATCCGCGTCACCCACGGTGCTGGGGGCCTATGCTTCAGGCGCGGTCGTATCCGTCTCGTGGGATGTCGCCCTGGCCGGCACCACCGCCTTTTTTGTCCAGGTCAAGACCATGAATCTTTCCACCTGTTCCTATACCCTTGAAGCCGTGAGCGTGTCGAACCCCGCCGCGCCCGCCCTCTTGGGATCCTGCACCCTGTCCTCGTTCGACAGTGTGGTTCTGGACGTTATGGCCCTGGTCCTGAGCGGGAGCCGTGCGTTTGTGGCCAACAATCAGGCAGGTCTTCAGGTCGTGGACTTGGCCAATGCCGCATCTCCGCAACTCCTCAAGTCATACCTGATGCCAAGTGAAGTGTTGGGCGTGGGCCTTTCAGGTTCAACCGCCTATCTTGCCTGCGGCAAGGCGGGGCTCGAAGTCGTCAATATGACCGACCCCGCGAACCCGATTCGTCTGCGGTCCTGCCTTGGAGGCGGAACGGGGCGGCTCTTCGTCACGGACCAACAAGCCTACACCTGCTGGGAAGAAGGTTTTCACAAAGGGTCAATATGGCGGAATTCGGGCGGGATTCGCATCGCGTCGGTTCCCGGAATGGGTGTTGACGCCGCCGTCGACATGCCGGGGAAGACAACTTCGGTTGTTGCCACGGACACAAGGGCGTATGCCGTCTGGCGTGATGATGAAGCGGGCACAAAAGGCGTCGAGGTCTACGATGTTCATGCGCCAGCCACTCCCGCACGTTTGGGCACCTACACCCCATCCATTACGCCAAGCTACATCGCCGCGAACGGAAATGTGGTCTATATCGCTGACATGTGGGGGGTGTTTTCCATAATAGACTTGGCGGACATAGCGAACCCGCAAGTTTTGACGCCCCCTTACTCCATGAATCCAAACATAGACCGTCTTTATCTGGAAGGGAATATTCTCTACGCGTGGTCGGGCTTGGGGCTCACCGTTTTGGATGTCAGCAATCCGCAATCACCCGTCCAACTGAAACAATTCGCGCTTGATGTGCTGGATGTAAAGCGGCAGGGAAACACAACTTTCCTGCTCGACCAGAATGTCCTTGCCGTTTATGACAGCACGTTCAACCATGGATTCGCATCCAACGCCGTCCCGGCCAACAGTATCGCGGTGTCGGGCCGCCTCGGTTATCTCGGCACGACCTCGGGAGTCACTGTGGTAGACCTCATCAACCCCGCTGCGCCCGTTGTGCTGGGCTCGTATGACTACGCACCACTGGAGGCAGGGAGGCTGGGCGCCAGACTCGCCTGCGAGAACGGCAACGCATACCTATCCGACATGTCCAGGGGCCTGTTCGCGCTGCGTTATTCGGGGCCCCTTGCCTCCAACCTCCGCAGTCAATTTGACGACCAGTGGGTTGCCCTGTGCGGTCTTGCCGGACTGTCGCCGGACAACGCCGACGTGAACGGCGACGGGTTGCCGGAACGGTGGGCCTTGCGCCTGATTCAAACCGTGCTGGACAGCGCAAACGCCCCATTGCATGAAACCGCCTGCACCGCATACATTGACAATCTGGTGGAAATTGGCCTCAGCGGGGGGGCGATCGTACAGCAGAACCGCGAGTGCATTGCCGCGCTGCTCATGATGGGTTCGGACATCCGCGATTACGCACAGACCCGCTTCGGCCTTACCGGCACCTACCATGTGGCAACAGGCGAACCGTTCTCCGGTGCGGGCGACCTCGATTCTGACGGCGTGAGCAATGCGCAGGAATGCGCCGCGGTGGCGGGTAGAGGCGGCACCATCGACACGTTTGTCGATATGGCAGTCTATCGTTATGGCGCCGGGCCGTTGCCGGTCGCAGGTCTTATTGGTCTGGGAGCACTGCTCAGCCTGATTGGTATTGCGGGCGCAGGGAAACTGCGCAGGATTTCGCGAAAGGGTTAGGAACCTCAGCGCGTAACATCGTTGCCGCCAGGGATCCAGAAGTCATCTCCTGGACACTTAGAGCGTCTTAACTGAAGACTCGCGTGAATATGCCCGGAAATCCGGGCGGATGGATTTTCGAAATACGCTTGGGGGCGTTTTCCTTTCCAGAGCCCCCTCGACAATAACAGTCAAAAGCCACACAATGAACTCGTCGGGTGTTCCGAGGCAATAGGGAAAGGAAAATTAAGGCCATGAAAATGAACGCGGTTGGATGGGGGGCTGCGGACAAGTGTCGCGCTGTAGCCTCTGCCCTGCTGATGGTTCTTGGGCTGTCTTTGAGCGCCTTCGCGCTGACGGGAAGCGGGGATTCCGGAACTGTGTCGCTGGAAACTGTGCCGCCAACGCTAGAAAGCGTGACGGTGACGTCGGGCGCTTCGCTTGAGGCCACATTCAGCGAGCCGATGCTGGCGCCGGGAGTCACAACGGCAGGCAACTATGCGGTCTCGGGCCTTGGCGCTGGCACACTTGGCACGCATCCCGCGACAGTGGATGGCAGCGGACCATATGCGCTTACGTGGGCCTTTGGGGAGATGTGCGCCACAACCGTTACGGTAAGGGCCACGGGCCTGCAGGACACGATGGGCAATCCGATTGATCCGGCGCGCAACACAGCTTCCGGAATGGGTGTCGGGGCTAGGGTTCCGTTGTATGCCTGGCCCCTGGCACTGGCGATGTTGGCGGCGGGTCTTCTGATGCTCGTTCGGCGGCGCCGCCGTGCCGGCGCGCTGCTGCTTTCGCTGGCGGCGCTGTTCGCCGCGCCTGCGGTGTTTGCCCAGGCGCCGACAGTCTCGAATGTCATCGTCGCACAGGGACCGAACGGTGCGGCGGGCACGAAAGTGGACATCACGTATGATCTTGCCGCGCCGGACGGCCCCTGCAACATCACCGTGTCCCTTTCCAAGGACGGCGGTACGGACGGATTTGTCCACCCTGTGACCGCGATTACGGGCGATGTCTCGCGGGTCAGTTCGGGCACGGGGCGCCACATTGTGTGGGACATCGCCGCCGACTGTCCTAACCAGTCCATTCCGCAGGCACGGATTCGCGTCACGGCGGACGACAGTCCTGTGGAAATGGTTTTGGTTCCGGCGGGAACCTTCACAATGGGCCGGACCTCGGCCGGTGACGACGCGCAGTACGGCGATGCCAACGAGCTGCCGACGCATTCAGTGACGCTCTCGGCCTACCAGATCGGCAAGCACGAGGTGACCAACCAGCAGTATTGCGAAGTGCTCAACTGGGCGATCGATCCGTCGCGGAACTACCTGCGCACCGAAACGAACGCAGTCTGGGCCGGCGCGAGTATCATCCATGGAGGAGGGAATCTTCAGCTTCTCATCGGCCTTTGGAATATTGAGTATGTCGGAGGGGTGTTCTCACCGAAGACTCTAACGGGCCTGCCTGGGACTACGTCGTATTCGGTGGCGGACCACCCGGTCAATTGTGTGACCTGGTATGGCGCGGTTGCATTCTGCAATTGGCTGAGCGTGATGCGCGGCCTCACTCCGTGCTACGACATGACTAAGCCGAACTGGCCCCTGACAACTCCGCCGCCTAACACGGGCGGGTATCGATTGCCGACGGAAGCCGAGTGGGAACGGGCGGCAGCATGGGACGTTTCCCGGTCGAAGCATTGGACCTACGCCATCCGAAGCGATTCCCTGACGGGCAAGGACCGCGGAAACTACGCGTGCTATGAGCTAGGTATCGGAGAGAATGTTAACCCCTTGGGATTGACCGACGTTCCCACCACCTCGCCCGTGGGATGGTTCAACGGGGTCAACGTGAGTCCGAATGGCAACATCCCTACGGTGAACTCGCATTCACAAGTGGGTTGCTACGACATGAGCGGCAACCTCTGGGAATTGTGTCATGATTGGCATGGTCCATACAGTGCAGGCGCCCAAACCAATCCGCTGGGACCCGCGAATGGCAATTACCGCGTGATACGCGGTGGCTGCTGGTATCTCGATAATTCCTGTAGCCGCACCGCGTATCGACCCTTCGCGTTGGCTTCGGCTGACAGACTGGACGTGTCCCACGGATTCCGTACTGCAAAAAGTCCGTGACTTGACGGACCAATCCCCATGGCTCTCGAAAACTCGTCCTTCTTGGCGTGCACGGACTTACTACAGCTGCCTCGCGCCGTGAATTCGTCACATCCCATAAGTAAATCAGGGACAGACTACGACCTAAATCCTCTTTTCGCTTCACATTGCAAAGTGGTGAACGCAGTCCGAACGGCGCGAACTTAATCCGAAAAGCCGCTTGTGCCGCCCTTTCCGATACTCAATCCGGCTCAGGTGCTCTTAACGTCGAACACGGGCAGGTCCTTCACCTGGTCCGCCGGGGCGCGCAGGGGATTGTCCTGCTCCACCAGCCACGCCAGTCCGTCGCGCAGCACGATCTTTGTCTTTTCCAAGTCGATGCCGACGTGGTCCGAGTCGTACCAGGTGACCTTCTTTGGCTCCCCCGCCGCGTCCTGCAGCGCCTTGCCGGCGGGCGCTGGCACCAAGACATCATACTTGCCGTTCTGGAAATACACGGGGGTCGGGGCGATCTTGCCCACATAATGGATGGGATCCATCGCTCCCCCAAAATACCGTACAAGCGGTGTGGCGCACCAAATTATGGCACCGACTATCTTGTCCTGGGTGGGCGTGAGCGTGGGCAGGGGCGGCTTTTCAGGATTGAACTTCTTCCCGTCAATCCAGCCAAAACCTGCGGCAATGCCCAACCGGGTCGCGGTGGAATTGATGAGTTTGCCCAAATCGCCGCCGCCGTAAACCATTATGCCCGCCCGAATCCGTTTGTCCCGGGCCATAACCGTGCTGCCCGTGATGGCGCCGTAGCTGGCACCGACAAGATAGATGCGCTGCGGGTCAATGTCCGGACGGCTCGCCAGATACCCTATCAGCCGCCGCGTCTCATTGATGGTCTTGGCCGGCCGCTGCTGGAACGCGCGCAGGCTCGCCAGGCCGGAGGTTCCTTTTGGCAGCTTGCGCTCGCCCTGCATAAACTGGTCCATGCTGGCAAATGCGAAGCCTGTCTGGTTGAACGGGGCTGTGATCTCTTTCAGGAAACCCTTGTTCTGGCCGATGCCGTGCAGAAACACGATGGCCGGAAGGGGCTTGCCCTTCTTGAGCGGCAGGCTCAGGAGGGTCGGCACCTTCTCGCCGCCGTAACCGTCAAAGGTGAACTTGGTGATTTCGTAACCCAGCGCCGGATTCTCGGCGTTCACCGCCTCGGTCTCCAGCACCTGCACGTTGTAGGGGGCCTTGGGGTCGTAATTGTCGAAATACTTGTTGTCCCTGTAGACCTTGGCGAGCATGGCGATCACGAACAGCCCCAGCAATGCGCCGCCCGCTATCTTGAGTGCCTTCTTGAACATGAGAATACTTCTCCAAATAAATGGGTTAACATTACGAAAGTGCTGCCGGGGAAGACGCTGCCTGACTCGGCGCGCTGCATGATAACCGGACCGGGCCTCTCACGGTCAAGTTTCAACGGTATTAAGTATCAAGCGCTGTAATTTCCGGTCCGTACCTGAATTGTACCCGGTCTGCCTGTATGGTATGATCTAAAGATATTGTGGGATGTTCTTTCCAATCCAACATTAAAGGCGAGCTAACACCAGTTATATGAATAGTTTACTCAAAGGCGCATCACTCTGGATAGTCCTTCTGATCATCGTGATCCTCGCCCTGCTCAATTTCACCAAGCTCCAGACGGAGAAAAAGGTCCTGGGCGAACCGGACTTTGTGGCCCAACTGTCGGCAAACAATGTTGAGTCGGTCGTCATCAAGGAGGTGGGCAACAATCTCCTGCAGGTTCACGCCAAATTCAAGGACAAGACCAAGGCGGACGGCCGCGAGGCAATCGATTTTAAGGCCGACAAGTTCAAGGACGAGTGGAAACAGGAGCTTGAAACCAACAAGGCCTCCTGGCGCTATGAGGTGGACAACACCCTCTGGACAGGCCTGCTCTTCAACATCCTGCCGCTGGTCCTGATCTTTGGCCTGTTCTGGTTCTTCATGTTCCGCCAGATGCAGGGCGGCAGCAACAAGGCCATGTCCTTTGGCAAGAGCCGCGCGCGCCTGGCCAACCAGGGCGACAAGACGGTCACCTTCAACGATGTGGCCGGCGTGGACGAGGCAAAAGAGGAACTGCAGGAGATTATCGAGTTCCTCAAGGACCCCAAGCGCTTCACCCATCTGGGCGGCAAAATACCGCGCGGCGTGCTGCTGGTGGGCGCCCCCGGTTCGGGCAAGACCCTGCTCGCCCGGGCTGTCGCCGGCGAGGCCAATGTGCCCTTCTTCAGCATCAGCGGCTCCGACTTTGTCGAAATGTTCGTCGGCGTCGGCGCCAGCCGCGTGCGCGACCTGTTCCAGCAGGGCCACAAGCACGCGCCCTGCATCATCTTCATTGACGAAATTGACGCAGTGGGCCGCCAGCGCGGCGCCGGACTCGGCGGCGGCCACGACGAGCGCGAGCAGACCCTGAACCAGCTGCTCGTCGAGATGGACGGCTTCAACACCAACGACGGCGTCATCCTGATGGCCGCGACCAACCGGCCCGATGTGCTCGACCAGGCGCTGCTGCGCCCGGGCCGTTTCGACCGCCAGATTGTCGTGCCCAACCCCGACATCAAGGGCCGCAAGGCCATTCTGAACATCCATGTCAGCAACCAGAAAGTGCCCCTCGCGCCCGACGTCGATCTCGCCGTGCTGGCGCGCGGAACGCCCGGCTTCTCCGGTGCCGACTTGGCCAACATGGTCAACGAGGCCGCCCTGCTCGCGGCGCGCCGCGCCCAGGAGCGGGTCAACATGATCGATTTCGAGGACGCCAAAGACCGCGTCCTCATGGGCCCGGCCCGGCGCAGCCTTGTCATGAGCGACAAGGACAAGCTGTCCACGGCCTATCATGAGGCCGGCCACACGCTGGTGGCGCGGCTGCTGGCCAACGCCGACCCCGTACACAAGGTCACCATCATTCCCCGCGGCCGCGCGCTGGGCATCACCAGTTCCCTGCCCGAAGAGGACCGCTACAGCATTTCTCGCTCCTACTGCCTGGCCAGCATCCGCATGATCATGGGCGGCCGCGCCGCCGAGGAGCTCGTGTTTGACGAGTTCAACAGCGGCGCCTCCAGCGACCTCAAGCACGCCACGCGCCTGGCGCACAAGATGGTGTGCGAGTGGGGCATGAGCAGCCTCGGCCCGCTCACCTTCGGCGGCGATGACGAGGTGTTTCTGGGCCGCGATTTCGCGCGCATGCGCGATTTCAGCGAGGAGACCTCCTCCGCGGTCGACCGCGAAATCCACAGCATCTGCGAGACTGCCTACACGGACGCCCGTGACCTGCTTCGCACACACATGCACGTGCTCAAGGCACTGGCCGACGCGCTGGTCGAGCGGGAAACGCTGGATGCCGGCGAAATTGACGTGATTATCAATCAGGTCGGCGGTCCGGACCTCCTGCCCGAGCGAAACCACGATGACGGGCCCAAGAACGGGAATATCCCGGTGCCGGTGACAGAAGAACTGCCCCCGCCCGTCCCCGAGCCCACGTCGGCGGTCCCGGCCCCGAACACCGTTCCCGGTGATGCTGTGCCGGAAACGGCCTGATCCGTTAGGTTTTTCAAGGAGTCATATCCATGCTGCCCCTGTGCGCGCCCCCCTTTCCCCGCAGGACGCTTGTCATGGGCATTGTCAACATCACCCCAGACTCCTTCTATGACGGCGGGCGTCTGTCCAACCTGGAAGCCGTGCGCGACCATGCGGTCGCCCTGGTGCGTGACGGCGCGGACCTGCTCGACGTGGGCGGTGAATCGACCCGGCCCGGTGCCGACCCCGTCTCCCCGGACGAGGAACTGCGCCGCGTCCTGCCCGCGCTGGAGCAGCTCGTCTCGCTGGACCTTCCCGTTTCGGTCGACACTTACCGCGCCGAAACCGCCCGGCGGGCCCTGGGACTCGGTGCTGCCATGGTCAACGACATTACGGCGCTGCGCGGTGACCCCGAAATGGCCCCGGTCATCGCCGCGGCCGGTTGCCCGTGCGTGCTCATGCACATGCAGGGCGAACCCAAAACCATGCAGCAGGCCCCCCGCTACGACGATGTGGTGGATGATATCCGCGCCTTCTTCGACGAACGGCTCCGGCATGCGGCCGCGGAGGGCATCCGGGAAGACCGGATTTGGCTCGACCCCGGCTTCGGTTTTGGAAAGACGGTGGACCAAAACCTGCTGCTGCTGCGCCGTCTGGATGAGTTCCGCTGCTTTGGGCGGCCCCTGCTGCTCGGCGTTTCAAACAAGGCCACCCTGGGCGCGGTGCTTGGCGCGGACGTGGGCGACCGCACCGAGGGCACGGCCGCGGCGGTGGCCTTTGCCGTAGCCGGGGGCGTACACTGTGTGCGGGTGCACGATGTGAAAACCATGGCGCGGGTGGTGCGCGTTTGCGACGCCATCACGCGCGGAAAGGCGCGCAACAATGGCTGAACGACTGTTTGGCACGGACGGTATCCGTGGACTCGCCAATGTCCACCCCATGACCGCCGAAATGGCGCTGCAGGTGGGCCGGGTCGCGGGCCATTTCTTCCAGAAGGAAGACCGGCAGCACACCATACTGATCGGCAAGGACACGCGACGCTCCTGCTACATGCTCGAAAACGCGCTGACGGCCGGCCTGTGCTCCGTCGGCGTGCGCGTGCTACTCACCGGCCCCCTCCCCACCCCCGGCGTCTCCTACATCATGCGCAGCCTGCGCTGCGACGGCGCCATCATGGTCTCGGCCTCCCACAACGGCTACGCCGACAACGGCATCAAACTTTTCGGCGCCGACGGCTACAAGATTCCCGACGCGGTCGAGGACGAGATCGCGCGCATCATCAGCGCCGGCGAGATTGACAGTCTCCGCCCCACCGGTGACAAGGTGGGCACCGCCCGCCGCGTCGACGACGCGGTCGGGCGCTACATTGAGTTCACCAAGGCCTCCTTCCCCAAGGGCATGCGTTTGGACGGCCTGCGCATCGTGGTCGACTGCGCCAACGGCGCGTCCTACAAGGTCGGCCCCAACACGCTGGCCGAACTGGGCGCCGAGGTGATTGCCATCGGCGACCGCCCCAGCGGGCTCAACATCAACGCCGGCTTCGGTTCGGTCCATCCCGAGGAAATGCGCGCCACGGTCATCCGGGAAAAAGCCGACGTGGGCATCGCCTTCGACGGCGACGGCGACCGCATCGCCATGGCCGACGAGAACGGGCGGCTGCTGGACGGAAACGCTGTGCTGTGCGTGCTCGGCATGGACATGATCGAGCGCGGCGCGCTGCCCGGCAACACGGTCGCCACCACGATCATGGCCAACGGCGGGCTTGAGCGCGCCCTCGCCGCCGTCGGCGGCGCGGTCGTCCGCGCCAATGTCGGCGACCGCTACGTTGTCGAGGCCATGCTCCGTCAGGGGCTTGTCCTGGGCGGCGAACCGTCGGGGCATATCGTCCTGCTGGAGTACAACACCACCGGCGACGCCATGATCGCCGCGCTGCAGGCGCTCGCCACCATGGTCCGCAAGGACCAGCCCCTCTCGGCGATTGCGCACGCCTACCACGAAATGCCCGAATGCCACCGCAAGGTGCCCTTCGCCGCCGCCAAGCGCCCCGGCGACGCGGCGCTCGATGCCCTGGCCGCCGAGGCTCAGGCGCAGCTTGAGGGCCGCGGCCGGGTCGTCGTCCGCCGGTCGGGCACCGAGCCCATTGTCCGCATCATGGTCCAGCACGAGGAACTGCGCAGGGCCGAGCAACTGGCCGCCGCGCTCGCAGCGCGCGTCGCCGAAACCGCCGGCGCGTAACATCACAGGAGGCGCCAAACCCATGAGCCACCCATCCCCCCTCACGCTCAAGATAATCGAACTCGGCGTCAACATCGATCACGTCGCCACGCTGCGCGAGGCGCGCAAGGGCCTCAATCCCGACGTCGTCGCCGCCGCCAAAGTGTGCGAGGCGGCCGGGGCCCACCAGATCACCGTGCATCTGCGCGCCGACCGCCGCCATATTCAGGACCGCGACGTCGAGGCGCTCCACCAGGTGCTCCAGATTCGCCTCAACCTCGAAATGGGCGTCACCCCCGAAATCATCGACATCGCCCACCGGCTCAAGCCGCACACCGTATGTCTCGTGCCCGAGAACAGGCAGGAGGTGACCACAGAGGGCGGCCTCGATGTCGCCGGGCAGCGCGCGGCGCTGTTTGACGTCACCGCCGGCATGCACGCCCACGGCACCCATGTCAGCATGTTCATCGACCCCGACCCGCACCAGGTCGATGCCAGCGCCGCCGTCGGCGCCGACTACGTTGAGTTCCACACCGGCGCCTACGCCAACGCAAAGGGCCATGCCGCCCGCGCCCACGAACTCGACCGTCTCCACCAGTGCGCGCTGCTCGTCGGCCAGACCACCATGCGCTGCAACGCCGGCCACGGCCTCACCGTCCGCAACCTCTGGCCCGTTGCCCTCCTCCCCGGCCTCAACGAGGTCAACATCGGCCACGACATCATCGCCCGCGCCTTGTTCATCGGCCTCGACGCGGCCGTCAAGGAAATCCAGGATGTGCTCTTCGAGGCCGCCAAGTTCAAGGCGGGGGCGTAGGGTGCGTGAAGTTTCGCGACGCGAAACGGAACGCACCATCTTGGCTCGTCGTCTCTCACACCAATACCGGCACGGTGATCCGAATCATTAGCGCCCGCATGGCGACAAAGAGGGAGCGCACGTTCTATGCAGAAGCCTACTTATGCACCCTCGGCATGGTGCCTTGTTCTCGGTCCATGCGGTCATGGGATTTCGTTTTATACGCTGTATTACACCGAAACGGCAGGCTCGGGGTTATTGGGGGACACACCCGCGATAGACGCCAAAGGCAGGTTTCTGTGGTGCGCCAATGCACGGAAACTGGAAGACGTTCATGACAGGGTCGTCAAGAAACTGGCCCGGCTGGGCGTGACAAAGACCGTAACGGGCACCATCGATGTTGGCAAAGTGCTCAGCGGCCTGGAGAGCGAAAAGGAACCGGCGGAATTATGGGGTGAGACCATAGATCTCTTGAACGTGATTATTGATTACCTGGTGTTCCTGCCAAATGACAGTGAAGACAAGGACACCATAATGCTCTTGGGGGATTTTAGTGACCACATTTTCGAAGGGAAAGCGTTGCCGCAGTTTTATCGCGATCACGATACAAGCAAGAGGCACATCATACAGATTGTTTTGCACAGCCTTCACCGAATATTTGAAAACTCCGTAATCATCTAAACCCCAATCCATATCGCTAGCGGGGCCAACGCACGATTGGTCAGGGGCAGATGCGAGCACGGGTACAGCCTCCCATTTCCCGCAAGGGTCATCACTGGCACAGGAAAGCCGCGAGCGGAAATGGGAGGCAGTCCCCCTGGGGCCTTAAAGACGGCAGCATGTGCAGAACTTCCGCTGGCAAATGGCAACTCCGGCATAAACCATGAAATAGGTGAAAGAGCTGCGGTGTCCCGCGTCTCACACGGCCAGACCGCAGCCGCGACCGCCCGCCTGTCTTTTCCATGTGGATTTGCGGCCCAAAAAGCACCCAAAAAACGCGGTTGACTTCCCCTTCGCCCGCCGTCTATTCTTACGCTTGTCTTTCTTGGGTTTCCCTGGGTCACCGTTTACTCATCCATGCAGGAGAGCAGAATCATGGAAAAATGGCAGATGACACGCCGCGCGTTTCTCGCGTCGGCCACCACAACGGCGGTGCTTGCCGGCTGCGCCACGTCGAAGCCGGTGCTGAACACGGCCAAGGTCGTGCCGCGCAAGATTTCGCCGAATGCCAAGCTGAACCTCGCCTGCATCGGCGTGGGCGGCATGGGCGGCGGCGACACGATGAGCTGCGCCAACGAAAAAGAGCTGGTCAACGTCGTCGCGCTCTGCGATGTCGACGACAAGAGCGCCGAAGAGACTTTCTACAAGCTTCCGAACGCCAAGCGGTACAAGGACTACCGCAAGATGCTCGAGGAAATGGACAAGGAGATAGACGCGGTCACCGTGTCCACCCCCGACCACACCCACGCTCCGGCCGCCTACACCGCCATGATGATGGGCAAGCACGCCCGCGTGCAGAAGCCGCTGACCCACACCATCGCCGAGGCGCGCCTGCTGGCCAAAGTCGCCAAGGAGACTGGCGTGGTCACCGCCATGGGCAACCAGGGGCACTCCGGCGACGGCGTGCGCGAACTGTGCGAGTTCCTGTGGTCCGGCGTCATCGGCGACGTCAAAGAGGCCCACATCTGGACGGACCGGCCCATATGGCCGCAGGGCATTGACAAGCCCCTGCCCGAGAAGCCCGTGCCCGCCACGATGGACTGGGACCTGTGGCTCGGCACCGCCCCGGCCCGCCCCTACAACGGCGGCTACGCCCCCTTCAAGTGGCGCGGCTGGTGGGACTTCGGCTGCGGCGCCATCGGCGACATGGCCTGCCACATCATGGACCCCGCCTTCTGGTCGCTGCACTTGGGCGCGGCAGACAAGTATTCCGTGGAAGTCATCAAGCAGGAGGGCATGAACAGTCAGACCGCCCCCAAGAAATCGGTCATCAAGTTCGAGTTCCCCGAGCGCAAGACGGACAACGGCGTCATGGCGCCGGTCACCGTCTACTGGTACGACGGCAAACTCAAGCCGACCCGCCCCGAGGGCATTCCCGCCGACGAGGAACTGGGCGACGATGGCAACGGCTCGCTCTTCATCGGCACCAAGGGCATCGCCACCTCCGGCACCTACGGTGCCAAGTCGCGCCTGCTGCCCGCCGCCAAGATGAAGGACTACAAGCGCCCCGATCCGACCATCCCGCGCATTGAGGGCGAGAACCCCTACAGGCACTGGATCAAGGCGTGCATCAACAACACCGTCGCCATCTCCGACTTCTCCTACGCGGGCCCGCTCACCGAAGTGGCCAACATGGGCAATGTGGCCCTGCTCGCGGGCAAGAAGATCGAGTTCGACGTCGCCTCCATGACCATCACCAACGACAAGAAGGCCAACCAGTACCTAACGAAGGAATACCGGAAGGGCTTTGACTTCATGCCGCTGTAAAAGCACGGCGCTCTGGCGTACACTATACGGCCCCGGCAGTTGTCATGACCGCCGGGGCCGTCTTGTTGTTTATGGACTTCATGGACGGAATGGACACCATGGACAGAGAACCGAATGGCCTGCGGCTTCGGGCCCATATCGTCCATGCAGTCCATATTGTCCATGAACCGGGCATTTCACGTAACCAGGGCACAAAATCGGAGAAGCAGACCATGAGCATGCAGGACATCACCCGCCGCGCGTTCCTTGCGGCCGCCACCACCACCGCGGTCCTTTCCGGCTGCGCCACCGGCAACCCCAAACCCAATACGGCCAAAGTGGTGCCGGGCAAGCTCTCGCCCAATGAGAAACTCAACATCGCCGCCATCGGCGCCGGCGGCAAGGGCGCGCAGGACATCCTGTCGTTGGCCCGCGAAAACATTGTCGCCCTCTGCGATGTGGACCTGGCATCCGCGGCAGAGGCGATCTACCGCCAGCCCAATGCGAAACAATACCAGGACTACCGCAAGATGCTTGACGAATTGGGCGGACAGATCGACGCCGTCACCGTGTCCACGCCCGACCACACCCACGCGCCCGCCGCCTACACGGCCATGAAGATGGGCAAGCACGTCTATGTACAGAAACCGCTCACCCACACCGTCGCCGAGGCGCGCCTGCTCGCCCGAACGGCGCGCGAGATGAAGGTCATGACGCAGATGGGCAACCAGGGACACTCCGGCGACGGCGTGCGCGACCTGGCCGAAATGCTCTGGGCAGGCGCCGCCGGCAACGTGCACACGGTCCATGTCTGGACCAATCGTCCCGGCGTGCGATGGCCCCAGGGCGGCCCGAACGCGCCCATGCCCGGCGAGCCCGTGCCCGAGACGATGGCCTGGGACCTGTGGCTGGGCACCGCCGCCGAACGCCCCTTCAGCAAGGCCTACGCCCCCCGCAAATGGCGCGGATGGATTCCCTTCGGTTGCGGCGGCCTCGGCGACATGGGCTGCCATATCATGGACCCCGCCGTCTTCGCGCTCAAACTCAACGAGGCCAAATCCTTTGCGGTCGAGACCGTCCACGCCGAAAACGTGAACACCGAGACATGGCCGGCCAACTTCGTCGTCAAGTACAGCTTCCCCGCGCGCGGCGACATGCCGCCCCTGGAAATGTTCTGGTATGAAAACGGCCAGAAACCGCCGCGCCCCGACGGCGTGCCCGACAGCCAGAAACTCGGCGACGGCGACAACGGCGCGCTTTACATCGGCGACAAGGGCATTCTCACCACCGGCGAGTACGGCGGCGACGCGCGGCTGCTGCCCGAGGAAAAGATGAAGGACTACGCCCGCCCCGCCCAGACCCTCGAGCGCGTGCAGGGCGGCAACCACTACCGCAACTTCGCCGATGCCTGCAGGACCGGCAAGCCCGCCGTGTCCAACTTCGACTACGCCGCGCCCTTCACCGAGATGCTGCTCTTCGGCAACATCGCCGTGCTGGCCGGGAAAAAGGTCGAATACGACCGCGAAAAGATGCGGGTCACCAGCGACCCGGCCATGAACAGCCTCCTTACCAAGGAATACCGCAAGGGCTGGGAACT
>CAIUWO010000589.1 GCA_903902895.1 Candidatus Hydrogenedentota bacterium | reverse complement strand
GCAGTTTCCGGCCGTCATGGGCCACGAGGCGGCCGGCGTGATCGCGCAGGTGGGCGCGAACGTGACGCGCTTCAGGGTCGGCGACCGCATTGCCGTCGGTGCCGACGTGCCCTGCGGACTGTGCCGCTGGTGCCGCGACGGCAAGGGCAACAATTGCGAGATTAACTACGCCGTCGGCTACCAGATTCCCGGCGCGTTCACGCAGTACATGGAACTGACCCCGCTGCTAATCAACGAGGGGCCGCTCACGCCCTTCTCGGACAAGATAAGCTTCGATCAGGCGGCGCTCGCCGAGCCGCTCGCCTGCGGCATCAACGGGCTCGAACTGGTCAACATGTCGCTCGGCAAGACCGTTGTGCTCATCGGCATGGGGCCCATCGGCTGCATGATGATCGACCTGGCCCGCGCCATGGGCGCGGTGAAAGTCATCGCGGTGCAGCGCAGCAAGAAGCGCATGGAAATCGCCAAGAAATACTGCGCGGACGTCTATATCGATCCAAGCGAGGAGGACGTGGTCGCCCGCTGCAAGGCCGAGACCGGGGGAGAGGGGCCCGACGTGGTCATCACCACCTGCGGTTCCGTTGAGACCCACGAGCAGGCCATCGAAATGGTCGCGCACCGCGGCTACGTGAACCTGTTTGGCGGACTGCCCAAGGACACGCGCCCGCTCAGCGTGCTGTCCAACACGATTCACTACAAGGAGTGCTTCGTGACGGGGTCGCACGGCAGCACGCCGCGCCAGCACCGCATCGCCGTCGAACTCATCGAGCGCGGCATTGTTCGCGTTGACCCCATCATCACCCACACCTTCCCGCTCGCGCAGATCCACGACGCCTTCGCCGCCATGGAGTCCCGCGACGGCATGAAGGTCATCGTGCATCCGCACGGCGCATAGGCGGACGGGAGGCACAGCCGCATGAGATGGATGTTGACGGTCCTGCTGGTTTCGGCCATGTTCGCAGGCTGCGCCACACACGTTGTCGAACTGCCCCTGCAACGGCTGGTGGACACGCCCCTGCGCGACACCTCCGTGTGCGTCGGCCCCGACGGCACCTACTACCTAACGGGCACGGTGGAGCCGTTCTTCGGCTACAACAACGAGCTTCGGATGTGGAAGTCCACCGATCTGAAGCATTGGGATGCGATGGGCAAGGTCTGGAGCTACGGTGACAGCCCCTGGCACAAGCCCTACCTAGAGAAAAAGATGTCCTTGTGGGCACCCGAGATCCATTACCTGAAGGGGACCTTTTGGCTGACCTACAGCATGCCCGGCTGGGACGGCACACCCAAGACCTCGGGCAGCGGCCTGCTGAAGAGCACCTCCGGCAAAGCGGAAGGCCCCTACGTTGATGTGCAACCGGGGGAGAGGCTGGGCGATGAAATCGACGCGTCGCTGTTTGAGGATGACGACGGCACGGTGTACTTCGTCTGGCACAGCGGCAAAATCGCGCGCATGAAACCCGACATGTCCGGTTTCGCCGAGCCCTATCGCTGGCTGAAAACAACAACATCCGATCCCGACCCGAAACACCACTCTGGCCTGTGTGAAAAGATCTTTGGTCCCGGTTCATTCGACCACGTTGGCTACGAGGGCATGTATCTGTTCAAGGCCAACGGCCGCTACTACTGGGCTGAAGCGGAAAACATCAACGGCCATTACGACTGCCTGGCCGCCACCTCCGAAAACATCTACGGTCCCTACACCACGCGCTACGTCGCCGTGCCCGACGGCGGCCACGTGACCTTCTTCAAGGACACCCAAGGCGACTGGTGGTCCACCTTCTTTGGCACTGATAAGACCGCGCCGATTGTGCAGAAGCCTGCCATCGTGCCCATGACTTTCGACAAGGACGGCATGCTGAAAGTGGATGCCGTGCGGTAGGATTGCCGCACGTCCCCCCTTCATTGCGGCATCAGACCGCCTACGGTGGCGATTCGCCACAGAAAGCCGCCGGGGGACTGGCTCCCGTTTCCGCCCATGGCCAGAGGACAACAGCACCAGCGCGTATCGGAAACGGGTGCCTGTACCCGAGTCACCACACCCCAGACCCTTGCGAGCCCGGGTACAGCCACCATTTCCAACATATCGCTTCGGTCGAATACGCCGGGCCGCTGGCTGGAAATGGTGGCAGTCCCCCTGCGGCGCGGTATGTACTGCCGCCGTCTCGGCGGCCTTGTGCTTTGCCATGCGGCCAAGAAAGTGTAGGACAGGCGTACTCGCCTGTCGTTGCTGGTCGCCTATCAAGGTCGACAGCCGGGGGCGCCTGTCCTACAATCCCGAGCATTCTTGTCCGTCAGAACCAAGGCTTGGTCGTTTCCGCAATTAAATGGGGCGGGGGCCTTGACAAAATATGGGGGCGGGGATAAAGTCATTCCGCAGGCGGTTGTGTCTGTAACCTGTGCGTTGGGCAATATCGGGAGTTCTGCTTGTGTTTGCTTCAAGCGATGCGTGTTCACAAGACGATAAGGGTCTTGTTGATCTTATTCTCAAGAGGCTTCATTTTGACTCTCTTGACATAACGTACACCGTGACAGAGACTAGGTTCGATTCGGAAAACAAGAGCGAATTACAAACGGTGTCGCGCATGATATACCGATCGAGGGGTGACGATTTCTGTGTCCGCAGTGAGGGTGTCCGAATTCTCACGACCATTCCAAATCTATCCAAGTGGGACCGGTTTCTTTCAAAGTTCGGCTATGTCCCACCAAACAAGAGGCGGCACAATTCTTCCGAGACCCTTGTGTGCTCCGTGTCTCTTGTGGGGGGCAAGTGGAGGCAGTTGATTGAGTGCGAGGCTTTTCCGGGCAGGGCATCGGGCATCACAAGCAGAAGGGGTATATACGGAGACGAATCACTGTGGGGGAACTTTGCCATGTGCACGCCCACACCGCGCCAGTTTTGGCAGCGGGTTGGCAACGCTGCCTGGGGGGAGTTTTATACAGGCGTGCTGGGAATGCCGCTGAGAGAGTTTCTTCTCACACCGGGAAAATCAAGGGTATGGCATAGGGGGGATTGGGTTGTGTTGACGCACGAGGTTCCCGTGCCCGAGGAGATAGACAACAGAAAGCTGGTTTGCTTGGACATATATGTCGATGGGGACGGCTTCGTCAGGCGAATCGAGGATGTGAACCGTATATGGCATCTCACGGAAGAGGAATGGGCCGCAATTCCGGGCCTTGGCGCATGGGAGGATGTCCGGGAGGTTATCCACAGCGTTGCATTTGACAACGTGCAGGAAGACAAGGATGGCGGCGGGCAAATTCCCCTGGCTATCAAGGTTTCCACAAACGGACTGGAGAGGACGGAGGCTGATTTTGACCAATGGACAGCGGAGGGCAGAAGCCACTATGAAATGGGCTTGCTTTCGTTTACTATTCCTTCAGTGCCTTTCCGGGTATGTGTAATTGCAGTCGAACGGGAAACGCTCAGGATGAATCCATCATTGCGGAATGAGGACATCGAGTTGTTCTTTCCAGAAGGCACCAGCATTGAGGGTACTGGCTGCGCCAAGCTAAGGTGTTCGGGTTAACGCACGGTGAGTCTCTGCCCGATACTACCTTCCTGTGTTGCGCTGTCGGACTTCACGCGGAACTTCTGTCCCGCCATCTCAATGTCCATCGTCTTGCCGTGCACCTTCAGTCCGCGCAGCGCCATGCGCCTCGCGAACGCGGGCAGGTGCGGCGACACCGACATACTGCCGTCGAATTGCGGTGCCACACCAAAGAGCCCGAAGATCACCATCTGCGCGCCGCACATGCCGTCGATCGTGCATTGCAGCGGCGTGTCGCGGCGGTAATCCTGCTTGTCCGCCACGATGGAGTCGCCCCAGTAGGGCAGGCGGTCGCCCCACCATAGCACGCGGCCCAGCAGGTCATCGGCGGTCTCCGCGTGCCCGCTGTTGTAGAGCCGCTCCATGATCTGCGGGACGAATCCCGTG
>CAIUWO010000588.1 GCA_903902895.1 Candidatus Hydrogenedentota bacterium | reverse complement strand
CAGCATCATCAATGTGGCATGGGTGGGCAACGGCCTCGGCACGGACGCGATGGCCGCGATCACTGTGAGCTTTCCCATCCTCTTTCTCCTGATGGCGGTCGCGGGCGGGCTGACCATGGCCACCAACACCCTCGTGGCACAGGCCTACGGCGCGAAAGACGAAGTGCGGATACGCCAGGTGATTCAGAGCTCCCTTTCGCTCACCGTGCTGTTTGGCACACTCTGTCTGATCGCCGGACAAGCGGGAGCCGAGTATGCCGTGCGCGCCATGGGCACACCCCCGGAGGTCGCGCCACTGGCGGCAGGTTATCTGCGCCTTTTCGTGTGGACCACCCCCTTCATGTTCGGCATGTTCCTGCTCGCCTCCACCATGCGGGGCATCGGCGACTCCAAGACCCCGCTCTATTTTCAGGTCGGCTCCCTGCTGGTCACCATCGCGCTCGATCCCATCCTCATGTTCGGATGGCTCGGATTCCCCCGTTTCGGCCTCAACGGAACCGCCCTGGCGACCGTCGTCACCCAAGCGGGTGCCTTTGTGGCCTTGGCCGTGTATCTCCACCGGAAAAAACACACCGCCAGCCCGGATTGGTCGCACTGGCGCATCGATGTCGGCACACTCCTGCTCGTGCTGAGAATCGGCGTGCCCTCCATGCTGCAACAGGCCATTGTCGCCCTGGGCACCCTCGGCGTGGTTCGCTTGGTAAATCATTTCGGGGCGGAAAGCGCTGCTGCCTATGGCATTGCCATGCGCATCGACCAGCTCGCTTTCATGCCCGCAATGGCCATCAGCGGCGCATGCTGCAGCGTGGCCGGACAAAACATCGGTGCGGGTTTGTTTGACCGTGTGCGCGGCGTCCTGCAATGGGGATGGATCATTGCCCTCTCGTTCACCCTCCCCGCGTTTCTGCTGTGTACCAGCATCCCCAGTTTTCTTATGGCCCTCTTCGCGCACCACGACGAAGTGGTGATACACACCGGCGCGCATTACCTCCGCATCGCCAGCCCCGGCTACCTCATGGTCGCCATCATGTTCGTCTGCAACGGCGTCATCAACGGCTCCGGCCACACCCTACCCACCACCCTCTTCACCGCCGTCACCTTCTTTGTAGTCCGCGTCCCCCTCGCCATGTTCCTCCCCCAGTGGTTTGGCTCCGTCGACGGCATCTGGTATGCGATTCTATTTAGCTACGTCGCAGGCATGACCCTCAGCCTCCTCTACTACTCCACAGGCCGCTGGAAACGCCCAGTATTCATACGCAACCGCTACCCACTCCGCGCCCCGGTAGAGACCCTCGCCCAAGAGGAAACCGGAGGCTGAGCCCCCCACCCGCGCGCCCCCGTAACGCAGGCATCTTGCCTGCCCCCCCAGCTTTCACATCCACCCCAACCTCGCGGTCATTTCGGAGGCAGTGAGTAATCTTGTATCCTCCAGACGTTATCAGTCTAGAGAACGCCGGTACAGATCGAAGAAGGTGTAGGGATCACAGAAAACCCATTCCTCTTTCGCGTACTGCGCCTTGAGTAGCTCAAAGACCTGTTTCATGGTGCTCGGGCGTTGCAGGATCCACCGGTAAATAAGGAAACGGGGCTTGTCGCCTTTGGCAGAGGCCACCATTTCCTTCGCCGTTACATCGAGTCGACCAAGCCTGGGGTAAATATCACTCACATGCCGCAGGAAAGGCGTTCCGTTGACCACCGGTTTGGCAAATCCCAAACATGTACCCACGCCGTCTGGCGAGAATTTCGCGTAGGCCTCCTGAACCCGCTGTGGCATGTCGCCGTGGAATCCGTTTATAACGAATCCCGTGATGCGATAGTCGAAGCGGTCATAGTACGCCTGGTTGTGCTTAACCCAAAGATCGAGCGCATCGGGAAGGCCGCTGCCGAGCCGGTCGCCGGTAAGCAACGTCGGGTTGAGATAGCCCGCCCCCGAATCTCCACCAATGAACCAGTCGTTCTTGGACTTCGTGCGATAGACGTAGTCGAACACATAAGGGGCGCGATCGCAAAGATTGGGGTTGAAGGCCCACGCGATGGGCAGGGAACCACGGTCGGGGTCGTCCCACACCAATGGGATATGACGCGATAGCCAGGCCGCAGAATCATAATCGCCCATGTAGATAAGCACATAGGTTTTTTCTTCGAGCTTCTGGGGTTCCGGTTTGGGGTTTTGCTTGTAGCGCGGTTGCATCGGGAAAAACCGCCAGGCCGAGGCGTTGGTCATACAGGACAATCCGAGCGCATCCGCGTCCATGATGGCGTTGTGCGCGGAGAGGATCGCCGCGTACTCCCATTCGGTGGCCACGGGGTCGTGTTTTCCGCCCGCCGGGCCGGAATTGGTGTATTTGAGGTTCCACGGGATGAACCCGCCCACCGTGGTGAACCCGGACCCGCCGTTGCGCTCGTATTGGGCCTTCAATAACGTCATCAAGGTCTTCCGGTCCGTCCCCGGTGCTTGTTTGGGATCATCCACCGACGGCTCATCGGCCCATACGCCGAGATCGAAGAAAAACGCGCGCTGCGCGATGTAGTAGTCGTGATTGGCAAGGGTGGCATTGGCCAGGTCGTGATAATTGAAGCCGGGCTGATCCGGCACTTGCGTGTAGGCGTCGATAAAGTAGGCCATCAGCGTG
>CAIUWO010000587.1 GCA_903902895.1 Candidatus Hydrogenedentota bacterium | reverse complement strand
ATCGGGCTATTTTCAACAGATATGCCGTTGTAATATCAACAAACACAAACAGTTACAAAAACACGGGATCACTTAGCCTGGTGACTCCAAAGATACCGCCACCGCTAGGGCCATGATGTACACTAATAAGTGCCGCACTAATGAACGAAGGAGGATTCTTCGATGACAAACGACTCTCTCGCCACGCGCCGCCAGTTCATCCGCAGCGCGGCCTTGTCATCCGCTGCCATTTCCGCTCCATGGACCATTCCCGCCAGCGCGTTGGGAAACGATACTGTGACGGCGCCGAGCGGGCGGGTGACGCTGGGCGTGGTCGGAATCGGCCCGCGCTGCAAGCATGTGCTGCCCCAGATGCTCAGTCATCCGGATGTGCAGTGCGTGGCCGTTGCCGATGTCCAGGCCAGCCGGCGCGACGCCGCCAAGCAATTTGTGGACCAGCACCACGGCAATAGCGACTGCGCGGTGTACCGTGACTTCCGCGAGCTCCTTGCGCGGAAAGACATCGACGCGGTCCTGATCGCCACGGGCGACCGCTGGCACTCCCCGGCGTCGATACTGGCGGCGGAGGCGGGAAAGGACGTCTACAGCGAGAAGCCCTGCGGACTGACCATCGCCAACTGCCAGGACCTTGCCGAGGCCATCAGGCGCACCGGCCGCGTCTTTCAGGCCGGGACGCAGCGGCGCAGTATCGCCAACTTCCAAAAGGCCGTCGAGTTTGCGCAGACGGGAAAACTAGGCAAGATTCACACGCTCCACGCCAGCGTCTACGTTCCCGAGATCAAGACCGCCTGGCTGCCGGGAGAACCGACGCCCCCACCCGATGTTGTGGACTGGAACATGTGGCTGGGACCGGCGCCCTGGCGCCTGTACAACAGCGAGTATGTCAACGGCGGATGGCGGGCATACTATGATTTTGAGTCCGGTGCCCGACTGCTGGACTGGGGCGCGCACACCGTGGACCTCTGCCAGTGGGCCAACAAGGCCGATGACACCATGCCCCTCAGCTTTGAGCCGGGCGAAAAGGGCATCACGGCCTATTATGCCAACGGCGTGAAACTGATACTCCACTTCCTGGAAACGCCCTTCAAAGAACGTCCCGGATGGATTCAGGCGCTGGGCACCTGCCCCGTGCGTTTTGAGGGCGATGAGGGCTGGGTCGAGGCGGGCGACAGCGGCGGTCTAGAGGCAAGTTCCGCCTCGCTCATGAAAGAAATGCCCCAAATGCCGCCGGGCGAGCCCGGCCTCGACGTGAAGACCCATGCCCGGGACTTCCTGGACTGCATCAAATCACGCAAACCAACGGTGGCCAATGCCGAAGTGATGCGCCACTCGCACATCACCTGCCACGCGGCGGCCCTGTCCTGGATGCTCGGCCGAAAACTGGAACTGGACCCCGAAAGGGAGGCGTTCGTCAACGACGATGAGGCCAACCGGCTGCGCGCGCGCCCCGCGCGTGACTGGACCGCATAGCAATTTTAGGCCCTCCAAGCCTGCTTTCTGTCTTCACGCTGGACCGGGTCATCGGAAGAACGCGACGGGGACGTCGCGTCTACGAAGCCGAACCGGCACGGGCTCGGGTGTTTTATGGACTGCGGCGGCCGCGAAAACAGGGACTGATGCAAGCGAAGCGAAGCGGAGAAGTGTCGGTCCCTGTTTTCGCCGGGACTGATGCAAGCGGAGCGAAGCGGAGACGTGTCTGTCCCGGCTTTCATTGCCCGTGCTATACTACCCGTGTCCGGCCACGGTAGAGTCGCTCCGGAGGCGAGGCGTCCTGGACCGCAAGGTAGATAGTGGCTGCGAGGCACGACAGCAGTGTGGCATCGGCCCGCCGTGAGGCATTCTCGAAAGCCCGACGCTCTATGGGGTTCGAGACCCCCGCCGTTGGCCGGGCACTTGCTGTTAGTCCAAACCGAAGCGGCGCCGCGTCAGTTCTTTTATGGAGTGCGGCGGCAACGACGCCGCTTTGGCTTATTTTTCGCATTGGGACAGCCACGCCAGAGGCGGACCAGCCAAAGCGGTGTCGACGCTGCGCTCTGCCACCGCACTCCAAAATGGCCCTTCCCTGGGACCGCCAATCTCCCGATTGGCCCCTCCTT
>CAIUWO010000586.1 GCA_903902895.1 Candidatus Hydrogenedentota bacterium | reverse complement strand
TCCTGCAGGCCCATGCCTTCGCGGCGCAATTGGTTGATGCAGGTGACCATTACGAGCCCGTTGAGCACGGCCACGCCGGACAGGGCGATGAAGCCCACCGCCGCCGAGATGGAGAAGGGGATGCCGCGCAGCCACAGCGCGGCAATGCCGCCCGACAGCGCCAGCGGCACGCCGCTGAACACCATGAGCGCGTGCTTGACCGAGTTGAAGGTGGTGAACAGGAACAGGAAGATCATGACGAAGCAGAACGGCACGACGACCATGAGCCGCTCGCGCGCGGCGAGCAGGTTCTCGTACTGGCCGCCCCATTCGAGCCAGGTGCCGGGCGCCGGTTTCACCTCGGCGTCAATCCTCCTGCGCGCCTCGGCCACAAAGGAGCCCAGGTCGCGTCCCACCACGTTGGCCTGCACCACCAGGCGGCGCTTGCCGTTCTCCCGGTTGATCTGGCCCAGGCCCTCGGCCATGGAAATCTTCGCCACGGTGCCCAGCGGCACGCTCCCGCGCAGCGCCGTGCTGGCCGGCGCCACGCCGGCAATGTGGCCTGTGGCTTCCGGGGTGCTTGCGGGCAGCGGGATGGGAAGCTGTTCCAGCGCTTTGAGGCTCGTGCGCAGCTCCTCCGGCAACCGCACGATGATGCTGAACCGGCGGTCGCCCTCGAACACCATGCCGGCCGCCTGGCCGCCGATCGCCGTCGCGACGATGTCCTGCACGTCCGCCACGTTGAGGCCGTAGCGCGCGATGGCCGCGCGGTCGATGTCGATGCTCATCGACGGGAAGCCCTCCGTCTGCCCCGCCTTCGCGTCGCTGCAGCCGGGGATGCTCTGGAGCAGCAGCAGCACCTGCTGCGCCGTGGGGGCCATCTTCTCGAAATCGTCGCCGAAGACCTTGACCGCCAGGTCGCCGCGCACGCCGGCCACCAGCTCGTTGATGCGCAGCTCGATGGGCTGGCTGTACTCGTACAGGTTGCCCGGAATGCTTTCCGCGGTCTTGCGGATTTTCTCCAGCAAATCCGCCTTGGACAGGTTTGGGTCGGGCCACTGCGCCTGGGGCTTGAAGATCACATAGCCGTCGGAAATATTCGGCGGCATGGGGTCAAACGCGACCTCGGCCGTGCCCGTCTTGGAGTACATGAGCGCCACTTCGGGCAGCGCGGACACCGCCTTCTCCACGTTGAACTGCATCGCCATCGACTGGGTGAGCGAGGTGCTGGGGATGCGCAGCGACTGCAGGCTGATGTTGCCCTCGTCGAGTTTGGGCACCAGTTCCTGGCCCAGGCGGGAGAACAGGACCAGCGACGCCGCAAAAATGGCGACGGCCGCCAGCACAACAGCCCAGCGCAGCGTGATGGCCAGCCGGAGCGCCGGCGCATAGAGGCCCTTGAGCCCGCGCACGATCCAGTTTTCCTTTTCCTGGACCCGGCCCGTTATGAAGATGGCGACCATCGCCGGGATGAAGGTCAGCGACAGCACAAAGGCGCCGGCCAGCGCGCAGATGACCGTCAGCGCCATGGGGTGGAACATCTTGCCCTCGACGCCCGTCAGCGCCATGATGGGGAAGTACACCGTGATGATGATGGCCTGTCCCGCGACGGAGGGCTGAATCATCTGCCGGCTCGCGGCGAACACCTCGTGCAGGCGCTCGCGCAGTTCCAGTTTGCGGCCGAGTTGGCGCTGCCTTTCGCCGATCAGGCGCAGGCAGTTCTCCACCACGATTACCGCACCGTCCACAATGAGCCCGAAGTCGATGGCGCCCAGGCTCATCAGGTTGCCGCTGATGCCCAGCCGGGTCATGCCCAGCGCGGTGATCAGCATGGCCAGCGGAATGGCCAGCGCCGTGATGACGGCGGCGCGTATGTTCCCCAGCAGCAGGAACAGCACGACAATGACGAGGATGGCACCGATGGACAGGCTGTGCCCGACCGTGTCGATGGTTTTGTCCACGAGGTCGGTGCGCACCAGCACCGGGCGCAGGCGCACGTCCGGTGGGAGGCTCGCCTGAATGCCGGCCACCTTGTCGTTCACGGCGGTGGCGACGGTGCGGCTGTTGCCGCCCAGCAGCATCAGCACCGTGCCGACGACCACCTCGCGGCCGTTCTGGCTGGCCGCGCCGGTGCGCAGTTCCTTGCCCACGCCCACGCGCGCCACGTCGCGCACATGGAAGGGCGTGCCGTTCTTGGAACCCAGCACGATGGCGCCGATGTCCCCGGAATTGTGCACGCGCCCGTCGGCCCGCACCACAAAGGCCTCGCCCTTGTGCTCGATGAAACCCGCGCCGAGGCTGGCGTTGTTGCGCTCCAGGGCCTCCACGAGGTCGCCCATGGCCAGCCCGTAGGAAACCAGTTTCATCGGGTCGGGCTCGACCAGGTACTGCTTCTCATAGCCGCCGATCGTGTCCACGCCGGCCACGTCCTTCACCGTGCGCAGTTGCGGCTTGACCAGCCAGTCCTGGAGCGTGCGCAGATAGGCGGCCAGTTCGGTTTCCGTTTGGAGCAGGTCCCCCTCGGGCGTCAGATAGCCGCCGTCCTCCTGCCATCCGGGCCCGTCCGACCTGAGTTCCACGCCCTTCCCCTCGGGATGCTCGTATTCGATCACATAGACGTACACCTCGCCGAGGCCCGTGGTGATGGGGCCCATGCGCGGCTCGGCCCCGGGCGGCAGGCTTTCCCGCGCCTCGGCCAGCCGCTCCAGCACCTGCTGCCGCGCAAAGTAGATGTCCACGTCGTCCCCGAACACCGCCTCCACCTGTGCGAACCCGTTGCGCGTGAGCGAGCGGGTGCTTGAGAGGCCGGGCACGCCGGCCAGCGCCGTTTCAATGGGAAAGGCAATCTGCGTCTCCACCTCCGCCGGCGACAGCGCGGGATAGACCGTGGTGATCTGCACAATCTTGTTGCTGATGTCGGGCACCGCGTCGATGGGCAGGCGCAGGAGCGAAAAGAACCCCAGCACCGCCACGGCGACGGTCAGCAGCAGCACCAGCCAGCGGTGCTGAATGCTCAGTTTGATTACACTGCTCAGCATGAAATCACCTCGTGCCAGATCCGCCCTTCTTGGGAGTGTGCAGCCATGCCAGTTGTGTTGGCAGGGACCATTCCCCGCGCCCTCGTTGGTCCCCCTTTGAAGGGGGAAAGCCGCCGCAAGGCGGCAGGGGGATGTGGAGACGGGAACAGGCCCGACATCCCCCTAAATCCCCCTTCAAAGGGGGACTTTAAAGCATCGCGCTTCGGAATGTTCTTTAATGGCCGCTGCATGTCTTGCCCTCCATCTCGCCCTTGGCGATCTCCGCCTTCACCAGAAACGCGCCCTCCACGATCACGCCCGTGCCCTCTTCGAGCCCCTGCAGCACCGGAATCATCTTTCCGTTGGACAGGCCCACTTTGACGGGCCGCGACGCGAAGGTGTTCGGCTCGTTTGGCACGGCGACAAACACCGGCGGGCCGCCCTCGAACATCTGCACCGCCGCCTCGGGCACGGCCAGCGCCTCTCTCGGGCTTCCGCCGGAGGCGCGGTCAAACACCATGCCCACCTGGGCGAACATGCCGGGACTGATGGGCGCCGCGACATTGCCGATTTCGATGCGCACCTGCACGGTGCGGGTTTCCTTGTTCAGTTCGGGGGCGAGGTACGCCACCGTGCCCGGGAAGGACTGTCCGGCGAAAGCCTCGAGCGTTACC
>CAIUWO010000585.1 GCA_903902895.1 Candidatus Hydrogenedentota bacterium | reverse complement strand
CAGGTCCTGCTCGGCAACATCGACCCCGTGTCCATGCTGCGCAACGGCACGCCCGAAAACATCCGCGCCGCACTCACCGCCTGCCACGCCGCCTGCGGCGAACGCTACATCGTCAGCGCCGGCTGCGAAGTCGTCCGCGACACCCCCCTCGACAACCTCCGCGCCATGCGCGACTACGCCAGAAACCCGGATTGATTGCCGCACTCAGAAGGTCCCCCTTCCGAAGGGGGTGACCGCCGAAAGGCGGTCGGGGGATGTCGTCTTACCCGATTGCGCGCCGCGCCGCCCAAGTCCCCCTTCAAAGACGCGGGGGACAGAATTCGCCGGGGGAGAACGCAACTCGCCACGACTGGACTGCGCGTCTGCCCCAAATCCCCCTTCGAAGGGGGCGGCCACGCTGCAAGCGTGGCGGGGCTTGTCCGCCTCAGGCGGGGATGTGGACCACCGCGCCATAGCCCAACCGAACCTTCTATCCTCCCTGTCTTTGAAGGCGCTCGGGGGATGCCGTGTTCCGCTCATGCCCTTCGGCGCCTACGTCGCTCCGGCCACCTGCGGCTGAAGTCGCACCGCGACTGGTGCCACCGTAAACGTGATGTCCCCCTTGTCCCACCAGTCTTTCATCTCCTCACCCTTTTCATCGGTCTTGTTCTTGCCGTAGCTGTAGACCACAAACTCACCGTTCTCTTTTACTCGGTACGACAACGGTTTTCCCCCATTCCATGGGTCCGCAGGGACACGGTCCAAGAATGCGGGCACCACTTCCTCCAACTCTTCCGGCAGCCGTAAGTTTGCCAACCGGAACCGCTCCACCGCCAATGCTGTCCGCGCAAGGTCCAGTTGCGTGCGGATGCGCAACTCCGACGCGAAGACACGGTCGAATGCCGGCATGAGCGCATTGACCAGGGGTGTCCGGAACGCCAGAAAGGAGTTCTCTTTCCATCGCAGTTCGGCCAGAATATCGGGCACGCCGCCTGTCCGGGCCGCCTTGTCCGTAGCGTTTCGAATCAGCCTGAAAGAACTGGCGAACACCGCCCGCTCAAAGAAGTCCGAACCCAGCAAATTGATCAGGGGCAGCACAACACTGATGGCCGGAACCACCCCTTCATGTGGACCGGCGCCGTCATTTGCCGCGAACCACAGATAATACTCCCCGGCGTAGTCGAGGGTCGTCGCGCACTCTCCCGCCAGTGCCCTGTTCATGACCGGGCCCTGCCACAACGGGGGCAGGGCGTTGGCCAGGATCTCCTGCATCCGGCCCAACTGGAGGTCGGACAGTTCAATGCGATTGGCCGCATTTTCCAACCCTTGAACGGCAATCCCCGTGATAGCTACGCGCACCAGTTGGGAAAGGACCATCGGTTCCTCGCTCAGGGAGTTGGCGATGGGAAAGATGTCAGACAGTGCATTCACTGCGTCTTCCGGGCGGTGTTCCACAACAGCCGTCCATTCCTCGATTGCCAGAATTCGGGCCAATCTGCGCAAACGCGCCAAGTGGCCAAGTTCAGCGGAGTAACCCTGCCCCAAATCGACCGGATAGCGGCTCTTCCACACCCCCGATCGGGCCGTCTCATGCAGCATCTTCGCTACTGGCCGGCCAACGATGTTCCAGTAGTCCTGAGTGGCGGCCCAGACCTCCGGGGGAATGGGTTGCGTGCGGCCGACATTCGTCTTGCCGCACACCAGCACGTTGTCCTCCAGCGCTTTCCGTTCAGGTGTCGCCGGGGCTCCTGCTTTATCGTTGAGGAACTTGATCCAGGTGCTGTATTGGCAAAACTCCGTATCCCAGGCGGCCTGATATTTAAGTGCCAGGTTCTCTTCCGGCGGTACAGTCGCATACCAACGGTCCAAGTCCTTCGAATCGGCGGGCAGTCCTTGGCTTCGCAGCGTTGTCTTGACGGTTGGTTCCACCGGCCACTGCAACCAGGACCAGAACGCGGCAATCAGGAGTACCGCACCCGCACAGCCCAGTTGACGGAATGTTGAGTGCGCCACTTTGAATCGTTCATGTTGCGCCGGGTTCTCCCGCTGCACCGCCCACACCTCGTTGCCACGCATCCGGACCACCATGCTCACCCAGCCGAGAACGAGCCACGCCGACAGGCAGAGGCAACCGATTGCCAGTCCGGCCGGATTCACCCAGTGGACGGACCAGGACGGGCGGGAAAGCTGGGCAAAGGGATACAGCGCTGGAGTGAGCAGAAGCCATGACGCCGTTGAGAGCCATGCGGCACGGCGCGAAATCATGTCCCGCCAAACTGCCGCGACCATGAGGGCCAAAATCACCAGTGTGGGAAAGAGCAAAAGGAACCAGCTGGCGTGTCCAAACAGTGCCGCTCCAGATTGGCCACAGGAATCACCGTTCGCCCTGCAGACAAGGGGCTGTACCATGGAATGATAACCAAACACAGCGGTGTAGAAGAGGGCCATTACGCCCCATGCGTTTGTCATGGCGACCCACGCGAGCAACCCGGTCACCAGCGAGGGACCCAGGCATATCCTCACGATCTCGCGGAGGCTGGTCTCGCCGTGCCTCCATGCATCGCCCAGCAGCCCGGCGGCGGCGGCATGATCCGCCAGCAGGAAGGACAGCACGTTTAGCGCGGCGATTCCAACCAACGTCACGCCAAGATTTGCCGCGGCCGCCAAAATGCGTGCCCGTGCCTGTTCCTGCTTGGTCGCCGGAATGCGCGCCGTCCAATCCAGAAGGCGGAGTTTATTCTTGGAGCGCGGGCGCCATTCCATGACGAACTGCCAACTCAGCGACGGGAGCAGCAACGCCAGCGAGGGCAGAACCTGGGTGCTGAAGAAGAACGAATAGGAACGCCAGCCGGCCTGCATGACCGTGTCGGTCATACCCATCGTTATTACCCAGTACAATGCAACGCCCAAGACCCAAAAGATCAGCGTCATTTTGGGCAGGTACCATCGTGCCCGGCCCATCTCATAGGAAAACAGCGCCGCGCGGACGGACGTGAACTGCGGCGCGTCCACATGACGTGGCCGGATTCTCTCCCACAAAGACACCCTTGCCTTGCTGTTCATAGCCGCATTTTACATCCTGCGACTTCGACTGTTCCACGCAGCCATCCGCGGCTCACAGTCCGGGGACCTCGCGGCCTTTCTCCCATCCGTTCTTTTTACCCTTTTTCCGGAGACCTCCACTTATTTATACTCTCCCCCGGACCGTATTTCCCATCACTTGCATGAAAAGGACGAAGGCATGGGTCGTATTCGCACAATAGTGATTCTGCTGGCCGTGGTGCTGCATGCCACCGCCGGCTTCGCGGCGGGTAAACTGCGCTGGGTCGAGGCCGACGTCTCGTTGCGTCCAGACCTTACCGCCACCGTCACCTACAGCGTCTGCTACCAGTCCCTGGGCAGCCTGCACGGCTTTTATTTTGAAGGTGTGCAGGAAACGCCGCAATTCATTGCGGACACCGCCAAGGCCTATCCCGGCGGTTCCGGCGCAGGCATCCCCCT
>CAIUWO010000584.1 GCA_903902895.1 Candidatus Hydrogenedentota bacterium | reverse complement strand
GCGGGCGGCGCGGGCGGCGCGGGCGGCGGCGGCGGCAACGGCGGCGGCGGCGGCGATGGCGGCGGCTCTTCCTTTGGCGGCTCTGACGGTTCTGATGGTTCCGGGGGTAACGTGGGTGGCGGTTCGGCTGCGGGTTCGTCCAGCGTTGACCCGACCGTGGCCGCGACAGAAGGACAGCCCGGCAGTGCGGGATACGGCGGAATAGGTACGCCGGCCAATGGCGGCACGGCTGGTGGAAGCGGCACTGCGGGCACGGGCGGCGCGGCCAAGGCGGCCAATCCAACTGCGGCGGGCGGTGGTGCGAAAGGTAGAGGAGGCAATATTTTCAGTTCTGCCAGTGGCGGCTCACCCGGTTATCCTGGACCCGCCGGCATAGGCGGTGAAGCGGGTGGCGGCGGCGGAACCGGTGATACCGGTGCGCAGGGTGACACGGCCATTTTCAGCGTTGGCGCAAATGACCTCGTGCTTGCCGCGGGTCCCGGCGGCGGTGGCGGTGGTGGTGGCGGTGGTGGTGCTGGCGGTGGCGGCGGTTCCGGCGGCTCCGGCGCGGGCGGTGCCGGTGGCGGTGGGGGCGGTGGCTCAGTCTACAGTGTCTGGATTGGCAATGATGGCGGCAAAGGCGGCGGTGGTGGTGGTGGCGGCGGCGGCGGCAACAACGGCGTTGTGGGTGTTGGCGGTCAAGCCGGCAGCGGACGAAACAGTCAGGGCGGCGGCGGCGCGGGCGGCGGCGGCGGTATTGGTGGCAGTGGCGGTTCCGGCGGCGCGGGCGGTGCGGGAACAATGGGTGCCAGCGGTGGCGGCGCGTTTGTGCTGGCCGCACAGGGCTTGTTGCAGGTTATTGGAGGACGGTTTAATGTCAGTGCTGCCAGTGTGACCGTCGGCGGTGCGGGCATTGGAGGTCAGGCCGGTGCGAGCGGCACGGCCGGGGCGGTTGGCGGCGGCGGTGGAGCCGGAGCTTCTCCCGGCGGCGGTTCGGGCGGTGTCGGCGGCCTCGGCGGCCAGGGCGGCAGCGGTGGCGGCGGCGGCCAGGGCGGCACGGGCGGCCAGGGCGGCGCGTCCGGCTACGGCACGCCGGGCATGATCAAACTCATGGGTTCGGTCGTGCTTGCTGAAAACAGGCAGGTGCAGATGCTCAATGTGGCCACGGACCTGCCCGAGCACAACGGCAAATTCACGCGCATTTCCAACATGAGCCCCGATGCGCTGGCAGTGCACGGGCCGACCTATGACAAGGCGGGCGGCATACCCACGCCGGTCATCGGCGAAACCCGGTATGACGCCCTGCTCACGGCGAACAACCCCCTTCTCGGCGTCGCCACGCCGAAGATTCCCCAGTTGACCGGCGGCCCGGCCGCAGCCGGCTGTCTCAGCGGCAACTATTGGAACAAGACGGACGTTGACGCGCTGATCCCGGGCAACGGCAAACTGCTTTTCACCGTGCTGCGGCAGATTTCCGCCGGCGGCGTGTCCGTTTATGACGGCTACGACCAGGTGGTGGTGAAGAACTCCAGCCTTTCGACACTGGACAACATCGTCATATCGGTGAACGGTGCCGCGCCGGTGCCGCTGCCCAGCACGCCGAGCGGCATTCCCGGCCAGTTGGCCGCTGCGGCCGTGTGGACGACCACCGTGCCCGCGGGTGCCGTGGTCCTCGTGTGCACCGCGCCGGCCATTGCGCCGCTGACCCAGTCGGTCAATTATGGGGCCGACGCGCAGTTTACGGTCACCACGGCGGACACCGACGCCGGCCTGACTTACCTGTGGCGGCACAACGGCGTGGACCTTGCCAATGACGCCGGGCACTCCGGCGTGGACACCCCGCAGTTGAGCGTCTTGAGCTGCGAAAACGCCGAGGAGGGCGTTTACACCTGCATGGTCACAGAGGCGGGTGTCGGGTCCACCGAGGTGTCGGCCGCCGGTTCCGGCGGCACGCTGACCGTGCTCGACCCGGCCATCACCGGGCAGCCGGCCGATCAGATCATCCGGCTCGGCGAGCAGGCCACCTTCTCGGTGACCGCCGTGGGCACCTCGCTCAGCTATGAGTGGTTCAAAGTCGGCAATGCGACCGTGCTCGGCACCGCTTTGACGCTCACCATTAACAACATGCAGGAATCGGACGCGGGCGACTATTACTGCCGCGTGACGGGCGCCGACGGTCCGCGCGACTCCGACGCGGCAAACCTGCGCGCCAACGATCCCTCGATTCGCGTGCACCCGTCGGGGGCCACGGTGAATCCGGGCCAGGCGGTGACCTTCACGCTGAGCGTCGGGACGACCAGCACCAAGCCGATCACCTACCAGTGGTACAGAAACGGCCTTGCGGTCGCGGCTGCGGGCGGTTCGGGCACGCTGTCCGGAGCCGGGCTCGACATCATCTATGCCATACCCAGCGCCGTGTACGCGGACGAAGGCGCCTACACCTGCACCCTGACGGGCGCGGAGGCGGTCGTCACGTCCAACCCGGCGTCGCTCATCGTGCGCCACCCGCCCATGCTTGCGGGCATCAACTCCACGCCGACCACCGGCATTTCCCAGTTGGGCTTCAATGCCCTGCTTATGGTGCAGGTCCTTGACGGCACGGGGCCGCTGACCTACGCGTGGACGAAGAACGGCCAGCCCATCGCCGAGCCGAATGTGACCGGTCTTGGCAACGCGACGCTTGTGTTTGCCAGTGTCCAGCAGGCCAACGAGGGACTCTACCGCTGCACGGTCACCAACCTCGCGGGTTCAGCCTATACCGAAAAGAACTTCTACGTGGGTTCGCTGCTCACCTTCTACACCAATCCCGCGTCGCTGCAGTTGTACTACGGTGATTCGGCCAACTTCCAGGTGGTCGTCGCCGGCGGTCTGGGCACCAAGTACTACCAGTGGTTCCGCGAGGTGGCCGGCGTGAGCACATCCGTGCCCAACACCACGCCCGCGCTGCACCTGTCAAACCTGGCCGCTGGAAACGCGGGCAACTACTACTGCGTGGTCACCGACCAGCGCGGCTCGCACCCGTCGGCCAAGGGCACGCTCACACTGGCCGCCCCGCTGACGCCGGTGGTTTCCCTGCCGGAGACGGATACTGCGACGGACGGCAGCGCCTACTCCCTGCGCGTCACCACCAGCGGCGGGTATCCGCCGGTCAGCTACGAGTGGCAGCGCAACGGTGTCCATGTGGACGCCACGAACAGCTACGCCAACGGTTCTGAACTGGTTCTCGATCCGGTGGAATTCAGCGATGCCGGCGTGTACACCATGAACATCGTCGACCAGTTTACGGAGAGCCTCGTGCAGACCTGCACCCTGACGGTCAGCCAGGCGCTTCCGCTGGGCGGTCTGGGCGGTCTGATTGCCGTCGCGGGCGCAGTGGCCGCGGCGGGCGGGGCCTTCCTGCGCAAACGCCGCCGCTAGGCGTCGTCTCCCCTGCACATGCGGGGCTGCCGGGTTTCCCGGCAGCCCCTTTTCTATGCGCGCCCGCAGGGACGGACGCCCTGCCTCCGCGTTGCGGCTGTGTGAAACCGCGGCCCGCGCAACCCGGTCTGTTTCGGATATGCTGTCGAAACAGAAATTACCCGTGCGCTTGATGTGGCCGTTTATGGCCGTGGTTGCGCTCGCCTCGTGCGCCGCCACCGACAGACCGGTCGCGCCTGGTCCGGTGGGTCCGCCGCGGACGGAAACGGGCGCGCGCATACTCGATATTGACGGCGCTACGCGCTTTCAGGTGATGGACAACTTCGCCGCGTCGGACTGCTGGAGCATGCAGAAGGTGGGGCTCTGGTCCGAGGAGAACCGCAACCGCGTGGCCGATTTGCTTTTCTCCATGGACAAGGGCATCGGTCTGTCGGCGTGGCGGTTCAACATCGGTGCGGGCAAATGCCCGGACATCTCCCCCTGGCGCACGGCGGAGACCTTTGAGACGGCGGAGGGCCGGTATGACTGGTCGCGCCAGGCGGCCGAGCGGTGGTTTCTGGCGGCGGCGAAAGCGCGCGGCGTGCGGCAGTTCATCGCTTTCGTGAACAGCCCCCCGGCCCGGATGACGAAGAACGGCAAGACCTACTGCACACCCGAAGTGGGCCCGACCAATCTGAAGGACGGCCATGAGGGCCAATACGCGCGGTACCTGGCCGACATACTCAGGCATTTTCGCGAAGATCCCGACCCCGCCCAGCGCATCGATTTCGGCTGGATCAGTCCGGTCAACGAGCCGCAATGGGACTGGAACGGCCCCGGGCAGGAGGGGAACCGGGTTCCCAACGATGTCCTCAAAAGCATCCTTCGCGCGCTCGACGCGGAGTTGAAGCGCCAGTCCGTCCCGGCGAAGATTCTGGCGCCCGAGAGCGGGTCGCTGGCCATTCCGGGCATGACGGGGCCCATCGAGATGTATGGCGCGCGCTACGGTGCCTATGTGCGGGATTTTTGCGGCGACCCCGAAATGGCGGACATCATGGGCCGGCTTGTTTGCAGCCACAGCTACCGCGCTGATCTGCTGCCCAACGGGCTGGTGAACGCCCGGCAGAAACTGCGCGCCCAGTTTGATTTGTATCCCGGCTGGAAGTTCTGGCAGTCCGAGTACTGCGTTATGCAGGGGCCGGACGGCGTGGGCGGCGGCGGGCGGGACATGGGCATCGACGCGGCGCTCAACATTGCGCGTGTGATGCACCAGGACCTGGTGCTGCTCAACGCCTCGGCGTGGCAGTGGTGGACGGCGGTGTCGAAGGAGCATTTTCAGGACGGACTGCTCTATACCGATTATCATAAGATTGGCGACCCGGAGACGATTTACACGTCCAAGACGCTGTGGGCCTTTGGCAACTACAGCCGCTTTGTGCGGCCCGGCGCGCGGCGCGTGGCGCTGGCCGGGGCGGAGGACCTGAGCGGACTGCTCGGGTCGGCATGGGACGACAGGGAGACGGGCCGGTTGGTGGTGGTGCTCATCAACATGGGCGCCGCGCCCGAGACCGTGCGCCTGCGCGAACGGCGCCTGCAGGACAATGCGGCGGTGCGTTCCTGGACCCCTTGGGTGACGAGCGATCAGCCCGGCGACGATCTGCGACGGGACACCGCGGTTGCGGGAGGAACAGACTACACCGTGCCCGCGCGGTCGGTGGTCACGCTGGTGGGGAACACGGGGGCTTAATAAAATTGAATCCAGAAGCCCGATCAACGACTTTCGAGACGGTCCCGGTCCTGCTTGCAGTGAAGCACCGCCACCACTGAAACGCCCGTTTCCCTTACAATATAGAAAACCGCGCAAGGGAAGCGGCGCAGAAGTGCGCGCCTTATACCGTGGTAGACCATCGGATAGAGGGAGGGATTGTCCTCAATGGATTGGAGTGTTGCGCCCATTTGGTCCACGAAAGCCGTTCCCAGGCTTGGCTGCCGTTGCTCGTACCACTTTGCTGCACGCAGAATGTCCTGTCGCGCCTTGATTCTAACGGTCAGCGGGACGTTGCTCATTTTTCGTTTGGCGGCTCTGACAGTTCTGACAGAATATCCTCGCGTGCGCGCGCCCAAGACTGTCCTGCCTGTGGCTCGGCCTCGTACTCCCTGAGGCGATTGTCCAATTCCCGCTGCTGTTCCTCCGTTACGGGAAGGGAGGTTGGGGTGGCGGCGAGGCTGTCCCACAAGTCTTCAACGATCACCAGTCGTTCGGGAATGCTCAATTCGAGCAAGTCGTTCAGGGTTACTTTGGCCATTTTGTCCGCTCCGGTTGCGGCGGCATGCCGTTCGCAGTAAATTCTAGCACAATATGACCCAGAATGGCCGGATGACCGAGCAACAAGGATTAGCCTTGTTCGCCTGTAGCCCCCACAATTCCCATGATTTCCTCCTCGCTCTCCTCGGGGAACTGAAGCAGTTCATCGAGGACGCGGGCAATGCGGATGGGGTCGAGGTGGACCAGTTCCTGCATGAGCTTGAGCGTGAGCCGCTTGTGGCGGGGACGGGCATTGGCGAAGTCGGAAAAAATGCGGTGCAGGTGGGTGGCGTAGATGTCGAAGATGCGCCGCTCGTTCATTTCGCCGTCGCTGCGGGGTGTCTTTTCGTAGGGGTAGAGGCCGGACTGTTTCCAGAAGGCGAGCAGGTCCTGCGCCTCTTCGGCCTCGCGCAGGGCGAAGTGCTCGCGCAGTTGGCCCCGGGCCGCGTCAAGCAGTTGCCGCACGTCGGGGCAGAGGTCGCCGGCTTCCAGCAGCCCCTCGCGGTCGAGCGTGGCGACGTGGGCCGACTTGAGGTACGCCGTGTAGCTGAAGCCGCGGAAATGCAGCCGGGGCAGCGCGTTGAAGCGCATGAACCCGTCCTCGTCGCACAGGATGACGCCCCGCTTGCCGGGCTTGGACCATTCGACGACGGTCAGTTCGGCGTTGACGCGCTCCCCGTTTTCCATCACCATCTCCTCAAGGGGATAGGTGGAGTAGCGCGACTCGGCGTTGGCCGGGTCGATGGGCGCGCCGTCGTAGACGATGCGGGTGTCGGGGTACTGGCGCAGGTAGAGGGCAAAGATGTTGGTTATCTCCTCCTGCGCCTTGACGCCGCGCAGCAGGGACACACTGTCATAGACGTCGCTGATCTCGACCACCATGCCGGTGGGCGCGCCGGGGACGGGGCGGCGGTCGTGGATGGAGAACTCGCCGAGCCGGTCGGCCCGGCCCTCGATGGCATAGGCCAGGGGCGCGCCGCCGGCATCGGCCTGGACCGTGCTCCACGACACGTGGTTGCCCAGGGAGAAGGCGCGGAAACGGCCCTTGCCGTATTTGCCGTGCAGCATGCGGCGCCGTTCGGCGCTGCGGCGGTTGTCGCGTTTCCACGACCCCCCCAGATTGCGGAAGACGAGGAACGCCTCGTCGTAGTCGAGACCGTGGCCGTTGTCGGTGATGCGGATGCGGCTCACGCCGCCGATGTCGTTCTGCTCGAAATCGACGCGGACGCCGGTCGCCTCCGCGTCCAGCGCGTTCCACACCAGCTCGGCCAGCGCGGTCATCGGCTTGGTGCGCGCGAGTGTTTCCAGATGGTCCTCGCGCACTTCGACGGTGATGGTCTTCACGGCACGGTTCTCCAGCGTTGAACCAAAAGAAATTGAACATGGATTCACAGGATATGCAGGATAAAACCTGCCGGTCTTATTCACTCGTCCTGTTCGTCCTGTCTATCCATGTGGACAAATTTCAGCCTCGGGGGCATGGCGTCTATGCTTCGAGCATCCTGCGGACCGCGCTTTCCATTTCGGCGCGGGGCACGGTCACCTGGGTCTGGCGGCCGGCGCTGCGGTAGGCCTCGCGGTCGATGATGCCCTCGCGGATGGCTTTTCCGGCGATGAGGTCCTTGACGGACACCAGGCTGTTGGCCAGTTCGTCCTCGCCGAGGATGACGGCCACGGGGATTTCATAGCGGTCGGCGTCGGAGAGCTGGGCGCTCATGCTCTTTTTCCCGCCCAGGTAGGTGAGTGTGTTGAAGCCGAGCGTGCGCAGTTCGGCGGCGAGGCGGAACACCTCCTCGCGCGGCACCTTGCCGACGGTGGCGATGGAGACCTGCACGTTGGTCTTGGGCTTCTTCACGATGCCCAGCGAGGCCAGCGCGGCGATGAGCCGGTCGATGCCGATGGACGCGCCGGTCGCGGGCACACGCTCCTCCAGGAAGCGCGTGCACAGCTCGTCGTAGCGGCCGCCGCCGCCCACGGAGCCGAATTCCGGCGCGGCGGGCAGGCCGATCTCGAAGACCGGGCCGGTGTAGTAGTCGAGCCCGCGCGTGAGGCTGGGGTCATAGGGGGCCTCGTCCTCGGCCACGCCCAGCGCGTCGAGGTAGCGGGCCAGTTCGGCCATTTCATCGAGGGCCTGGGCGCTTTGCTCGTTGCGCGGCAGATAACCTGCAAGCGCCTCCACCATTTCCGCGCGCGTTGCCGCGGAAACGGCGACAAAGGCGCTGATCCGCTCGATAACGTCCCCGGGCAGGTGCACGCCGGCGATGGGCGCGCCCGACTCGTCCACGCGGCCGGACCCAAGCTCCTCGCGCATCTTTTCGGGGCCGACCTTCTGGAGCTTGTCCATGACGCGCAGGACGTGTTTGATTGTTTCGGGCTTGGTGATGCCGTTGCCCTCGAGCAGCGCGTCCACCAGCCTGCGGTTGCTGATGCGCATCTCAAATACAGGCCGGACGGACGCGCCGTCCCCGGTCGTGCGCGCGCCCAGTCCCAGCGCCCGCATGGCGTCGCACATGACGGCGATCACCTCGCCGTCGGCCGCCAGTGTGTCCGCCCCGGCGATGTCGATATCCATCTGGGTGAACTGCCGGAACCGTCCCGGACCCGGCTTGTCGGCACGGAACACGGGGCCCACGGCGTAGCGGCGGAAGGGGAGTTTCATCTCCTCGCGGTGCTGGCTGATGGCGCGGGCAAAGGGGACCGTGAGGTCAAAGCGCAGCGCCGCAGGCTCCTCTTCGGGGGTGAGCAGCTCGAATATCTGCTTGTTGGTGTCGCCGCCGGCCGTGCCGGTGAGGATGTCCATGCGTTCGAGGATGGGGGTGTCGATGGGCAGGAACCCGTAGCGCTCGTAGACGCGGCGCACGGTGTCGATCACCGCGGCCCGGGCAATCATGTCGCCCGGAAGCAGGTCCTGAAACCCCTTGAGGGTTTGCGGTTCGATCTTCTCCATGGCCTCACTCCTTTGGGAAGTGCACGGCGCGCCTGCCCCATAAAAAGAAACCGAGCCCCCATCCCCGTCGGGGAGGACGCCCGTGGCGCGAAATTAAACGAATGGTGCCGAGGCTGGGGGTCGAACCCAGCACCTCTGGATCCACAATCCAGCGCTCTAACCAACTGAGCTACCTCGGCACCGAAAGAGAAGCGGGCGGAAGTATACAAAAAACACCGCGCCCGACGCAAACGCGGCGCGGGGACGGGCCCGCCTGCAGACTGAAAAAAGGGGAAATAGAAGACGCGCCGGGAGTCTGTAAGATGACTCCCGGCGCGTCTTTGTGGCTTTGACCGATGCCGCGCTGCGGCCGGACTCAGGTGGCCGCAGGCTCCGGCACAGGCAGCGCCTTCACCGTGTTCTCCGCCACCACCGCGTTGGCGCGGTTGATGATGGCGTACTTGGCGAATCCGCGCTCGCGCGCCTCATCCTCCACATACGCCTCCATGGCGACACGCCATCCCTTGAGTTCCGTGCTTTCCCAGAGCTTTTGCTCCTGGGCCGTCATCGTATAGCGCCAAATACCCTTCGCCATGCCAGTGCTCCTTTTGCGGCCGTAAACCTTCGCAAACCCGCCAATACCCAACGCAAATATGGAAATTATGAATGCAGTACGCTGCCACGCCGGAGTACTGAACCTTCTTGGCACCGGAGAGTTAGTATACCACTTTGCGCCTCCAAACACAAGACTAAGTTTTGGAGCGGGTCCGGCCGGGCTCGTCCGGAGGCAATATGGCAACGGCGGAAGGGGGGCTAGTCGATGACAGCGAGCATGTCCGCGACGCGGCAAAAACGCTCGCGCGGCTTGCCCGCGGGCGCGCCCCGCGCCTTTTCGGCGGCGTCGATCCGCCGCCAGTCGCCGAAGGAAACCACGCGCACGCCGCGCGCGCCGAGCAGGGCGCGCAAGGCCTGTGAGTCGGGTTCGGGGCAGGGGGGCAGTGTGGCCGCATCGGACAAAAGAGCCTTGGCGCTTTCGTGGCCGTCCGGCTTGTTCGTGCCGATCTGGCCGGAGGGGCCGCGTTTGAACCAGCCCGCCGCATAGATGCCGGGCATGGGCCGGCCGTTGTGCTCGACCCGTCCCAGGGTGTTGGGGATGATGCCCTCCTGGTCGGAAAAGGGCAGGCCGGGAATGGGCACCCCCTGGTAGCCGATGCTGCGGAAGAGCAGACCGCACGGTATCTCGACCAAGTTGCCCGTGCCCTGGGGATGCTGGCGGAACGGGGGGCCGACCAGGCGGTTCCTTTCGAAGACGGCCGACTGGACCCGGCCCGAACCCTGAACGGCGCGCGGACTGAGCAGGAACCGGAAGACGACCCGTCGGCCCGGCGGGTCGGAAATTCGCGCGGTGCAGTCGCCGAAGATTTGCATGATGCGCCGCATGTCGGGCGTGTCTATCTCCTGCGCGGAGGCGTCGTCCAGCAGAAGTTCCTCCGCTTCGGCCGCGGGCGCGCAGCCCGGGATGGCGGCCATTTCCTTCATTTCGGCCAGTGCGAATTTTACCTGTGCGGGGCCGCGCCGTCCGATGATGTGCACTTCGCGCACGCGGCTTTCGGCGAGCGCGGCCAGGGCGTGCCGGGCGATGTCGGTGTGGCGCAGTTGGTCCACGGGCGTGAGCAGGATGCGCGCCACGTCCAGGGCCACGTTGCCCGCGCCGACGACCACGGCCGTTTCCTGCGACAGGTCAAAAGTGCAGTCGGCAAAATCGGGGTGCGCGTTGTACCAGCCGACGAAGGAGAAGGCCGCATGGCATCCGGGCAGTCCCTCACCGGGGATGCCCATGGGGCGGTCGGCCTCGGCGCCGGTGGCCAGCACGACGGCGTCGTAATAATGCCGCAGTTCATCGAGCGAAACATCGCGGCCCACGGTCACGTTGCCCAGAAAGGCGAAGCGCGGGTTGTCGGCGAGTTTTTCGAACGCCCGGGCGGCGCCGCGAATCTTGGGATGATCCGGAGCAACCCCGCCGCGCACGAGCCCAAAGGGCACGGGCAGCCGGTCAAACATGTCCACCGCGCAGTGCAGGTGCGACTTGAGCAGCGGTTCGGCGGCGAAGAAGCCGGCCGGTCCGCTGCCGATGATCGCAACCCGCAGGGGGCGGTCTGTCGTTCCCAAGAGATGCATTGACGAAAACCTCCACGGTTGGGCAAAGCCCACCCTTGACGCATCATAACAAATGTGGTTCCGCCTTCCATCCCCGATTTGGTCAGGTATGCCGGATTGGCGGCTGAAACATTAGAATGCTGCTTTTCTTTCGGGTGATATCCTGTTACAATGCGGGTGTGTCGGGGCGTTGACCGTTTCTGCTATTCTCAGGGGCAGGTCCGTTATTCCCTGTCGCAACCGGAACTGCCGTTATGACAGAAGAACCCAAACTCGAAAGTGACGCGACTGTGGGCCGGGTGTCCCTCGTGGGGGCCGGGCCGGGTGATCCGGAGTTGATCACCGTGCGCGGCATGCGCGCGCTGTCCGCAGCAGACGCCGTGGTGCATGATTTCATGGTCCACCCGGCACTGCTCGACTGTGCGCGCGCCGACGCCCAAATAATCTGCGCGGGCAAGCATGCGGGTCATCATACGCTGGAACAGGAAGCCATCAACGCCCTGCTGGTCGCTCTTGCGCGCGGGGGAAAGACGGTGTGCCGGCTCAAGGGCGGCGACCCCTTTGTGTTTGGCCGGGGCGGCGAGGAGGCGCTTGCGCTGGCCGAGGCCGGGATTCCCTTTGAGGTGGTTCCCGGCGTCAGTTCGGCCGTGGCCGTGCCGGCCTATGCGGGCATACCGGTCACGCACCGCGGGCTGGCCCGTTCCTGTCATGTGATCACGGGGCATGGCATGCCGGACGACGCAGCGTGGCCCGTACCCCCGCAGAAGGACGGCACGCTGCTGTTCCTGATGGGGTTGAAACGGCTGGACAGCATCGCGGCCCGGTTGATCGCCGAGGGTTGGCCCGCCGAAACGCCCGCCGCGGCCATCTCCCACGGAACGCTGCCCGGGCAGAAGACGGTGGTCGGCACGCTGGCCGATATCGCCGCCAGAGTAGCCGCCGCCGAACTGGAATCGCCCACCGTGCTGGTCGTGGGCGCGGTGGTGGCGCTGCGGGCATCACTTGCCTGGCATGAAACGAAAGGCACCGCCTCAGGCGATGCCGGCGACACGGAACGGGGAACGGGACCTTCGGACTAAGAGTTGTCCGCCCCGTCCGCCCAAGGTATTTTCAGGAGTCTGCATGATGGGATACATACCGCTCTTTCTCAACGTTCAGGACGCGGCCTGTCTTGTGGTCGGCGGCGGGCAAACGGCGCTGCGGAAGGCGGTCATGCTGTTGGAGGCAGGCGCCCGCGTGGTGGCGGTCAGCCCGCAGTTCACCGCCGCTTTTGACGACCTGCAAAGCCGGTACGGAAAAGCGCTGGCGCTTCGCCATGAGGCCTATTCAGGCGGGGACCTGTCCGCCTTTCAACTGGTCTTTGCCGCCACCAACCGGCACGGCCTCAACCGGAGCATCGCCGAAGACGCGCGGCGTTGCGGCATCTGGGTCAACGTGGTGGATGAGCCGGAGCTATGCTCGGCCATCTGCGGCGCCGTGTTGAACAGGGGCCCCCTCCAGATCGCGGTGAGCACCGGCGGCGCCTGCCCCACGCTCGCCGTGGCGCTTCGCGATGAACTGGGAGAGCGCTACCCCGACTGGACGGGTGTCTTCGCATCAGTGCTCGGAAGTCTGCGCGGCTGGCTTCTGGAACGCTGTCCTGAAATGGAGACCCGCAAGCGGGTCCTTTACCGGCTTGCATCCGTGGAAAACCGTGACCGGCATGCCGGTCTCGAACCCGAAGCGCTGCTGCTGAAGTTGCGGGCTGAGGCCGAGCAGATGCTGCGCGAACTCGTCGTGACCCACACCGACGGTGACGAATAAGCTGCGTATTCTGGAGCCTGTCTCAGATACCGCTGCCGCCGATGTGTATGCCGCATTCCTTGGCATCACCCTCAAGATGATTGAACCAGCGCCAGCGTCCGGCGCGGGCCGACTCGTGGGGCAGCGTGGGGGTGGTGCAGATCACACAGCCAAGGCTTGTGTAGCCCTGCGCGTAGAGCGGGTGAACCGGAACTTCGTGGCGAGACGTGTACTCCCGGATTTCCGTGGCGGACCAGTCGACCAACGGTGCCACTTTGAGAATGGGCCGCCCGCCCCGCTCGACCCACTGCGCCCGCTGTGTTGCTTTGCGGGCCGATGACTGGTCCCGTCGCAGGCCCGTGAACCACACATCCAGCGAGGCCAGCGCGCGAAGGTTGGGCTCCACCTTGCGCACACCGCAGCAGTGCTCCTGCTTGGGCTTGCTGTCGAAGAAAAGGAATTCGCCGTGCTGGGCGACCATGCGCGCAAGGTCGGCGGGATTCGGCTGAAAACGCTCCACCGTGATGTCATAGCGCGCCTCCACGGCGTCCATATGGCGATAGGTTTCCTCTGGCAGCCGGAGCGGGTCGATGGTGATGACCCGCACGCCCGGCGCGGCCCGGGACATCATGTCTATCATCACGCAGCCCGTGTCCTGAAAACTGGTGAGTATGCCGGCGCGTTCCCCATAGACGCGCAGCGCCCAGGAAAACAGCGCCTCAGGCGCCATGGCATTAAGTGTTTCCAGCGACGTTCCGTCTACGGCCGCGATTGGGGGGGCATCCTGCAGTGTGCGGTTCATAATTTAACCTTTACTTCCTTGGGCGTGCGTGTGACCGGTAATGTGTGCATGTCCTAGGCTAGGCAGAAACTTTCTAAAGATGATAACCATTATAACATACCGGAATATTTCCGGCAAATTCCCAGACCAATGCGCGGCGACAAAGGATAAGGTTATAATCATGGTTGCAATTATAATGATTATGCTGGTACCATAATCAAATGCTTCTGTCGAAAGGACGAGGAAAGAAATGGCGCGCCCCTGAGCGATGTGAAGGAAAAGTGGTTATGACCGGATTATTTCTGCCCCAACGCATTTTGGAGACCATGATTGCCCAAGCTGAAGCCGGGGCGCCGGGAGAAGTGTGCGGCTTGCTGGCGGGGCAGGACAGAATTGTCCGGGAGATTCACAGGGGGGCTGCCGGGGAGGGCGGCAACGGGCATTTTTCGGAATTTCTGGACGAACAGTGCCCAACAGCGGGGGAAGTCAGCGCGGCAGGCTTGGAAGTTCTGGCCGTCTACCAGAGCCATCCCACCACGCCCGCCATGCCCTCGGAAGAGGACATTCGCGGGGCCTCAAAGCCCGGTATGGTCTATCTTGTCCTCTCCCTTCTTCAACCATGGCGTCCCGAACTTCGCGGGTTTCGCATCCACAACGGCGAGGTCCTGGAGGTGCCCATTCAGGTTTTCAACGACCGGGACTACGACCCTGAACCGGACTACATGATATAAGCCGGGGAGTCACGCCAATCCGGCTCATTACCTGCCCCCTTGCTACCGGGGAACGCAACCCTTCGCCGCGGCCCCCTCCTAGATGACGTAATCCTCCACATAGACGCGCGAATCCTTGAGGCTCACAAAGACTTGATCCCCCTTGGCGATGTTCATCGCGCGGAAGCGGTCGTGGGGCATTTCCACGCGGATGGGCTGGCTGTTTTCATCGAGCAGCTCAAATCTGGCGGTCGGTCCCGCGGCCTGTATGCGCGTCACCGTTGCCTTCATCGCGGGCCGGCCGTCATCGGCGGTGTGGATGTCCAGGTCGTAGGGACGCACGAACATGCGCGCCTCCTGCCCGTCTTTGGCGTCGCCGGCGTTCTGGAGCGCCCATGGGCCGAACACGGCGTGGTCGGACTCGATGCGGCCGCGGAACAGGTTCACATGGCCGAGGAACTGCATCACAAACTCGGTCGTGGGATGGTGGAACACCTCCTCGGGCGTGCCGTTCTGCTCGATGCGGCCCTCGTTCATCACGACGACCCGGTCGGCCACCTCCAGCGCCTCCTCCTGGTCGTGGGTGACAAAGACGCTGGTTACATGAATCTCGTCGTGCAGTTTGCGCAGCCACTGGCGCAGGTCCTGGCGGACGCGCGCGTCCAGCGCGCCGAAGGGTTCGTCCAGCAGCAGCACGCGCGGCTCAATGGCCAGCGCGCGGGCCAGCGCCACGCGCTGCCGCTGCCCGCCCGACAACTGCGAGGGGAAGCGGTTGCCCACGTTGTCGAGCTGGATCAGCCGCAGCAGCTCGTGCACCTTGGCGCGGATGGCCTCCTTGGACGGACGGGTACTCCTGGGCCGCACCCGCAGCCCGAAGGCGATGTTCTCGAACACGGACATGTGGCGGAACAGGGCGTAATGCTGGAACACAAAGCCCACCTGCCGCTGGCCGACGCCGCGGCGGGCCACGTTTTCGCCGTTGAACAGGATGCCGCCGTCCTCTGACGCGTCGGGTTCCTCCAGGCCGGCGATGATGCGCAGCAGTGTGGTCTTGCCCGAGCCCGAAGGGCCGAGCAGCGCGACCAGTTCGCCGTCGGGCACGACGAGGCTGACGTCCGTCAGTGCCGCGAAGGCGCCGAAGGTCTTGGTGATGTGCCGCACTTCGATGCTCATCTGCGAAATCCCCCGCAGGGTTGCCATGTCACCACCCGGAATGGCGCACGGTTCAAGTCCCCTTTTGACGACAGGGAACACAGAAGTTGCGGTTTGGCTGTGGCGCGGTGGTCAACATCCCCCGGCCCTTTGGGCCACCCCCTTCGAAGGGGGACTGGGGCAGGCGCGTGGTCCGGTCGTGGCGAGATGTATTCTCCCCCGGCGACACTTGTCCCTCGCGTTTTCAAAGGGGGATTTGAGAAGTTGCCCATCTCAACGGTCATGATTCATTGTTTCCCTTGCGTCTCTTCCGCCGCCGCGTCCCGCATGTCCGCGCGCGCGCGCCACTCGACCAGTTCCTTCGCGGCCAGTGTGACCAGTGCCAGCAGCGCCAGCAGCGAGGCCACGGCGAAGGCGGCCTGGAAGTTGTACTCGTTGTACAGAATCTCGACGTGCAGCGGCATGGTGTTCGTGCGGCCGCGGATGTGTCCCGACACCACCGACACCGCGCCGAACTCGCCCATGGCGCGCGCGTTGCACAGGATCACGCCGTACAGCAGCGCCCATTTGATCTTGGGCAGCGTCACCCGCCAGAAGGTTTTCCAGCCGCCCGCGCCCAGCACCAGCGCCGCCTGCTCCTCCTCGCTGCCCTGCTCCTGCATCAGGGGGATCAGCTCGCGTGCGACGAAGGGGAAGGTGACGAACATCGTGGCCAGCACAATGCCGGGCACGGCAAAGATGATGTGCACGTTGTGCGCGGTCAGCCACGGCCCGAACCAGCCGCCCGCGCCGAAGAGCAGCACGAAGACCAGCCCGGACACCACGGGGGACACGGCGAAGGGCAGGTCTATCAGCGTGATCAGCGCGCTCTTGCCGCGAAACTCGAACTTGGCCAGCGCCCACGCGGCGGCCAGGCCGAACACCAGGTTGCACGGCACCGCGATTGCGGCGGTCAGCAGCGTCAGCCGCACGGCCGTCAGGGCGTCCGCGTCGGCCAGGCTTGAAAAATAGAGCCGCACCCCGCCGCGCAGCGCCTCGTAAAACACCGACACCAGCGGCAGCAGCAGAAACAGCCCCAGGAACACGAGCGTCACCGTGATGAGCAGCACCCGCACCCAGACCGGGTCGCGCACCTTCTCCGGGGCGCGGGCGGGGGCGAGTTTCGCGTGGACGGTGCCGGACATGGTCAGCCCCCCCCGTGTATGCGCCGCACGTGGCGCCACTGGAACGCGTTGATGGCCAGCAGTATGGTGAACGACGCGAGCAGCATGACCACGGCAATCGCCGTGGCGCCGGCATAGTCGTACTGCTCCAGCTTGGAAATGATCAGCAACGGCGTGATCTCGGTGCGCATGGGCATGTTGCCCGAGATGAACACCACCGACCCGTATTCACCCAGCGCGCGCGCGAAGGCCAGCGCGAAGCCAGTGAGCAGCGCGGGCAGCAGCCCGGGAAAAATGACCCGCAGAAACACCTGCACCCGCCCCGCGCCCAGACTGGCCGCGGCCTCCTCGTACTCGGGGTCCAGATCCGCTATGGCCGGCTGCAGCGTGCGCACCACGAAAGGCAGGCCGATGAAGGTGAGGGCGATGCCCACACCCAGCGGCGTGAATGCAGCATGGATGCCCAGCGGTTCGAGCCAGCGGCCCACCCAGCCGTTGCGCGCGTAAATGGCGGTCAGCGCAATGCCCGAAACCGCCGTGGGCAGGGCAAAGGGCAGGTCGACCATGGCGTCGATTATCCGCTTGCCCGGAAAGGAATAGCGCACCAGCGTCCATGCGACGATGAAACCGAACACGGCGTTGATCAGCGCCCCCGCAAGGGACGCGCCAAAGGTGAGCTTGTACGAGGCAACCACGCGCGGGTCGGTCACGGTCGCCCAAAACGCGCCCCAGCCCATGGTCGCGGTCTTGAGGAAGAGGGCGGACAGGGGAATGAGCACCAGCAGGCTCAGGTAGAACACGGTGAAGCCCAGGGTCATGCCAAACCCCGGAATCACACTGTGCTGTTTGAAAGGGTGCTTCATCGCCGGATGGGTTACTTTCCCGGTGTGTAAATCTGGTCGAAGACTCCGCCGTCCGCGAAATGGGCCTTTTGCGCGGCGGCCCAGCCGCCGAAGGCCCCGTCAATGGTGAACAGACTCACTGCGGGAAAGCGTGCCATGTCCTTTGGGTCCGCCTGGTCCGGTTCCACGGGCCGGTAGTAATGCCGGGCGGCGATGCGCTGCCCCTCGGGCGCGTAGAGATATTCCAGATAGGCCTGCGCGACCGCGCGCGTGCCGCGCCGGTCCACCACGCCGTCCACCAGCGCGACCGGCGGCTCGGCCAGGATCGTGGCCGACGGCACCACCATTTCAATCAGGTCGCCGCCCGTCTCATTCAGGCACAGGAAGGCCTCGTTCTCCCAGGCCAGCAGCACGTCGCCGATGCCCCGCTGGGTGAAGGTGGTGGTGGACGCCCGCGCGCCCGAATCGAGCACCGGCACATTATGGTACAGCGCCGCAACGAATTCACGGGCCTTGTCCTGCGCGGCGCGCACCGCGTCGGCCTGGGCCGGGTCACCCAGTTTGGCCAAGTCGCCGCCCAACTCCTTTCGGAGCACCCAGCCCCACGCGGCAAGATAGTTCCATCGTGCACCGCCCGAAGTCTTGGGATTGGGCGTGATAACCTCGACGCCCGGCTGGACCAAGTCCGTCCAGTCGTTGATCTTCTTGGGGTTGCCCTTGCGCACCAGGAACACGATGGTCGAGGTGTAGGGGGCGCTGTTGTGCGGCAGGCGCGTCCGCCACTCCGGCGCGATGAGCCTGCTCTTTTCCGCGATGGCGTCAATGTCATAGGCCAGCGCCAGCGTCACCACGTCCGCCTCAAGCCCGTCAATGACCCCCCGTGCCTGCTTGCCCGACCCGCCGTGCGACTGGCGCACGGTGACGTCCTGGCCGCTCTTTTCTTTCCAGTGCCTAACAAAGGCCGCGTTGAACTCCTGGTACAGTTCCCGGGTCGGGTCGTAGGAGACATTGAGCAGTTCGACCGAGGTCCCTCCGCCGGAACCACCGCACCCCGCAAGGAGCAGGCACGAAACCAGCGCTGTGGACAGGCATGCGGCGCATCTCATATTCCGGCACCCCCTATGAATTCGTTGGAAAGGACTTTTTCGGTGGACGGGGCGCACCCCGAGGCAAGTTCGGCCAGGGTTGTCCGGTCCAGCAATTCCGCCGTGTGGTTGCGCACGTCGAGCAACACCCGCCGAAAGGCGCAGACGGGTTCCTGGCTGCACTGCTCATAGTTTGTGATCGAAACACAGCCGATGGCGGCGAGCACCCCGTCAAAATGGCGGACCACCTGACCCATGGTCAGATCTTCGGGCGACTGGGCCAGCTGGTAGCCCCCGTCGCGGCCGGCAACGCTCCGCACCCAGCCCTGTTCCTTCAGGGCCAGCATGATCTGCTGCATAAACCCCTGGGGCACATCGTTTAGCTGCGCCAAGGCCCGAATGGGCACGGGCCGCATTTTGGACCAGCGGGCCAAACTGATGAGCGCGCGCAGCGCGTAATCTGACTTTTTGGACATGCGCATATAATTAATCCATACTTGGTAAGTATTATATACACGGGCCGGTGCGGTGTCAATGGCAAGCCGTCGCAGATGCATCCGGCTTTGGGCCTGTGCTAGGGTGTTGACCGTGCAATCCATGGCATGGGCATGCGGCCCATGGTCATCGGCGGGACAACCCAAGGGAGTGGCGCATGTCTGCTTGCGTGGTGGGCATATCCGGGGGCACT
>CAIUWO010000583.1 GCA_903902895.1 Candidatus Hydrogenedentota bacterium | reverse complement strand
GGTGAAGCAATGCGGAGACCGTTGGCTTAAGAAAAAGTCCGTGTCCGAGTGTGACTGGGAGCGCCGGCATCCCTGTCGGCTTCTCTTGGAATGGCGTGCGCTTGCCTTGATCCGGAAAGCCGGCAGGGATGTCGGCGCTCCCAGTATGGCACGTGATAGCGGATCTTTCGCTTACCGAATCAACAGCACGGGGCACGGTGCCCGGTGCAGGGTCTGTGCCGTGGTGCTGCCCACGACCAGTTCGCGCAGTTTCATGTGGCCGAAGGCGCCCATGACGATCAGCGTCGCGCCGCAGTCGGCGGCGCAGGCCGCGATTTGCTCGCCGGGCTTTCCGGTGCGGGTCTCGTATTCCACGGGCAGGTCGTGGGACTGGAGATAACCGCGCGCCTCGTCGAGGAGCGGTTGGGGCTCGTCGGACACGACGAGCAGCCGCAGGGGCATGCCCCATTCCACGGCCACCTCGGCGGCGCTGCGCAGCGCGTTTCGCGCATGGGCCGAGCCGTCGTAGGCCGCCAGGCAGGCGCCTCCGCCGGGCCCGGGAGCCCCGGTGACGAGCACCGGCACGGATGCGTGCCGGGCCACGCTCTCGGTGGTGGAGCCGACGAATTCCTCCATGCGCTCGCGGTGATGGGTCACGCGGCCCATAACGATCAGGTCGGTCAGTTCGGCCTGCTCGACAATCACGAGCGGCACCACGCCCGCGGCCACGGAGCCCTCGCAGCTTACCCCCGCGCCGGCGCATTCGGCCTGGAGCGCCGCGAGCGCGGCGTGGCCGCGCCCTTCGAGGACATCCGCGATGCCGTCTGGGTAGTTGAGGAACGGGGGCGTGCCGGTGCCGGTGGCGATGTCCCGGACAAAGGGGTTTTCCAGCAGGCGCACATCGACCACGCTCAGGCCGATGACATGCGCCTTGAACCGTGCGGCCAGCGCAACGGCGTAGCTCACGCCCCGCGCGGCCGCCTCGCCGCCGTTGGTGGGCACCAGAATGCGTTTAATCATGCATCGTCCCTCCAGCGCCGCGGCGGACCGTCCCGGTCCCTGCGGCAGGATCGGACCCTACACTTTTGCGCCGTTCGAGGCGAGTTCGCCGAAGGCCTTGAGAATCAACAGGCCGTCGGCCTGGCTCTTTTCCGGGTGGAACTGCACGGCAAACAGGTTGCCGCGGCCGACCATGGCGGCAAAGGACTTTCCATATTCGCAGCGCGCGAGAATGACCGTGTCGTCCTCCGGCTGGGCGTAATAGCTGTGCACGAAATAGGTGTAGGGTTCGGGGCCCACCTCTTTCAGCAGCGGATTGTCGCGGCCGGGCGCGGGGATGAGTTTGTTCCACCCCATGTGCGGCACTTTGAGGCCCGTCTCGCGGGCGTCGGCAAAGCGGACCACGCGGCCCGGAATGAGGCCCAGTCCCGGACTGTCGGGGCTTTCCTCGCTCCCGTCAAAAAGCAGCTGCAGTCCGACGCAGATGCCCAGAAAGGGGCGCCCGCTCAGCGCCGCCGCTTTCACGGGCTCCACCAGGCCCCGGTCGGCCAGGCCGGCGTAGCAGTCGCCAAAGGCGCCCACGCCCGGCAGCACCACGCCGTCGGCCGTTTCCAGTTTGCGGGGATCATCCGAGATCTCCGCCTCATATCCCACACGGGCAAAACCTTTTTGCACACTGCGCAGATTGCCCAGTCCATAATCCACAATGACTATCATGTCTCCAGCATTCCCTTGGTTGACGGCACCGACAGCACGCGGGGATCAAGGGTGACGGCCTGGCGCAGCGCGCGGCCAAAAGCCTTGAACATCGCCTCGATGCAGTGGTGAAGATTCTTGCCGCGCCGCAGGTCCACATGAACCGTCATCCGGCTCTGCACGCTGAAGGCGCGCAGAAATTCCTCGGCCAGTTCCGCGTCGAATTCGCCCAGCCGCGCCTTGGGCAGATCGGCCGAAAAGACGAGGAACGGCCGGCCGCTGAAGTCCACCGTGACCTCCGCCAGCGCCTCGTCCATCGGCACCACGGCGTGGCCGTAACGGGTCAGGCCTTTGGGCTCGCCCACGGCCTGCAGGAACGCGCGGCCCAGACATATGCCCACGTCTTCGACGGTGTGGTGCGGGTCGATGTGCAAATCGCCCTCGGCCTTCACTTCGAGGTCGAAGAGTCCGTGCCGCGCCACATGGTCGAGCATGTGGTCGAAGAATCCCACCCCAGTGCCAATCGTTCCCGTTCCGGTGCCGTCCAGGTCGACGGCGACGCTGATGCGGGTTTCCTTGGTCTCGCGCGAGATGTTGCCTGTACGCATGATTTTTCCTTGGTGCCTCGGGGCGTTCTAGCGGCCTACCAGCAGCCGGTCCGCGAGGAAACGGGGCAGTTTCGCGTCGAGCACCCGCCTCGCGGCCTGTTCCACCGGATAGGCCACACGCAGCAGTTGAAACGTGTTCGATTCGGTGTCCAGCAGGCCAAAGGACGCGCGCGGGTCATCGTCGCGCGGCTGGCCCACCGAGCCTGGATTGACGAAGAACAATTCCGTGTCTCCCAGGTGGAACCGGCTTTCGCTGTCCACCTCATACGCGCCGTCCGTGGACAGAATCGCCGGGGTGTGGGTGTGGCCCACAAAACACAGCCGGCAATTCTGCTCTTCCAGGAACATCGTATGGGGAAGCACGTCTTCCCAGGAAAACAAATAGGTGTTGTGGTTCTTCGGGGCGCCGTGAACCGCGACAAAGTCCCCGAAATTGAGCGCGTCGGGCAGGCCGCGCAGCCATTCGAGCGAGTCATCGTTGAGCTGGTCGCGGGTCCAGATGGCCGCCGTCAGTGCGATCGGGTTGAAGCCCCAGGGTTCCTCCAGTCCGCACGCCACGGCGTCATGGTTACCCAGAATCGTGGGAATGTCACGCTCGGCCATGATGGCAACGCACTCGTTCGGGTTGGCGTTGTAGCCGACCACGTCGCCCAGGCAGACAATGGTATCCACCCCCAGCCCGTCAATTCGGGCCAATGTCGCCTTCATCGCGTCAATGTTCGCGTGAAGGTCGGAAATTATGGCATAACGCAAAGGCACCTCCAACTCGTGCGATAACGCTCATGTCACGCCCCGACCACCCTCCACAAAGCGCCGGGCACGGCGTTCCTCTACTTTGTGCCAAGCCTTCGGCGGGACAGTATATATAGTCGCTTTCCGCCCCTTGGGCGGGAAAATAGTAGTAACCGCATTCGATGAGGGCGCTCAAGCCTGTAATCCGAAACGGTACTATCGTTATTTTGCCCTCTTGGGCGGTGTGGAATCAAGCGAAATTCATTCTTGCGCAAGAACTTGCGCAGGGTACTTGACAAGCAGAGAAAAGTATATTATCATACCGTTAGAATTCAAACAGTTAAATCCGGTCTGCACGGGTTCTGATGGACTTGCGGTAGCGGTTGTTGTATAACAAAGACGTGGTTGAAAATCGGGGCGGGCGCGAGGGCGCCCAAGGAGACGGCCATGGAAATGCTGGGCTTGCTGGTTGTCATTGAATTGGTCGTGGTGCTCATCCTGCTGGTGAATTTGAAGAACAGTTTGCAGGACAGCTTTTCGACCATGCTGTCGGGGTGGATTCGCCTGGAGAATCTTCTCGAGAAGATGCTCAAACAGGGAGAGGGGCGTCGCGGTTTACCGTTCGTCTCGGAGGAGGAATCAGGAAGGGCTGCGCTGGAGCGGGCCGGAGAGTCAGTTCCCGAAGGATATCCGCGTCAGGAGGAATTGCTCTTGCCGTCCAGTGTCATTGCGGCGCCGCCAATGGTGCCCTCCAAAGAAGCCGCGCTGTATGTGTCTGCGCCTGACAGGCCGGAAGAGGAGCAAGAACTGGCCGTGCCTGTCCTTTCGGAGGAGGCGGGGGAGGCCCTGGAGGACGAAACTGCCCCTCCGCCGATACCCGTCATTCCGGTCATTTCAGAAAGACCTCTGGTCCCGCCGCCGCTGCCTTCGCAGCCTTTCTACAGGCAGCCGGAGATGCCGGGGGCCGAAGCCGGGCCCGCGGAAAAAGGCCTTTTCGAGAAGTTCAATGTCGACATTCAGTGGGAGAAGTTGCTGGGTTTTCACGCGATCGCGTGGGTCGGCATCGCCATGGTGCTGGTCGGCGGCGGCTTTTTCCTGAAACTGGCCATTGACAAAGGCTGGCTTACACCGTCGGGGCGCGTTGCGCTGTGGACGGCGGTTTCCGTCGCGGGTCTCATTCTTGGGGAACTCGCTTTCCGCGCCAACTACAAGGTGCTGTTCAAAGCGCTCACGGGCGGCAGTGTCGCGGGGTTGTACACCTGCATTTTCTTTGCCATGGACCGGTGGCATCTGTGCAGTCCCGGGACGGCCATTGTTTTGGCAAGCGGGGTGACGCTGTTTGCCATCTTCATTGCGGTGATGCGTGAAACCCAGTCCCTCGCACTGCTGGCGCTGCTGGGCGGTTTTATGAGCCCGTTCCTGTTTTCCACCGGCGACAACCGGCCCTATGCCCTGTTCACCTATCTGCTCGTTCTTGACTGCATTGCCTTCGGCGCGGCTTTCTTCCGGCGCTGGCGCCATCTGAACACGGCGGCTTTTACGGGCACCGTCCTGCTCTATCAGGCATGGATGTGGCAGGTCAAGCACGGCATGCCGTCGGTTGAGTTTTCCACGCAGGTCATGCCCGGCATGATTTACGCCACCGTGTTCTACCTGTTCTTCCTCGCCGTGTCGGCGGCCTACAGCCTGACCCGGAGGGAGCACGGGGTCACGATGGAGTCGCGGATGATCATCGTCAACTCGGTGCTGACCGCACTGTCCTTCTGGGTGTGGCTCAAGGACGGCCACCAGATGGCGCTGGGCTTCTTCGTGCTCGGCATGGCCGCGGTGACCATGGGGCTGTTCTGGGGCTGGATGCGCCGGATCGGCCGGGTGGACCCGACCACGCGGGTGCTGCTGGTGCAGGCGCTGGTCCTGGTCACGCTGGCCGTACCCATCCAGTTCAAGGGCCATGCCACGATGCTCGTTTGGGCGGCCCAGGGGGTGGCGCTGGTCTACGCGGGCGGACTGTTCAAGGACAAGTTGGTTCGTCTTGGCGGCCATGCGGCCCTGCTGCTCGGCACGGCCAAAATGCTGGCTCATCTCCCGCTGCATTCGGCGGAGTTTGCGCCGGTATTCAATCCGGATTTCATGACCTGGGCGTTCATCGCGGGCACATGGGCCGCGTCCGCGTGGGTGGTCTTCAAGCATGAGGTATTCGAGCCGGACCAGGAAAAGGTGCTGGCTGTTGTTCATGGGGTGGTGGCGTTTGTGGTGGGTACGGCCGCGGCCACCATGGAGGTCGCCTATTGGTGGCAGATTGACGGAAGAGAGAATCCGCTGTGGCACACCTACCAGGGGCAGTCGCTGCTGGCGCTGTGGTGCGCCGTCACGGCGGGCACCGCGGCGCTTACCCTGCGACGCCATCCCGACTGGCGTCCCATGCCCTGGGTGTCCACCGGCATTGCGGCGCTCATCCTGTTGGCCTATCTCACAGAGTACCGGTCCGGTATTGCGGCGCTGGCGTTTAATCCCGCCTTCCTTTCGCATCTCTTCTACATAGTGGTGCTGTGGGGCATGGCTTGGGGCTACTGGCGGGTGAAAGAGGCGGCGCTTGCCCGGGG
>CAIUWO010000582.1 GCA_903902895.1 Candidatus Hydrogenedentota bacterium | reverse complement strand
CGGGAAAACCGGGAACGGCCGGGGTGGAAAGCGCTACTTCTTGTCCGCCGCTTTCAATTCCTCGACGAGATCAATGTATCTTTCCTTGGCCTCGTCCTGATTGGTCCCGGCCAAGTCCTTCCAAGCGTCATACTTGGCGCGGCCCACGAAATCGAACATGCCCGGGCGGTCCCCGGTGGCATCGCCGACGGTCCCCTGTTTATACAGGGCGTAGAGCCGCAGTTTGGCCAGATTGTCCGGCGCTTCCGAAAGCTTGGTGACATCATCCGAAGCGGTCTTGAAACGGATTGCGAGGTCTTCAGACATGACAAAAATCCTCCATAGTTATTTACAGATTTCATAGTATACATTTGCCCCAGGAATTTCAACTTTTCCCGCTCTTACCTATCGGTAGTTAGGCGCTTTGGGGTGAAGCGCCTTTTTCTAATTTACTTTTTTTTTGAAGAACAAGCCTGTCTCGTTATAAATCTCGCATGGACGGAACTTAATGCCCGTTTTGTACGATTAACTAACCGTTTGGGCCTGACGCAACTTCGGAACGCGGTGTCGGGTCAATTTAGGACGCCTGCCTTGGCGCTTTCCCTCAGCCCACAGAGAGGCAGCGGCCTGTTGCGTGAAGGACTGGAAGCGGGCAAAATATTGAAAGGGTCTGACCCATGGGATGGATTACGAAGACACGGGTAAAATATGCGCTGGCGGGTGCCGGCGCGTTTTACATTATCCTGTTTGTGGGCTACCTGGTGTACGCGGGAACCAGTCAGACCGCGCCGCAGGGGCCCTCGGAGTTGGAGGCGCACCCGGAAAAGCAGGCGGAGATTGTCTCCCAGCGGCGGGCGGAGGAGATGCGCGAGCAGTTGCAGCTTACGGAAGAACAAACCAGGAAAATCGCGGACATTTACCTCAAAACCGAATCAGCATCGTCCGAAGACGGCGAGCAACGGGGTCGCTGGCGCGAACAGCAGAAGGAAATAGACCAGGTGCTGACGGCGGAACAGAAGGCACAATTGGAGCAAACGCGGGGTCAGTTTGGCGGACCGCAGGGGCAGGTTGCCCCTGAACGGATTGAGAGCCTAAAGCAAAGCATGACGCCCGAACAGCGGGAACGTTTCGAGAAGGCCTCGCAACGCATGCAGCAGCAGCGCGGGCAGGGCGGGCCGCGTGGCGGACAACGCGGCGAGGGTCAAGGCCGGGGACGGGGGCGCGGCGACGGCCAGGGGCGGCAGCGCCCGCAAGAATAGCCATGCAAAGCGCGCGAACCCCGCACGAACAACGGCGGCTGAGGTACACACAATGAGAAAGATTGAAATGAGAAAGAACGGCTTCACGCTTATTGAGCTGCTGGTGGTCATCGGCATCATCGGCATTCTGGCCTCCATACTGCTGCCGGCACTGGCACGGGCGCGAGAGGCGGCGCGGCGGGCAAGCTGCGCCAACAACCTCAAGCAGTGGGGGCTGGTGTTCAACATGTATTCCGGCGAGGCGCCAAGCGGCCTGTTTCCGCCGGTGGAGATGGAACTGGGCTGCGGCAGCCGAGCCTGCTTCGCCTACGGGCCGATGATCAACGCCGTATATCCGGAATACCTGACCGACCCCGCCATCGTGTTCTGCCCCTCGGACGCGCTCGACCGGCTGTCCAACCACCAGACACCGGACGGGAAACTCACCCTGCTGAACAAGGTGCAGGGCAACCGCCAGGAGGGCGTGGAGGCCATCGACGCCAGCTACACCTACATGCCCTGGATGCTCGACCGCTGTTCCGACACGGACCCGATCGATTTCTCGATGCGCATCATGCATCAACTGCTCCAGGAGGCCGACATTGTCGGCCTGTCCGACGCGGACATTATCAACATGTCCGAAGGCCCCGAGCAGTTCCTGGACGTGACGCGAAGCCTGTTCAGGGCCACCCGGCAATACCGCCATGCAACGGGCTCCGCCGCGAACGCCGGCCTCCGCGGCGAGGCGGACAAGGATCGAAAGGTCGAGCAGGGCAGCGGCAACGGCGGCGGCGACACGGTGTACCGGCTGCGGCAGGGAATCGAACGCTTCCTGGTTACGGACATCAACAATCCCGCGGCGGGGGCCAAGTCCCAAAGCGACCTGTTCGTCATGTATGACAATGTGGCCCTGACGGTGGACAAATTCAACCACATCCCCGGCGGTGCCAATGTGCTGTACATGGATGGGCATGTCGAATTCGTCAAGTATCCGGGCAAATCGCCAGTCAATCCCAAGATGGCGGCAGTCACGCACATGATTGACATTCGTCCAGGGCATTAGGTCACAGGCACCCGGGACCGCACGGACAATGCGGGGGTGTTTGCACAAGAGGGACGCGTGACGGCGCGCCGCAGGTTGAAAACTTTTGAACCGCGTCGGGGACCGGTCGGCCCCTGACGATATCCAACCATGGAGGATTCGGTAATGCTCACAAGAAGAAACGTTCTTTTCTGCACCCTGGCAGCGTTCCTTGTCGCGGCCTGCCTCGGCGCGGCGGCCCAGCCGGGCGGCGGGCGCGGCGAGGGACCTTCCCCCGAAATGATGACCAAAGCGCAAACCCTTGAGGCCGCCACCGTGGCACAGAGCCTTTCCCTGCCCGCGGACAAGGCAACGAAACTGGCGGAGGCCTACAAGGCGGCGCGGGAAAGCCACATGACCGCCATGCGCGCGGTGATGAAGCCCGGCGAGCGCCCCGATTTCGAGGCGATGCAGGGCGTCACCAAGGCCGAGGCCGCCAAGTTTGAAACAGCCGTCAAGGCCTTCCTGAATCCCGAACAGACGGCGACCGTCCTCGCCACGCTCGGCACCTTTAACCGGCGCTGGGACCGCATGGTCCTGACGCTGGACGGCATGGGTCTGGCGGAAAAGCCCAAGACGGACGCCATGAAACTGGTGATGGACAATGTTGCTGAATCGGGCAAGGCCATGCAGGCCATGTCCGGTTCCACGGACCGTGAGGCCATGCGCGCGCAGCAGCAAAAGACGCGTGAGAAGCTCGACACTGAACTGGCAAAGGTGCTGTCCGCGGACCAGATGACGAAATGGAAGGCGGAAACCGCCATGCGCGGCGGCGGAAGAGGCGGCAGGGGCGGGCCGGGAAACGGCCCGGCAGCGCCCGAAGCAAAGCCGGCACCGGCACCCGCGGCCAAATAACATCCCCGCAGCCGGATTGAAGAGATCCGTTCTCCGATTCGGCCCCCCCATGATTTGTGGCACCCCCGAACATGTCCGCTGAGGGCATCATTCGGGGGTGCTCCATTGCATCCGTAAGGTGCCCGAAGTCCTGCACGGCAGGACGGAGCGCACCGTCCTTACTGGGAAAGCTGGCAGAGATGCCGGCGCTCCCAGTAAGAACGGTGCGCTCCGCTGCGCTGCGGGCACCCTACCCCCCCCCTACTCTCACCGCCCCCCACTCTGGTACTATGGTTGAACCATGACGGAGCAGACGAATACAACCAAAGCGCGGATCGAAACCAGCCGGGGCGAGGTGAACATAAAGCGCCGCGGCTGGGGACGCCGTTTTCTCGCCTTTCTGGGTCCGGCCTATCTCGTAAGTGTGGGCTACATGGACCCCGGCAACTGGGCCACCGACATCGAGGCGGGCGCGCGGTTCGGCTATTCCCTGCTGTGGGTCATCCTGATGTCGAACATGATGGCCATTCTCCTGCAGACCCTGTCGGCCCGGCTGGGCATCGTCACCGGCCTGGACCTTGCCCAGGGCTGCCGCAGGGAGTATCCCCGGCCCGTCACCTTCGTGCTGTGGGTGTTCGCCGAGATTGCCATCGCCGCCTGCGACCTGGCCGAGGCGCTGGGCACCATCATCGGGCTGAACCTGCTCTTCGGCCTGCCCATGCTGTGGGGCTGCGCCGTCACGGCGCTGGACACCTTCCTGCTGCTCGCTTTGCAGCGCTTTGGGGTGCGCAAGATCGAGGCGTTCATCATCATGATGGTCTGCACGGTCGGCGGCTGCTTCCTGATCGAGGTGTTCCTGTCGCGGCCCGACTGGGGCGGCATCGCGGGCGGTTTCATCCCGCGCATGGATCCGTCGGCGGTCTACATTGTCATCGGCATCATAGGCGCCACGGTCATGCCCCACAACCTGTACCTGCACTCGTCACTGGTGCAGTCCCGGGCCGTGTCGAACACCATCACGGGCAAGCGCGAGGCGTCCCGCTTCAACATGCTGGACTCGGTCGTCGCGCTGAACGGGGCGTTCTTTGTCAATGCCGCCATCCTGATCATGGCCGCGGCCACCTTCCACGCGCGGGGCATCGAGGTCACTGAGATCAAGCAGGCCCACATGATGCTGGGCAACATCCTCGGCCACACCGTGGCCCCCATCGCCTTCGCCATCGCGCTGGTGGCCGCGGGGCAAAGCTCCACCATCACCGGCACCATTGCCGGGCAGATCGTCATGGAGGGCTTCCTCAACCTGCGCGTGCGCCCCTGGCTGCGCCGGCTCATCACACGGTCCATCGCCCTCATCCCCGCCGTGGTGGCCATTGCCCTGTGGGGTGAATCAGGCACTTACCGCCTGCTGATTCTCTCGCAGGTCGTGCTCAGTCTTCAGCTTCCCTTCGCGGTCATTCCGCTCATCCATTTCACCTCGGACCGCCGAAAAATGGGCAGCTTCGCCAGCCCAAGATGGGTCAGGATGCTCGCGTGGACCATTGCCGTGACGATTGTGGCGCTCAATTTGAAACTGGTTCATGCCACCCTTTCGGAATGGATGGGAAGCGCCCCGCTGTGGGCGTGGGTTATCCTTGCGCCAACCCTGGGCCTGGGCCTGGCCGGGCTGGTCTATATCACACTGCGCCCCTTCTTCGGACGGGGCCAGGAATGGGAAAGCGGCATCGACACGCTCAGCCGCAGCGTTGCCGAGCAGATCCGCCCCGTGGCCATCCAAGAAATCGGCGTGGCCCTGGAGCACGCCAAGGGAGACGCGGCCATTGTCTCCGCCGCCGTCACCATGGCCAAGTCCCACAAGGCCCGGCTCACGCTCATCCACGTGGTCGACACCCCTGGCGCGCTGGTCTACGGCGAGGAGAGCACCAGCCGCCACGGCGAGGAGGACAAGGTCTACCTCGAACAGGTGGCGCGGGAAATCGAGGAGCGCGAACTGCCGGTCGAAATTATTCTGCGCAACGGCAAGCCCGTGGACGAACTCGTGCGCGTTTCCGGGGAACTGGGCTTCGACCTGCTCATCATGGGTTCACACGGCCACCGGGGCCTCGGCGACCTGATTCACGGCGCCACCGTGGACAGCGTGCGCCACGCGGTGGAGTGCGCCGTCATGGTCGTTCGCACCAAGGGCACCGAGCGCGCCCAGCGCGAAGCGAACGGGGCCGCAACCGCGACGCGCCCAAAGTAGAAGAGGCTTCCAGCCTCTTTCTTCTCCTGCTCCTCCTGCGCGCAACCACCCGCCGGACCAATACATAAAGCAAGGGTGGCAAGCCGCAAGACATGGATATGCCGTGGTGCGCGCGGCAGCGCAATAGAGGGTGTCATGGGGCCGTTGCGGGGACGCGTCATGGACATGCAAAGCCATTATATTCCCCCACCTATCTTCGTTCGCTCGCTGCGTGGGCAATTGCCCCTCTGGGCCGCTATCACGCTGGCCGCAGGTTCTTTTTTCCGGCGCGGTGGCGTGCAGTTGCTGCCTCTTCCGCAGGGTCGTATCCGCCGATGTGGAACCGGCGCACGCGGCCGTAGTAGGCCAGATTGAGCGCAAGAATATAGGCACAATTGCGCAGTCCGCCCGGGATGGCCGCCCAGCGGGGAACGCGTCGGAGGATGCGCCAGGGTGAATAGAAGCGCCGGATGATCCAGTCAGCGCCGGCCTGCAACGCTGCGGCGCTCATATGCTTGGGTTCAAACACGGCATGGCGGAAATCGTAGTGCTCCCAGTCATGGTCGATGATGCGCGACGCCATGGCGTCATGCAGCGCGGTGCCCGGCAGCGGTGTCAGAATGGCCAGTTGGATGGCGTCGATGCGGACCCAGTCGAGCATGCGCAGCGTGTTGCGGAACACGGTGGCGTCGTCGGCGTCGAACCCGACGATGACGCCGGCCTCGACGTACATGCCGTGGTCGTGGAACTTGGCCACCGCGTCGCGGTAGTGTGCCGGCTTGTTGAACTCCTTGTCCTGCAGGTGTAGGTTTTCTTCGTTGAACGTCTCCAGTCCCACAAAGACCCCCATGCATCCGGCAGCGCGCATGGCCGAAAGCAGTTCATCGTCGTCCGCGATGTCGATGGACACCTGCGTGACCCAGCGCTTGCCCGCCGTCTCCAGGGCCTTGAACAGTTCCAACGCATAGGGCCGGTCCTGGGTCAGGTTGTCGTCCACAAAGACGAAGAAATCATCCGGCATGGCCTTCAACTCGCTGACCATGTCCGCGACGGAACGGCTGTGCCGCTGACCACCGTGGAAACGGTTGATGGAGCAGAACTGGCAATGGTTGGTGCAGCCCAGCGTGGCGAAAGTGGCGCTTACCGTCACGTACTGGTCCTTCGCAATCAGGTGGCGCGGCAGATGCACGGGGGGTGTGGCAGCCGGGTTGCCGTAGTACACACGCGTCAGAGGATGGCCCGCCTGCACGTCCGCGCAAAGCTGTTCCCAAGCCCCGTAGGCGGGTCCGGAAACCACCGCGTCGGCGTGCTCCAGCGCTTCATCCGTATTGAGCGACGCATGATAGCCGCCCATAACGACCGGGATGCCCCGCGAGCGAAAGTGGTCGCAAAGGGCGTAGGCCCGCGGCGCGACCGCAGTCATGGCCGTGATGCCCACGAGGTCGAAGTCGCCTTCGGGTATGTCCTCCGTTTGTTCATCGACGATGGCAATCTTGGCGTTCTTGGGAGAAAGGGCGGCGACCGACAGCAGTGAAAGCATCGAGAATCGGAAGGTCTTGCCGTTGAAGAATGACCTCTTGGCAATCTTGCGCCAATTTCCAGCCGCAGGTGCAATCAGCAGGATGTTCATGACCGTTTCCTTTCGATTGTGGACCATCGCGTTCGCAATCACACTCTTCGTATTCAAATTGTATCACTTCAAACTGTTTTTGTCAAGGGGGTCTTTCCTGAATTTTGGTTAGCGCACGGTGAACGGCATCTTCCCGGGGATAAACAGGGACAGCCACCTGCCACATAACGTGACCACCCTCGATACGGGGGGGGAGGACAGGGGACGCTTCCCTTATCAAGCAAAAATAATGCGTATGGTGCGGCCCTGTGACAACCGATTCTTCAATGCTCTATTGGCTCCAAGAGGGGAAGGTGAGAAAGAGGAAGGCATTTTTCAAAGGGAGATGGTGGGACAGTGTGTGCAGCGTGATTGACTTTTTGGGCGTGTTCACGCGGAAGCCTTGGGGGCGCGCAAGCAACGCCCCGGCAGGATGGCGCGTCTACATTATCCCCCGGCTCAGCCGACGGCGACCACCGGTTCCGGCAGGTGCCGGTGGATGCGGTCCAACTGATAGCCGAAACCGGGGCCGGTGATGGTGGACAGGTCCAAGGTGCCGTGACGGCGCTGGTAGATGCCGGGATGGACGGCCGCCTCGGCGGCGCTGGCGTCGGGGTAGAACTGCATGGCGTTGGTTTCGACGCCCATGATGGTGCCACCGTGGGCGGCCAGTTGCACGTGGGGTATCTGGGCGAGCATGGGGTTGGTCAGGTCCTGCACCATGAGCGTCATGCCGTGGGCCCGGGCCCAGCACAGGCTGAGCAGGGCGCCGGTCTGGGTCTTGCAGGTTTTGAGGGCGACGCCGGTCCAGCCGAGTTCGCGGCCGAGCCGGACGAATTTCCAATCGTGGGCGCTTTCGTCCATGAACAGGGGCTTGCGGGCCGCGACGCTGCGCACATCGATGCGGTGGACCTCCAAGTCATAGGGGAAGGGCTGTTCGACGTAGAGAATCATGCCGTAGATTCGGGGCTGCTCCAGCAGCAGGCGGTCCAGAATGTCGTTCACATAGACCGGGTCTTCCACAGTGCAGTTGAAGTCGGTGGAGAGCCAGTCCACGCCCTCCTTCACGGCGATGGCGCCGACGGTGACCAGGCGGTCATAGTCCCAGGCGCTGTCATTGCCGCGCAGTTTCACCTTGAGGCACTTGAGCCCGTCGCGGCGAATCCAGTCGCGCAGCAGCACGGGGTAGCCGTCATCGGGCTCGGTGCCGTCCTTTTCACCGGGTTCAATCCAGTCCCTGCCACCCACCAGATGCCATGCGGGAAGGATGTCCCGGCGGGGCAGGCTCAGATAGTCGGCGGGATAGCGCCCGGCAAACCAAACCTCAACCCCCTGGGCCGGTTCGAGGAAATGCGCAAGGTCCGTGTTCATCCATTGGGCATTGTAAGTCTGGTAAATGGGGATGCCGTGCAGTTGGCCGTAGGCGTCGTGCAGGGCGATGTCAAAGGCGGAACAGCAGACGAGGGCGGCCAGCCAGGGCATTTCCTGTCCCGCGCGGCCGGCATTGAAGGATTGCCAGAGCTCGTGCAGTTCCGTTTCCTGGAAAGCGTGGCCCACCTCGACGGGATGGCCGGAACAGTCGAACGCAGCCCAGGCGCGGCACAGCGTGACGCAAAAGTCCCCGAGCGCCTGATGGCGCGACTCGTAGGAAAGTTCTCCGGGCCAGACCCACTGCACGCTGAGCGGCGTCTCGCCCCAGCCTTCGGCGCTGCGGCCGTCACGGGCGCGGACCCGCAGGCAGGCGCGCGCGCAGGTCACACTGGTCAGGGTCTCATGCCCAAACTTGAGCGGCACACGCGTCCGCACGGGGAGAAAGTGCAGGCGCGACGCAACGGGGCGGGTGTCGGTCTGTTTCGGCATTCAGCCCGCTTCCTCGGGCTGCGGATGGGGCATCTGCCCCCGCGCCATCATGGTGAGCATCTGGTCCATGGCGTTGAGATAGCGGCAGGCCAGCAGATCGGCCCGGACCACATCGCGCCGCTCGAAGGATTCCAGCAGCCCGCCCAGGATATGGCTTCCCTCCTCCGCGCTCAGCAGCGGCAGGTCAAACATGCGCCGCAGTTTCATGAAGACCCGGCCCATCGTGTGGAACACCAGTTTATAGACGTGATTGTGGGTGGCCACGGCGACCACCTCGAACAGCCGCTCCGAGGTCGCATCGCGCTCGGTGTCGCCGATGCCCGGTTTGAGCAGGGTTTTCACCAGAGAGCGCAGTTCCTCAAGCTCCGCGTCGTCGCGCCGGACAACGGCCAGCTGAACGATGGCGCGCACCATGTGGCTGCGAAACTCCTGAACATCCTTGAGGTACTCGATATTGATGCCGCCGTCCTCCGTGCGCAGCAGCAATTCGAAGAGTTCCGCGCCGGCGCCGAAATTCAACTGTTCCACGTAAATCCCGGAACCCTGGCGGATGCGCACGAGGCCGAGGGCCTCGATTCGCTTGAGCGCCTCGCGGACCACATGCCGCGCCACCCCAAACTCCTCGGCCAGCGCGCGCTCCGTGGGCAGTTTGCTGGCCACGGCATACTTGCCGGAGGTAATCCGGCGCGCAAGCTTCTCCGTGATTTCAAGAGACAGGGTGGAGTGGGCTTTGTCATTCATTACTACACCGCCTGCTGGTTCCTGGGTTACGACCTTAATACGCTGCTTTCCGTCAAGAGCACTTCCCATCGGCGGCATGATAATACTATACTGTCGCGTCCCGCGCATCTTTGCTGACGCCCCAAATTTCCCGGTTCCGCCCGGGTCCGGGGTCCTGCAAAACCGGCAACGCGACGCTCCGGCAGTCTGATATAAGTTGTCTTGCCCCGCGTTCTTGTGCTAATCTTGCCGCGCAGGTGTTCCCGTTCTGTAAGGGTTTTTTGTCTGTGTATATGCCGGAACGGGCGGGGCTGTGTGCTGTTCTCTCCGGTTCGCCACGGACCGGCGGGTTTTTTTCGGAAACAAGCAGGCGCGGCGAAACGCGCGAGAAAGGTAGTGCTGTGAGGAAGCCGATTATTGCCGGCAACTGGAAGATGAACCTGAAGGTGGCCGAGGCGGTTGCCTTGGCCGAGGCGCTGAAGCCCCTTGTGGCCGACGTTGCGGGGGTCGAGATTGTGGTCTGCCCGACCTACGTCTCCCTGTACTGCGTGGGCAAGGCGTTGGCGGGTTCGAATATCGCCATGGGCGGCCAGGATGCCTACATCAAGGAAAGCGGCGCCTATACCGGCGCCGTCTCGCCGCAGATGCTGGCCGACGCGGGTTGCGCCTGGACGATTATCGGGCACAGCGAACGGCGCCACATTTTCGGCGACACCGACGCGCTGCTGAACGAAAAGCTCCGCTTCTCCCTTGCGAACGGCCTGAAGGTCATGTTCTGCATCGGCGAGCTGCTCGAAGAGCGCAAGAGCGGCAAGATGGAAGACGTGATCAGGCGGCAGGTGGTTGAGGGGCTCAAGGGCCTCACCGCGGCCGACCTTGCGACTGTGGTGCTGGCCTATGAGCCCGTGTGGGCCATCGGCACAGGTGAAACAGCCTCGCCCGAACAGGCCGAGGAAGTGCACGTGTTTACGCGCGCCCTTGTGCGCGACATGTTTGGCGCGGACGCCGCCGAGGCGATGCGCATCCAGTACGGCGGCAGCGTGAAGGCGGACAACGCCGCCGAGCTGCTGGCCAAGCCGAATGTGGACGGGTTCCTGGTGGGTGGCGCCGCGCTGAAGGCCGACAGTTTCGCGGCCATTGTCAAGGCTGGCTGCTGAACGTTCTGACCAAAGGAAAGTGCAAGGCATGCTCTCTGCAATATTCAGTCTGACGACGCTTTGGTGGTTGATTCTGTTGCTGTACGTTCCGGCCTGCATCGGCCTGATCGTCATCGTGCTCCTGCAAAAGGGCAAGGGAGTCGGCTTCGCCGGCGCCTTTGGCGTCGGCGGCGGCAGCGAGGCCATCTTTGGGCCGCGCTCCTCCAAGAGCCTGCCCCAGAAGATCACCTATATCGCGGCGATCATGTTCATGGCCCTGGCATTGCTCATGTCGATGCTTTCAGGGCATGTTGGCAAGAGCGACGCGCCGGGACTCGCGGACCCCAACGCCAAGCCGGAGCCTTCGCTTGAAGGCCTGCTTGACAACAAGGCCGGCGACACGGCAACGCCGGCTGACGCCGCTGCCGCGACGCCTGCCGCCCCGGCGGAAGCTGCCGCCCCGGCAGCCGCGCCCGTGGAGGCAACCCCGGCCCCCGCAGAAACTGCCGCACCGGCGATCATCCCCGTGGAAGCGGCCCCCGCCGCGGCCGCCCCGGCTGCGGAAGCCCCCGCGGCCACCCCTGCCCCGGCCGAAGCGCCGGCAGTTCCGGCGGAGCAGCATCCCACGGAGCCTGCGCCTGCGAACGCGGCCCAGTGATCTAACGCTCACTACGTTTTCAGGCCCAAGGCTCTCAAGGCTTTGGGCCTTGTTTTTTGCGCTTTGCCCGGGCAAACGGCACCAGGCGCCACTGAAGAGGATGCGACCATGGACAAGATATTGATACGCGGGGGAAAGCCGCTGCGCGGCGCCGTGCAGGTGCGCGGCGCGAAAAACGCAACGCTGCCGCTCATGGCCGCGGCGATTCTGGCCGAAGCGCCGTGCACGCTGCACAACGTCCCCTGCCTGCATGACGTGTTCTCCATGGACAAGCTCCTCTCGCACATGGGCATGTCCATCGAATTCACCGGCCGGTACATGACGCTTGACGCGTCGGGCATTGTCGAGCCCTATGCGCCCTACGACCTCGTGCGCAAGATGCGCGCGTCCTTTTTCGTGCTGGGTCCGCTGCTCGCCCGCTTTGGCCGGGCACGCGTGTCGCTGCCCGGCGGCTGCGCCATCGGCACGCGGCCGGTGGACATCCACCTCAAGGGACTTGAGGCGATGGGCGCGGCCATCGCGCTGGACGAGGGGTACGTCGTGGCCGAGGGCAGGCTCAAGGGCGCCAATGTGGCGCTCGATTTCCCCAGCGTCGGCGCCACTGAAACGCTGATGATGGCCGCGTGCCGCGCCGAGGGCCTCACCCGGCTGACGAACGTGGCCCGCGAGCCCGAAATCGAGGACCTTGCCCGGTTCCTGAACGGGCTGGGCGCGCGCATTTCCGGCGCGGGCACCGACATGATCACCGTCGTCGGCGTGGACGCCCTTGGCGGCGCCGAGCATGTGGTGGTGGCCGACCGCATTGAGGCGGGCACCTTTCTCGCCGCAGGCGTGGCCACCGGCGGCGATGTCACCGTGCTCAACGCCAATGCGGACCATCTGCCCAGTTTTCTCAAGAAGCTGCGCGAGGTGGGCGCGGAAATCGAGGTGTCCGGCGGGCGCATCCGCGCCCGGGCGGAGAACGGCCTGCGCGCCACAGACATCACCACGCATCCGTTCCCCGGGTTTGCGACGGATTTGCAGGCCCAGATGATGACGCTGCTCACCTGCGCCCAGGGCACCAGCGTCATCAAGGAAACCGTTTTCGAGAACCGCTTCATGCAGGTGCCCGAGCTTATCCGCATGGGCGCGAACATAGACATCGAGGGAAACACGGCGATTGTGCGCGGCGTGGAGCGCCTGTCCGGCGCGCCCGTCATGGCGTCGGACCTGCGGGCCAGCGCGGCGCTGGTCATCGCGGGGCTGATGGCCGAGCGCGGCGAGACCGCCGTGTCGCGCGTGTACCACATTGACCGGGGTTATGAGCGCATCGAGGAGCGGCTCGCCAGCCTGGGCGCCGACATCGAGCGGGTCCGCGAATAATTATGAATTAGAAATTACGAATTAGGAATTACGAATTGCCAATTGAAGGTCATTGGTAGTAGACCGGCAGGGCTCTTAGAACTCAGATTTGAGATTTCAAATCTGAGATATGAGTTTCAAAGCGGCGGAGGAAGAAGCAGTGCAGATAAAGCGGTATGACATCACCGACGACGCGGCGCTGGAGGCGCTGCGCGCGGAAATCGTTGAACGCGCCCTCACGGGCGACGCCGGGGACGCGGCGCGCATCACCCGCGTGCGCGCCATCATCGAAGCGGTGCGCCGCGAGGGCGACGCCGCCCTGGCCGAACTGACCGAGCGCTTCGACGGTGTGCGCCTTGATCCGTCGCAGTTCGAGGTTGCCCCGGAGGAAATGGAGCGGGCCGCGGCCTCGGTTGACCCGAAGCTTGTGGCCACGCTGCAGCGGGCCCACGACAACATCCGGGCCTTCCATGCCAAGCACCTTCGCGAGTCGTGGGAGGACACCTTCGAGGACGGCACCGTCATCGGCCAGCGCGTCACGCCCATCGAGAGCGCCGGCGTGTATGTGCCCGGCGGCAAGGCGTTCTATCCCTCGTCCGTGCTCATGAACATCGTTCCCGCGCGCGTGGCGGGCGTCAAAGACATCATCATGGTCTCGCCGCCGACCTTCAACGGCGACATTCACCCCGGCGTGCTCGCCGCGGCGCGCATCGCCGGCGCCACGCGCGTGTTCCGGGTGGGCGGCGCGCAGGCCGTGGCCGCGCTGGCCTACGGCACGGCCACCATTCCGGCGGTCTGCAAGATCACCGGTCCGGGCAACTTCTACGTCACCGCCGCAAAGGCGCTCGTGCGCCAGGCGGTCGAAATCGACAGCGAGGCGGGCCCCTCCGAGGTGGTGGTCATCGCCGACGCCGACGCCGACCCGCGCTTTGTCGCCTACGAACTGCTGGCCCAGGCCGAGCACGACGAGGAGGCCATGCCGGTGCTCATCACCACCTCGGCGCCGCTTGCAGACGCCGTGGCGGAGTATATCGCCGAGCAGGTGCCCGGACTCAGCCGCGCGGCCATCGTGCGCCAGTCGCTGGAGTCCCGCGGCGCCGTCGTGGTGGTGCGCTCCATGGAGGAGGCCATCGACCTGACCAACCTGATTGCCCCGGAGCACCTGAGCATCCAGGTCAAGATTCCGACCCGGGTCGCCTCGAAAATCACCAACGCGGGCGCAATCATGCTCGGACCGATGACTCCCGTCGCGGTGGGTGACTATTACGCCGGGCCGAACCACATTCTGCCCACGATGCGGCGCGCGCGCTTTTCCTCCCCGCTCACGGCCGAGGACTTCCGCAAGGTGACCAGCGTGCTGTACTACACCCGCCAGCGGCTGCGCGAGCAGGCGGAGGACATCATGGAACTTGCGACGCTGGAGGGCCTGCAGGCGCACGCCCGTTCCGTGGCCGTGCGCGTGCAGGAGGATTTCAGGTGAAATACGGGCGGAAAATACTGGAAGCGGTGACCGGGTATGTGCCGGGCGAGCAGCCCGTCGACCTGAACGTCATCAAGCTCAACACCAACGAGAATCCCTATTCCCCGTCACCGCGCGTGGTCGAGGCCATGCGCGCACTGGGCATCGAGGCGCTGCGCCGCTACCCGGACCCGTCGGCCTCGGCGTTCCGGCAGGAGTGCGCAAAACGCTACGGCCTGCCCGGCACCGACTGGGTCATCGCCGGAAACGGCATGGACGAGCTGCTCTCGCTGGTCATCCGAACCTTTGTCGACCCCGATGAAAAGGTGCTGGCGCCGTACCCGACCTACTCGCTCTATGACGTGCTCTGCAAGCTGCACGGCTGCGAGATGATTTCTGTCGACCTCGACGGGCATTTCCAGTTGCCCGAGAGGTTCTATGAAACCCCGGCCAAGCTGTGCCTGCTCGCCCGGCCCAACGCGCCCAGCGGCGTGAGCGTGCCCCGTGTCGATGTGGAGCGGCTCTGCCAGGGTTTCCCGGGCATTGTGGTCATCGACGAGGCCTATGTCGATTTTGGCGACGACCACTGCATGGATTTCCCCGCGCGTTTTGAGAACGCCGTGGTCATGCGCACCTTCTCCAAGTCTTTCAGTCTGGCGGGCATGCGCATCGGCATCGCCGTGGCCCGGCCTGAAATCATCAACGAGTTCATGAAGGTCAAGGACTCCTACAACATGAGCGCCTTCAGCGAGGCCGCCGCCCTCGCCGCGGTCAAGGACTACGGCTACATGCGCGACAACGTCGAGCGCGTGCGCGCCACACGCGGCCGCCTGCACACGGCCCTGGCCGCCATGGGCTTTGACATCCCCGAGTCGCAGAGCAATTTCCTGCTGGCGCGCTGGGATGGAACCCCCACGGCGCGCGAAATTTTCGAAACGCTGCGCGACCGCGGCATCTACGTCCGCTACTTCGCCCTGCGCGGGCTCGAAAACGCGCTGCGCATTACCGTCGGCACCGACGAGCAGTGCGGTGCGCTGGTGCACGCCCTGGCCGAGATTGTCAGGAAATGAGCCCCATTTCCCTGCCGGGGCCGGTGGGGCGGCTCTTCCGGCGCCCCTGCGAGGGACCGGTGCTGCTCTTCGATTTCGACGGCGTCGTGGCGGACAGTCTGGACGCCTACTTCACCGCCTTCACGGGGGTATGCACCGAAATGGGGTTTGACCGCATCAACTCGATGGAGTCGCTGCTGGCCCTGTTCGACGGCAACGTGTTTGTGCAGCTCGTGCGCGCCGGGTTCCCCGTGACCCGGCTCCGTGAAATGGCCGTCAAATTCGCCCCGCGCATCCGGGCCGTCGCGGAAAACGTCTCCCCCTTTCCCGGCATGCCAGAGGCCCTTTCCCGGCTCGCCGCGCGGCACCCCCTCTACATCATCACCTCCAACGACACCGCCGTCGTCCGTTCCTTTCTGGACCGCTTCGGCGTGACCGGCGTGCGCGACGTGATCGGCTCCGACATCGAGCCCAGCAAGGTCAAGAAGATCCGTGCGGCGCGCAAGCGCGAGCCGCGCCGCACCCCCTACTACATCGGCGACACCCGTGGCGACATGAGCGAAGCCCGCCGCGCCCGCGCCCTGCCCGTCGCCGTCACCTGGGGCTGGCACGCCGAGCCCCGCCTGCTCCTCGGAAAACCCGCCCACGTCGTCCGCACCCCCGAAGAGTTGGAACTGCTCTTCCCCTGCCTTCCATCATCCCCGTGAAAACGGGGGGCCATGCTGCTGCGCCAATCGCCACACACCCGGATGGGTCCCCGCTTTCCCGGGGAAGACGTACATGGCAGGCAGGCTCCACGTCTATTGGCAGAACTGGTGCGCTCCGCTTCGCTTCGGGCACCCTAACCCACCCGGTCATCGTCCCTGCCGAAGAACGCTTTCATCTTCTCCCGCGCCTTGGTGCGGTGTTCCGGGGTGATTGACGTGGCCACGGTGGCCACCGCCGCGGTGAGCACGCCCAGGTCATCCACGTAGCCGATGCCCGGAATCAGGTCCGGCACCGCGTCAATGGGTGATACAAAGTAGCCCAGTGCCGCGATTATCGCCAGCCGGGCCCAGCGCGGCGTTGTCGGATCGGCCGCGGCAAAATACAACTGAAGTGACAGTTCGATCACCCCCGCCCCTGCCTGCACGGCATAGTTCTTCAGCTTCTGCCAGAAATCCACCTCGCTGTATTCACGGCCATAGCCCTCGGGCACGGCGTCTTCGGGAAGCTCGTTCTTGTCAGCCATCAATGCTACTCCTATGGTCCGTAATTCAGTATGCCATATTCGACCATTATATGCTTCTCTGCGATGCGGTTTCTTCGCACTTTGGGGGCGTGGGGGCAAACCACCGCAGACACAAGTAGCCTCTGTCTTATAACACGCCCGCAATGATACCGGCGCGTACATGCCGGTTACTTTATTGGGAGGGCACATAAGCCCCGGTCTCCAAAGGACTGACGAGTGGTATCCGTTGTTATTACCGGCAATACTGCCGATTACCTGCGCAAGAAGTACGCAATATACAGGGTTTTTCCCAACAATTGGCATTGCTTGCGGAACTTGGATGCCGTCATGTCTTTGAATGGGACAGGCCGTGCTGGTATACTTAAACGTATTATTGTGGTTGTGACGCTGTTTTCTGACGGTCCCCGGTCCGCTATACGGAGCAGATGGTTCCGGGTCGGGTCCGGCATTCTTTTCGCGGTAATACCAACCCCCAGGAGTGCTGCCTCCCATGTGCTCATCCCACGCCGACACTGCATCGGTGGTCGCCGAGATTGTGGCCCGCCATCCCGCGGGCCGAAGCAGTCTCATCCCGGTGCTTCAGGAGATTCAGGAGCGCCTGGGCTTTCTTTCGGCCGAGGCGCTGCGTGAGATTCAGCAGCGCACGGGCATCTCGGCCAGCGAGGCCTACGGCGTGGCCACCTTTTACACCCAGTTCCGTTTCACACCGCCGGGAAAACACACCATTCAGGTGTGCAATGGCACGGCCTGCCATGTGCGCGAGAGTCATCGCATCGCCGATGAGTTGAGCCGCACGCTGGGCGTGAACGTGGGTGAAACCACCGCGGACGGCAATTTCAGCCTGGAACGCGTGGCCTGTCTCGGCTGCTGCGCGCTGTCGCCCGTGGTCGCCGTGGACGGCAAAGTCTTCGCCGGCGTCACCTCCAAGAAACTGCCCGCCATTCTGGGCGAGTACCAAGGGGAAGGGATACCGGAAACGCTATGAGCCACATTTCCGAACGCTATCCGCTGGCGCAGGCCGCCTGGAACAGCCTTGAGTCGGGCAACGCGCCCGTGTTCCACGTCGGCGCCGCCACCTGCGGCCGCGCCGCCGGCGCGGGCGCCGTGATGGAACGGCTGCGCGGCGAAATCGCCGCGCGCGGCATGGATGCGCGGATCGTCGAGGTTGGCTGCCTGGGTCCGTGCTGTCTCGAACCGCTGATGATTGTGCACAAGCCGGGCGCGCCCGACATCTGCTACGGCGAGATTGGCCCCGACGAGGCCGCGGCCATTCTCGAGCGCCACGTGCTGGGCACCGATCCCTGCGCCGAGTGGGCGCTGGGCTGCATGGACGGGTCGCGCATCGAAGGCATCGGCCCGTTCATGGAACATCCCATGCTTGCGGGCCAGGTGCGCCGCGTGCTGCGCAACTGCGGCCGCATCGATCCCGAATCGCTGGATCACTACCTCGCGCAGGACGGTTACCGCGGCTTCCTGCGCGCGCTGGAAGTGGGCTACCAGGGCGTCATCGAAGAGGTGAAGAACGCCGGCCTGCGCGGGCGCGGCGGGGCAGGCTTCCCCACCTGGCGCAAGTGGGAGTTTGCCCGCGGTTCCGAGGGGTCGCCGAAGTACCTCATCTGCAACGCCGACGAGGGCGACCCGGGCGCGTTCATGAACCGGTCTCTGCTGGAGGGCGACCCGCATTCGGTGCTCGAAGGCATGCTCATCGCCGGCCTCGCCATGGGCGCCTCGGAAGGCTACGTCTACTGCCGCGCCGAATACCCGCTGGCCATCCACCGCATTGAAACCGCACTGACCCAGATGCGCGAAGCGGGCCTGCTCGGCGCGAACATCGCCGGGTCGGACTTCACCTTCGACATCCACATCAAGAAGGGCGCGGGTGCCTTTGTCTGCGGCGAGGAAACCGCGCTCATCGCCTCCATCGAGGGCCTGCGCGGCATGCCCCGGCCCAAGCCGCCCTTCCCGGCCGTCAGCGGTCTCTGGGGCAAGCCCACCGTAATCCAGAACGTGGAGACCCTGGGCAACCTGCCGCTCATCATGCACAACGGCGCCGAATGGTACGCCAGTGTGGGCAGCGCCTCCAGCAAGGGCACCAAGACCTTCGCGCTCGCCGGCAAGATCGCGCGGACCGGTTTGGTCGAGGTGCCGCTCGGCATCACGCTCCGCCAGATCGTGTTCGACATCGGCGGCGGCATCGACGGCGGCCGGGCGCTCAAGGCCGTGCAGACCGGCGGTCCCTCGGGCGGCTGCATCCCGGCGGACCAGATGAACCTGCCCGTCGACTACGAGTCGCTCACCGCGGCCGGCAGCATCATGGGCTCGGGCGGCATGATCGTCCTCGACGAGGACAGCTGCATGGTGGACATCGCCCGCTTCTTCCTGGGCTTCACCCAGCAGGAGTCCTGCGGCAAGTGCGTGCCCTGCCGCATCGGCACGCGCGCCATGCTCAACACGCTCGAGCGCGTCGTCACCGGACAGGGACGCGAGAAGGACATTGAGAAGCTGCACGAGATTGCCGAAACGGTGAAGCTGGGCTCGCTCTGCGGCCTGGGCCAGACCGCGCCCAACCCCGTGCTCACCACGCTGCGCTATTTTATGAACGAGTACGAGGAGCACATCCTCAAAGGACAGTGCTCCGCCATGGCGTGCTCGCAGCTGGTCGCCTACAGGATCGATCCCGGGCGCTGCATCGGATGCGGCGCATGCCGCCGCGCATGCCCGGTCGGGGCCATCAGCGGCGAAACGAAGAAGCCGCACGCCGTCGACCCGAAAATCTGCATTCACTGCGGCGCCTGCCTGACCGCATGCCCGTCCACCGCCGCCGCCGTGTACCGCGCCAGCGGCGAACTGACCCGTGTTGAACCCGTTGTGAAACGCAAGCCCGCCGGCAAGGCCGAATAACCCGGCGGACATGGGGATTTATACACCGTGAAACTTACCATTGACGAAAGAGCGGTTGAGGCGCGCGACGGCGAGAATCTGCTGGACTGCGCGCTGCGCCACGGAATCGAGATTCCGCACCTGTGCGCCCATGAGGGCCTTTCCGCCCACGGCGGCTGCCGCATGTGCCTGGTCGAGGTGGACGGCATGCGCGGCTATCCGCCCTCCTGCGCCACACCCGCGGCCGAGGGCATGGTCGTGCGCACCCAGACCGACACGCTGCGCAAACTGCGCCGCAACATCCTCGGCTTCATGATGCTCGAGCATCCCAACTCCTGCCTGGTCTGCGGCAAGCGCGAGCTGTGCGAGGAGTACCGCCCCACACCGGACAAGGACGGCCGCACCACGGGCTGCCACACCTGCAACAACAAGTCCAGCTGCGATGTGCGGGCGCTTGCGGCGGATCTGGGGTTGACCGAGCTGCCCGAGGCGCCCATTTACCACCAGCGGCCGCTGGACCGCCAGACCCCCTTCCTGGACCGTGATCTGAACCTGTGCATTCTCTGCGGACGCTGCGTGCGGGTGTGCAAGGAACAGCAGGGAGCCGGCGTGATCGACTTCGTCGGACGCGGCAGCGCGGCGTACATCGGCCAGGCCTTTGACCAGACCCTGCTCGAGGCGGGCTGCACCCTCTGCGGCTCCTGCGTCGATGTGTGCCCCACGGGCACGCTGTCTGACCGCTACGCAAAGTGGTACGGTGAGCCCGACAAGCGCACCAGCACCACCTGCGCCTTCTGCCCCGAGGCCTGCCCCGTGACGGTGGCCACCGTGGACGGTCAGGCCGTCAGCACCCGTTCGGCCAACCCGTTCATGCCGCTGTGCGTGCTGGGCCGCTTCTCCGTGGCCGAATTTGTCAACGGCGAGTCACGGTTGGAAGTGCCGCTGGTGCGCGTGGGCAGGGTGCTGCGCCAGACCCAATGGAAGCAGGCGCTGGAACAGCTTGCGGCGCGGTTCGCCCTGATCACGGGCGATGCGTTCGCCTTCGTGTGCGACTCCTCCGCCACGCTGGAAGACCGGCACGTTTTCAGGCGCTTCACCACTGAAATCATGAAGTCGCCCCACTTCATCGAACTGACCCCTGACTCGCGCGGCTGGACCAACCCGGCCAAGCTGCCCCAAGGGGTGCGCGGCGCCATCAGCACCGGCGCATTCATCACCACCGAACAGGCCGCGGAGCTTGAGGCGCTGGCCGTTATCGACTGCTTCCCCACGCCGCTCAGCGAGCGGGCTGACTTTGTGCTGCCCGCCACCGTCTTCACCGAGATGGACGGAACCGTTCTGGACGGCAACGACATCCCCCGACCGCTGCGCGCCGCCTCTTTGCCGCGCGGCGCGGCCCTGCCCGCCTGGCAGATTGTCGTCGGACTGAGCCATGCCCTGGGTGCGGAGGGCCTGCCCTATGAGGACGCCAAGTCCATCACCGCAAAGTTGGGATTGAAAAAGATATTCCTCTACGCCAACCGTACCGAAGCGCCCGCGCCCGCGCAAAACCTTGCGCTGCGCCGGGCCTTCTACCGGAACCACCGCATTGAGGAGCAGGTCAGCGGACTGCTTGAACTGCCGCCGCTGGACGGATGTGAAGTGCCCAAGTCGGCGCAGGAAAGCCAGGCCGTCGCCGCGGCGTTTAACACCCCCTCCCCCACGCCGACCCCGTCGGATGGACGCTTCAAGATCATTTCCTCTTCGGAGATCGTGCCCAACACCTATGAGATCGTCCTTGTGGCACCCGAGGTGGCGCGAAAGGCGCAGGCGGGCCAGTTCTGCATCGTCATGGCCGACGCCGTGTCCGAACGCGTGCCCTACACGCTGAGCGACTGGGACACGGAAAAGGGCACCATCACGCTGGTTGTGCTGGAGAAGGGACAGTCGAGCCGCAAACTCACACTGCTTGGGCCGGGCGACTGCCTGGCCCATGTGACGGGCCCGCTGGGCATCCCGCTCGATATACAGAACTTCGGCAATGTGGTGCTTACGGGCGGCTGCTACGGCATCGGCGCCATCGTGCCCATCGCGCGGGCCATGCGCGCCGCGGGCAGCCACGTCACGGTCGTCACCGAGGCGAGAAGCTGGTACCTCGCCTATTACCGCGAGAAGCTGGCCGGCATCGCCGACGAGTGCGTGCCGTCCACCATCGACGGCTCCTTCGGTGAAAAGGGCCACTCCATGGACGTGGTGGGCCACCGGCTGGCGGCCGGGGAGAAGATTGATCTGGTCATCGCCATCGGGTGCCCCTTCATGATGATGCTGACCGCCCGCGAGACGGAGCCATACGGCGTGAAAACGCTTGCGGCGCTCAATCCCATCATGCTGGACGGCACGGGCATGTGCGGCGCGTGCCGCATCAGTGTCGGCGGCGAGACAAAGTTCGCCTGCGTCGACGGCCCCTTCTTCGACGCGCACAAGGTCGACTGGGAGGAGGTGCGCGACCGGCGCACCGCCTACGCCGCCGCTGAAATCCAAAGCGTCGGGCGCTCGGCGTCCGTCGCCCCCGTTCCGCATAAACATCACGGCAACTGCGGCTGCGTCTCCGACGCGCTCAACGTTTGAGGTAACCATGGCAGCAGAAAAGATACCGCGGCAGTCGATGCCGGAGCAGGCCCCCGAAGACCGCGCCCACAATTTCGAAGAGGTGCCCTTCGGCTATCCAAACGAGGTGGCCGTGCTCGAAGCCAGCCGGTGCCTGCAGTGCAAGAAGCCGCGCTGCGTGGACGGCTGCCCGGTGGGCAACGACATCCCCGGCTTCCTCGCCCTCGTTAAGGAGGGCAAGTTCAACGAGGCCGCCGAAAAGCTGAAAGAGACCAACGCGCTGCCGGCCGTCTGCGGACGGGTCTGCCCGCAGGAGGAGCAGTGCGAGAAGGTGTGCATTCTCGCGGTCAAGGGCGAATCGGTGGCCATCGGCCGGCTCGAGCGCTTCGTGGCCGACCATGAGCGCGAACACGGCGAGATGCGCGTTCCCCAGCTTCCGCCCAGGACGGGCAAGAAGGTGGCGGTCGTCGGCGCGGGTCCGGCCGGGCTAACCGTTGCGGGCGACCTCATCCGGATGGGCCACGATGTGACCGTGTTCGAGGCGCTCCACGAGCCGGGCGGCGTGCTCACCTACGGCATCCCCGAATTCCGCCTGCCCAAGACCATCGTAAACGCCGAAGTGGCCTTCCTCGAAAAACTGGGCGTCACTTTTGTGATGGACTATGTCGTGGGACGCAACAGCACCGTGCCCGAATTGATGGAGAAAGAAGGCTTCAATGCCGTGTTCATCGGCAGCGGCGCGGGCCTGCCGTCCTTCATGGGCATCCCCGGCGAGAACCTCGTCGGTGTTTACAGTGCCAACGAGTACCTCACCCGCTCCAACCTGATGAAGGCCTTCCTCTTTCCCAAGTACGACACCCCCCCCATCCGGCGGCACAAGGTCATCGTGGTGGGCGGCGGCAACGTGGCCATGGACTCGGCGCGCACCGCGCTGCGCCTGGGCGGAGATGTGACCGTTGTCTACCGCCGCGCCATGGAGCAGATGCCCGCCCGCAAGGAGGAAATCCACCATGCCCAGGAAGAGGGCGTCAAGTTCGACCTGCTAACCAACCCCACGCGCGTGATAGGCGATGACAGCCACCGCGTGACGGCCATCGAATGCCTGCGCATGGGCCTCGGTGAACCCGACGCGTCGGGCCGCCGCCGCCCCATAGAGATACCGGGTTCGGAATTCCAGATAGCGGCGGACACGGTCATCATCGCCATCGGCAACAAACCCAATCCGCTCGTGCCCCAGACCATGACCGGTCTTGAAGTCTCCAAGTGGGGCACCATCGTGGTGAACGAGGCCACCATGGCCACCTCCGTCACCGGCGTCTTCGCCGCAGGCGACATCGTCTCCGGTGCCGCCACCGTCATCAGCGCCATGGGCCAGGCCCGCATTGCCGCGACCAGCATCCACAAGTACCTGACGGAAGAGATTGCATAGACAAATTGCGCCCGCTTGGCACGTTCAAAAAGGAGCCCCGGTCACTCTGACCGGGGCTCTTTCGCATCAACGTGTAACAAGCCGTTCGAACACGGAATCCACAGATTCTTTCTGTTCTTAAGCAAGGAATTCATCCGCCGCGCCGGTGACGGAATGTCAACTTCCGCACAGTTCATCACCACGCCCACAAACCTTTGCCAAGAAGGGCGTGTGCTGGTCTCCATCCGTGCAATCGGTCTAATCCGTGTGTTCAACTTCCAGATTCAGGACCACTTCGCGGCGTGCGTGTTCAGCCGAGCTTTGTCACGCCCGGAATGGCCACGTCGGGCACGGGCATCGCCCCAAAGGCGATGTCCGGCTTGGGCATGAGGTCCAGCTTGGACTCTTCCATGGCCCATTTCCAGGTCACCTGCTTGCCGGTGTAGGCGGACATACGGCCCATGATGGCGGCCATGGTGCTTTCGGCCACGTTGCGGGCCTCGTTGAGCGGCTTGCCGTCGCGGATGCTGGCGATAAGGTCGGCGTGCTCCTTGACGTACGGGTCGGCGTCCTCGCCCTTGAACCGGTAAAGCTCTTTCCCGGCGATGTCCTTGCCGGGGTTGGAGGTGCCCTTCGTACCCACGAGATGCTCGCCGACGCGGGAGAAGGTGTCTTCATTCTGGCGGCACAGGCTCTGCACGCGCACGCCGCCGGGATACTCGAACTCCACGGCAAAGTGATCGTAGATGTGGCCAAACTCCGACCCGGTGCGCTGCTGGCGACCGCCAAGGGCGAAGCAGGAAACCGGATGCCCCTGGAGCGCCCAGTTCATGATGTCGATGTTGTGCACGTGCTGCTCGACAATGTGGTCGCCCGACAGCCAGGTGAAGTAGTTCCAGTTGCGGATCTGCGCCTCCACGTCGGACCAGCCGTCCTCGCGTATCACGGCGGGATAGTAGCCGTAGTCGCCCACCCAGTAGCACGACGCGGCGACGATGTCGCCGATGGCGCCGTCGTGGATGCGCGGGATGATGTCCAGATAAGCCGGTTGGTGCCGGCGCTGCGTGCCCGCCACGATGGACAGGTTCTTCGCCGCCGCCATTTCGCCGGACTCAATGACGGAGCGAATGCCAGCCGGGCAGGTGGCGGCCGGCTTCTCCATGAACACGTGCTTGCCCGCCTCAACAGCGGCGCGCAGATGTCCCGGACGGAATCCCGGCGGCGCGCACAGCAGCACCAGATCCACATCGCACTTGAGTACCTTCTCGGCCGCATCGAATCCGGAGAAACAGGTGTCGTCGGTCAGCGCAACACGCTCCCCCCACTCCGCCATTTTTTTGCGGGCCGCCTCAATCTGCTCCGGGAAGAGATCGCCCATGGCAACGATCTTCACTGCCGGGTCCGCATCGAGGAAATTGCGCGCCGCGCCGATCCCGCGCCTTCCGCAGCCAATCAGTCCCGCGCGCAAAGGCGCCGCGTCCGCCCCCTGCGCCCGGCCAATGACCGCAAATGTGCCCAACGCGGCCGTTGCGGCCGAAGCGGTCTTGAGAAAGTCCCTGCGCGTCGTACCCGTGTCACCGTGCATCGTGCCCGTGCCTCCATGTTTGGCGGTGGTTGTTCCGCCGGACCGACATCGAGCGTAGCATCCTGACTCCAGCCAGTCAAGCGCGTGGTACGGGCAGAGTGGCCCGGCTTCTCCAACGGCGGACCCAGAAACCGGGCTTGCCAGACCCGGCCAACTTCTTCCGCTACGCTCCCAGCCTCTGCCGGAGGGCTTTTACCTCATCGCGCAGTTCCGGGGGCATGTGCGGACCAAGGCTGTCAAGAAAAACCTTGATGTCATCGGCCTCGGCCTTCCAATCCTCCCGGTTCACTTCGAGCAGTTCTTCCATGACGCCCGGTGCCAGGTCCAGTCCGGTCATGTCGAGCGCGTCAGGCGTGGGCACGTTGCCGATGGGCGTCTCCTGGTACTTGCCCTCGCCGCGCGCGCGCTTGAGTATCCATTCGAGCACACGAAGGTTCTCGCCGTAGCCCGGCCACAGGAACCTGCCGTTCTCGTCCTTGCGGAACCAGTTGACGTGGAAGATCTTTGGGGCGTTTGGCGTGGTCCGGCCGATGTTGACCCAGTGCCTGAAGTAGTCCGCCATGTTGTAGCCGCAGAAGGGCAGCATGGCGAACGGGTCCCGGCGCACCTCGCCCTGCTTGCCGTACTGGGCCGAGGTGCGCTCGGACGCCACGCTCGCGCCGACAAACACCCCGTGGTCCCACGATGTGGACTCGTACACCAGCGGCACCAGACGCTCGCGGCGGCCGCCGAAGATGATGGCCGAAATAGGCACGCCGTGGTGGCGGTCCTGGCTGAGGGGTGCGGTGGGACACTGGCTGAAGGGTGCGGTGAACCGGCTGTTGGGATGGGCGCCGACGACGGCCTTGCCGTTTTCGTCCGTCATGCCGGGCTTCCAGGGACGGCCCTGCCAGTCCAGCGCGTCCGCAGGCGGCGCCCCATCGCCGTCCTCCCACCAAACCGTGCCGTCCCTGCCCAGCACCACGTTGGTGAAGATGGTGTTCTTCTTCTGTGTCTCCATGCCGTTGGGATTGGTCTTCGAGTTCGTGCCCGGCGCAACGCAGAAGAAGCCCGCCTCGGGGTTCATTGCCCAAAGCCTGCCGTCACTGTCGGGGCGAATCCAGGCGATGTCGTCGCCCACAGTCCAAATCCGGTAGCCCTTGCCGCGCAGCCCCTCGGGCGGAATGAGCATGGCAAGATTGGTCTTGCCGCAGGCGCTTGGGAACGCCGCCGCAACATATTCAGTGCTCCCATTGGGCGCCTCAATGCCGAGGATGAGCATGTGCTCGGCGAGCCACCCCTCATTTTTTCCCATCCAGCCCGCCATGCGCAGCGCCAGGCACTTCTTGCCCAGCAGCACGTTGCCGCCATAGGCGGAGTTCACCGACCAGACCGTGTTGTCCTCGGGAAAATGCAGGATGCGGCGCTTTTCCGGGTCCAGCGTCGCCTTGCTGTGCAGGCAGCGGGTGAAATCGTTGCTCTGGCCGAGCACGTCGAGCACACTTTCCCCGACATGGCACATGATTGCCATGTTAATCACCACATAAATGCTGTCGGTCAACTCAATGCCGATTTTGCTGAAACTGGAGCCGACGGGACCCATGGAGAACGGCACGACATACATCGTGCGGCCGCGCATCGAGCCGCGGAAGAAATCCGCCGCCTCAGCATAGGCCTCCCCGGGCTCTTTCCAGTTGTTGGTCGCGCCGGCGTCCTTCTGGTCTCGGCAGCAGATGAAGGTCTTGTCCTCCACACGGGCCACATCCTGCGGGTCCGAACGGTGGTAGTAGCATCCGGGGTGTTTTTCCTGGTTGAGTTCAATCATTTCGCCAGTGGCGCATGCTTCAGCAGTGAGCACCCTTCGCTGCTCGTCGCTCCCGTCAATCCACACCACTTTCTCCGGCAGGCATAGGGCCTCCATTTCATCCACCCAACTGGTGACGAGGTGACTGGCGGCAAGCGTTCCACTTGTGCTTGGCATGTTTATGTACTCCTTGTTGGTCTTGAGAACATCCGGGTGGCTGTCAATAGTCCCACAATTTTGTGCCCCGCATCGGTCGGGACGCCATACATGACAAGAAGGGGCCGCAACGCGCGGCGGGCTAAGAGACAAGCTCCGCATCTGAAGTCGCGGGCCCTTTGGGGGCGCGGCGGCCGTCTCTCCAGAACTAATTCTAAAGAGCTTTCAAAATGAGACTAACACTGCTATACTGCAGCCATGGCAAGACCACGGCAAATCGACCCAGAGCTGGTGCAGAAAGCTCAGACCGTTGTCGCGCAAGCTACGGATCTGCAAGAGTTGAGGGCG
>CAIUWO010000581.1 GCA_903902895.1 Candidatus Hydrogenedentota bacterium | reverse complement strand
TGGTTCAGGGCATCGTGGAGGTGGAGGGGGAAGCGCGTCCGGAATCATTCCAAGTGGTGTTGTCCTATTCGGGCACACCGGAGGTGGAATGCGGCTATATGCAAGCGGATCAGAGCGGCCGGTTCCGCTTCGACCATGTGCGCCCCGGGCCCGCCACGGTCCGCGCTTCGGCCGACTGGTACCGTCCCGATGGGGCCTACAACAGTTGCCGGCAGGAGGTCGCTCAGGAGGTGATGGTCGGGCAAACCGAAGCGGAGAACTTGGTCCTTCACATTCCCACGGGGGCCTGCACCATGACGGGAGGGGTCTATCTCGATGGCATGCCCTTTGGTGATTTCAATGTCGAAGTGCGGGTGACCGCCCATGACGGCCGCGAGACCGTCCACTCCGTTCATACCCGTTTTGACGGTGGCTTCGCCCTGGAGAACGTGCCCGCCGGAGAGGCAAGAATCTCCATCAAGCAATTTCAGTGGGACGGCTGCGGCTTCACCACGACCAGAACCATGCCCATTCTTCCCGGCCAGGACAACCACGCCGAGTTCGCTTTCACGCAAAGGGACCTTCAGTAGCCTGCCGTTCCCCGCAGGGCACAAGAAACCACACTTCGCTTCGCCGGATTCGACGCGCGCCGACGGGAACCGGCCGGTGGCGGGAGGATGAACTCCGATGCGTGCTGTTTCGCGCCGACCTCTTCCCGCGCTATACTCCCTGCGTGAACGCTTATCGTGTGGGAGGACAAGGAGATGGCATGTCGTCGGAGGCAACCGCGAACCCGCCCGCCGTGGACAGCACCTGGCGCACCCTTGTCCGTCAGCCCCGTTTCCTCTGCGAAGGGGGGCTCACGGTGTTGCTGCTCGTGCTGTCGATGCGCATCTGCGCGGAATTTATGCTGTACGCCCAGGCCCGTCCGGGCGCCGAGCTTGCCGATCCCATCCTGAACGCCGTCGGACCGATCCGGCTGCGATGGCCCATCTTCGCGGTCCTGTGGTCGTCGGTCATTGCCGGGGGGTATTGCCTCGCCAAAGACCCTCCGCGGCTGCTCATGGGCCTTCAGGCCTGCGCGCTGCTAATTGCCCTGCGCACCATCGCGCTCTACCTGGTGCCCCTCGACCCCCTGCCAAGCATCATCCCCCTCGCCGACCCCGTCGCCATCTACTTCGGCACGGGCACGCTGGTCACGAAGGACCTCTTCTTCAGCGGGCACACCTCCGTCATGTTCCTCCTGTTTCTGTCGACCAACTCTGCCCGCATGAAGTGGTTTCTGCTGGCGGGCACGGTCTTTGTCGGCGTCGGCGTCGTGCTGCAGCACGTCCACTACAGCGGCGACGTCTATGCCGCCCCCTTCTTCGCCTACGGGAGTTGGCGCCTGGTGTTGCTCGCGCACAGGCGTTTCAACTGAGGCTTCGACCACCGGCTTGGCCCCCCCGTCCGGTCAGGGCAATCGCATTAAACCAGGTCAGGAACACCCCTGGGAAGACGTGCATAAACTGCGGAGTAGCGCGGCTTTAAGTCCCCCTTTGAAGATACGGGGGACAGAAGTCGTCGGGAGAGAGCACTTCTCGCCACGACTGAACCGCGCGCCTGCTCCAAGCCCCCCTTCCGAAGGGGGCAGCCACGCTGCAAGCGTGGCGGGGGATGTGGACCACCGCGCCATGGCCCAACCGCTCATTTTGTCCTCTCTGTCTTTGAAGGGGGATTTAGGGGCTTGTCCGCCTTCGGTGGGGATGTCAGCCTTGGGTGGGCGCGTTAACATCCCCCTGTCCCGCCTCTGGCGGGACCTTCCCCCTTCAAAGGGGGACTAACAGCAGAGCACTCTCGTTAACCATGTATTAGACGTTCCGTGCTTTCATGGCTTTTGGACACCACAATGCATGGAAGCTTCCGTCACCCGTGTTTTCGTCAGGTCAGTAGTTTAATGTGATTGGCCCCCCGACCGGTCTTTGACAAGCCCTCCGGGACCGCCGTATCATACGCGTTCTGTGCGTGATCCCCCGGGCAATATCATTACTGGACCACTTATGAGCCATGTCATCGCGATAGCCAACCAGAAGGGCGGCGTTGGAAAAACCACCACCGCCGTGAATCTTGCCGCCTGCCTGGCCGCGGCCGACAAGCGCGTGCTGCTGGTGGACCTTGACCCGCAGGGCAACGCCTCGCAGGGGGTGGGCGTCGACAAGTCCGCCGCGGAGCACACGGTCTACGACGCGCTGGTCAACGGCACGCCCGCCGCCGAGGCGGTGCTGCCGACGGACACGCCGAACCTGTGGCTGCTGCCGTCCACGCGGGACCTGGTTGGCGCCGAGCTGGAACTGGTCGATGCGGAGCGGCGCGAATACCGCCTGCGCGACGCGCTCGCGCCGCTGCGCGAGTCCTATGACTTTATCTTCATAGACTGCCCGCCGTCGCTCGGGCTGCTGACCCTGAACAGCCTGACCGCGGCCGACGCCGTCATCATCACGCTCCAGTGCGAGTATTACGCGCTGGAGGGCCTGGCCGAACTGCTGAACACGGTGGTGCTGGTGCGGGGCCATTTCAACCCCGCCCTCGCGGTGAAGGGCGTGGCGCTGACGATGTACCAGCACACGAACCTGTCCAAACAGGTGGTCGAGGACGTGCGCGGCCATCTGGGCGAGAAGGTCTTCGACACGGTCATTCCGCGAAACGTGAGCCTCAGCGAGGCGCCCAGTTTTGGGCAGCCCATCATCTATTACGATCTCAAATCCGCCGGGGCACAGGCCTACATGGCCCTGGCGCGCGAGGTGATCGCCCGTGGCTGACTTGAAAAAGAAGAAGCTCGGAAGGGGGCTCGGCGCGCTGCTCTCCGGCAGCAATCCCGCGTTCCAGTCCGCCGCCCCCGCAGGGAATGACGGCGGCGCCGCACCGGCAGGCCCGGGGCCGCAGGCGCTGCCCGACGGCACGGTGCTGGTGCTGGTCGATCCGGCCGAGGTGCTGCCCAATCCCAAGCAGCCCCGCCGCCACTTTGACGAGGGCGCGCTGGCCGAACTGGCCGAATCGATCCGTCGCGACGGGCTGCAGGAGCCCATCATCGTCCGCCGCGCGGGCGACAAGTACGAGCTGGTCAGCGGCGAGCGGCGCTGCCGCGCCAGTGTGCTGGCCGACAAGCACGCCATTCCCGCCGTCTGCCGCGACATTTCCGACCGCGACATGCTCAAGCTGGGGCTCATCGAGAACATCCAGCGCGAGGACCTCAACGCCATCGAGGTGGCCCTGGCCTACCAGGAACTGATCGCCGAATTCGGCTGGACCCAGGAGCAGCTCGCCGACGAGGTGGGCAAGAAACGGGTCACCGTGACCAACACCCTGCGCCTGCTGCAATTGCCCAACGTGGTGCAGGAGCAGGTGGCCGACGGCTCGCTGAGCATGGGCCACGCGCGCGCGCTGCTGGCGCTGCCCTCCCCCTCCGAACAGGCCGCCGTGGCGCGCAAGGCCATCGCCGAGGGGCTTTCGGTGCGGCAGGTGGAGCAGATTGCCGCCGCCCGCGCCGACCGGGCCGGACGGGGCGCCCCCGCCAAAAAAGAGGCCGCGAAAGACCCGAACCTGACCCAAATCGAGGATGACCTGCGGCGCCGGCTGGGCACCAAGGTGCAGTTGCGCTCCGGTGACAACGGCCGCGGCCGCATTGAAATCGAGTACTTCGGCCTGGATGAGCTCGACCGCCTGCTTGCACTGCTTGGAAAAAGCAGGGACTGACACAGGCGGAGCGCCGCCCAGGCGCACAGACCTGTCTGTCCCTGGTTTTGACAAATACAGGACCCGAAACATGTTTGACATTCGACTGGTGAGAAGCGAACCCGAGCGCGTGCGCGAGGCCATGGCCCGCCGGCGCGCCAAGATTGACCTCGACGCCGTGTTTGAGGTGGACGGGCGGCGGCGTGCGGCCATCTTTGAAATGGAGCAGCTGCGCGCCGCGCAGAACCGCGCCAGCGAGGAAATCGCCGTAAAGAAGCGCGCCAAAGAGGACGCCTCCGCCGCGATTGAGGCCCTTCGCGCCGTCAAAACCCAAATCGCCGAACTGGAGGAGCAGGTCCGCGTCGCCGACGAGCAGCTGCAGGATTTCCTGCTGACCATGCCGAACTGCCCCGATGCGTCCGTGCCCGACGGCGCCGACGACTCCGAAAACCGCGTGGAGCGCGTGTGGGGCGAGATTCCCAAATTCGACTTCACCCCCCGCGAGCATGTCGAACTCGTGGAGGCGCTCGGCATCGTGGACTTTGAGCGGGCCGCCAAGATTGCCGGCGCGCGCTTCACCATCATGAAGGGCGCCGGGGCGCTGCTCGAACGGGCGCTCATCAGTTTCATGCTGGACATACACACCCGGGAGCACGGCTACACCGAGGTCTTTCCGCCGCTCATGGTCAATTCCGACTCCATGCGCGGCACCGGCCAGCTTCCGAAATTCGCCGCGGACCTGTTCAAGGTGCAGGACACCGACTATTGGCTCATCCCCACGGCCGAGGTGCCCGTCACCAACATCCACCGCGACGAGATTCTCGACGGCGGGTCACTGCCCATCATGTACACCGCCTACACGCCCTGTTTCCGCAGCGAGGCCGGCTCGTACGGCAAGGACACCCGAGGCATGATCCGCCAGCACCAGTTCAACAAGGTGGAAATGGTCAAGTTCACCCGGCCCGAGGACTCCTGGGACGAACTGGAGAAACTGACGCACAACGCCGAAGTCATCCTCCAGCGCCTGGGCCTGCCCTACCGCGTGGTCACGCTGTGCACGGGCGACCTCGGCTTTTCCTCCGCCAAGACCTATGACCTCGAAGTATGGCTGCCCGGGCAGAACGCCTACCGCGAGATAAGCTCCTGCTCCAATTTCCTCGACTTCCAGGCCCGGCGGGCGAACATCCGCTTCCGCCGCGACAAGAAGCCCGAGCACGTCCACACGATCAACGGCTCCGGCCTGGCCGTGGGCCGCACCGCCGTCGCCATCCTTGAAAACGGGCAGCGCGCGGATGGAACCGTCGTGATACCCGAAGCACTGCGCCCCTACATGGGCGGCCTCGACGTGATCCGGCCGGTCTGACCCCGACCATGGAGCAGTACCCCATAAAGGACGGGCCGGACGCCGAAGCGGCGCTCTATGCCGCCGCCGCGGAAGCCATCCTCAACGCCAGCCGCGTTGTTGCGGTCACCGGCGCCGGTGTCTCCGTGGAGAGCGGCATACCCGATTTCCGCAGCGCCGGCGGACTGTGGGCCAAGTATCCCCCGCAGGAGTATGCCACCATTGACGCCTTCTACGCCGACCCGGACAAGGTCTGGGAGATGTGGTACGAACTGGCGGAGACGCTGCGCGATGTCCGGCCCAATCCCGCCCACCATGCCCTGGCCGAACTGGAGGAAATGGGACGGCTCAGCGTGGTGGTCACCCAGAATATTGACGCCCTGCACCGGGACGCGGGCAGCACCTCGGTCATCGAATACCACGGCAGCGCCGACACGCTTTATTGCCCGGCATGCCATCGCCGCCGCCCCATGGACCTCGGCCACCGGTCGCTGGGCGCGCCGCGCTGCGAGTGCGGCGGCTACATGAAGCCCGATGTGGTCCTTTTTGGCGAACTGATCCCCCAGAACGCCCTGCATCTGGCCGATTCGCTTGCCCGCAGTTGCGGGGTCATGATCATCGCCGGCACCTCCGCCCAGGTCTATCCGGCGGCGGGACTGCCGTATATTGCCAAGGAGAACGGCGCGTTTATTATTGAGTGCAACACAGAACCCACCCAGTTTACCCGAACCATCACGGATGTGTTTTTGCAGGGTCCGGCAGGAAAGAGCCTGCCCCGCCTGGTGGAAAAAGTGCGAAACCAATAAAACTCGACCCTGGTCAAACCGTGCAATTTGGTTTGGTGCGCCGATTTCAGGTATAATAAGACCGATTTTCGGGGGCAAGGAGCAATAGGTCCCGTGAACAATAACGAGTTGTATCTCCAGTATCGTCAGGCCATTCAGCTCATCCGCGTTGGCCGCTATGAAGAATCCATGCATATTCTTCAGGAAATCGACGGGGAACGCCCTGAGACGAAGAATGTGCTTTATGCCATGGCCGTTTGCTGCGAAATGCTTGGCAAGACGGACGAGGCGCTTGATATGTGCGAGCGGCTGATTGCCCGGTATGAGCACCCCAAGGCGCGGATCATCAAGGCGCGCATCGAAAAGGCCGCCTCCGAACCCGAATTGCCGACCGTGGATTTGCTCGCCGATCTCGGCCTAGGCAAGGTGCCTGCCGCCTCATCGCCGACCCCGGCGCCAGCGGCGCAGGAAGCGGCTGAGGAAGACATCCCGCTCGCACTGCCGGCCTCCGACAGCGACCCCAAGGAAAAGCCCGCCAAGAAGGGCTGGCTTTTCCGTTTCAGCAAGAAATCCTGACCGAAGCGACCCTGACGATCTGCGGTCGGGCAAGCTTCAAGAACCTTGACGCACAACCCCGGGCATAACCACTGCCTGGGGTTTTCTCTTGGCAATCACTCCATGGGCGCCTCGGACTCGTCCAGGTCAGGATCGTACACGGTGCTTTCCAAATCGGGCGGGCGAATCTCGGCGGCCGCTTCCGGTCCCGCCGGGACCGCCGCCTCTGTTCCCGTGCGCACGATGGTCCCGCGGAACACTTCCATGACGACGGCAAGCCCGGGATTGTCCCTCACCAGGTCCGCAATCTTGGCGCGCTCTTTTTCGGCGGCCGCGGCGGCCGCGGTGGCGGGGTCGCTTGGTGCGGGGGAAGGGGGCGGCGCCACCGCAGACACTTGGGGTGCGGGAGCGGGGGGCTCACTGCGCCTGGGAGTCGCCGGGACCGTTGACGCTGATTCGGTCGGCCCGGCCTCAGGAGGGTTTGGACCGGGCCTTGGGACGGGCACGGGGACGCTCGCCGCGCCGCCGCCGGGCACGATGCCGCCCGCGCCGAGCAGGATGAGTTTTTCCATGATGCTGTCGAGGGAGACCTCGACGTCGACCTTGGCCAGTTTGATCAGCAGCGCCTCAAGGGCGGTGCGCTGGGCGAGCTGCGAGTCGTAGCCGTTGGTGAGCGTGGCGAACTGCTCCACCAGCCGGATGAGCTTGCCCATCGGGAACCGGTCCGCCCGGCCCCGCATCTCGGTGATTTCCTCGGGCGGCAGCCGCAGCAGTTCCGCGGCGGCGCCCGCCTTGCACACCAGCAGGTTGCGGAAATAGCGCAGTATCTCCTCGACAAACTGGGACAGGTCCTTGCCCGCCGCAACCACCTCCTCAACGAGGATGAGCTGCCGGGCCACATCGCCCCCCACCATGGCGTCGCACAGCCCGTGCAGCACCCGCCAGTCCACCAGGCCCAGCACTTCAAACACCGCCTGGAACGTGATTTCCCCGTCGCAGTAGGTGATCAGCTCGTCCAGCACGCTTTCCGCGTCGCGCACGCCGCCCTCGGCGGCGCGGGCGATGGCGTAGAGCGCCTCGTCGGTGGCGCGCATGCCCTCCCGGTCCAGGATGCGGCGCAGCAGCACCACAATGTCGCCGATGGTCACGCGGCGGAAGTCGTAGCGCTGGCAGCGCGAGACGATGGTCGCCGGGATTTTGTGCGCCTCGGTGGTGGCCAGGATGAAGATCGCATGCGACGGCGGCTCCTCCAGCGTCTTGAGCAGCGCGTTGAACGCGCCCGTCGACAGCTGGTGCACCTCGTCGATGATGTACACCTTGTAGCGGCCGCTGGTCGGCACCATCCGCACGTTGTCGCGGATTTCGCGGATGTCGTCCACGCCGTTGTTCGACGCGCCGTCGATCTCGATGACGTCAATGTTGTTGCCTGCCGTGATCGAGACGCAGTTGTCGCACTCGCCGCAGGGGGTCATGGTCGGCGCGTCCGCGCGCTGGCAGTTGAGCGCCTTGGCCAGGATGCGGGCCGTGGTCGTCTTGCCGATGCCGCGCGACCCTATGAACAGGAAGGCGTGGTGGATGCGGCCCGACGCGATGGCGTTCTTCAGCGTCCGGGTGATGTGCTCCTGCCCCACCACCTCGTCGAAGAGCTGCGGGCGCCACTTGCGCGCCAGAACGGTGTAGTTCGTGTCAGCCATCGCGCCTCGCGCCGGGGTCTCCGGCCTGTGCAACGTGAAAACAGCGACTGCCCATCCACCTGTAAAGGTGCATTCAGGACAGCCGGGGGACCCCGGCTCGGGTCAAGCAACCCCGCACACACGAGATGGTTCGACTACGGCTGCTTCCTCTCGGACCTGACCGAGTTCGCCGATATCCCGTCGCGCGGGACCCAACCGTCAACGCCAAAGGTCCCACCGGCTGAAAAAAAACAAGCTTCGCCCCGGGCAAACCCGCCGTTTGCCGCCCTCAGGGCAGCGTGAAGCCTACCATACAAGCGAAAAATGAGTCAAGGACGGGGTCTTTCGCGGGAGCGCAGGCGGTCTTCAATATTGAGTGCGGCGGGCAGGAGCGCGGATGCTGAGCGACTTTTTGTATGAGTACAACTTGCACCTGTTCCTAGTCCCCCTTTGAAGGGGGCAGTTCCGCCGCAGGCGGAACGGGGGATGTGAAGACCTACGCCAAAATCACATCCCCCTAAATCCCCCTTCAAAGGGGGGCTTAAGACCGCTCCGCGATTACGGTTGCGCGTATTATTGACGTTTGGTTTTGCGCCCGGTTAAATGCGATTGCCCTGCCCCCCGTGGCCCAAACTGCCCCTCCATGGCGACATATTGGTAGACTGTCAACCACAGGAGGATAGGTCATGGCCCCGGTAATGGACGTTGCATGGGAAAGATGGGTGGCGCGGCGCGACCCGCAGGCGCTGAACCAGGTGGTGCATGATTCGGCGGGCATGGTGTACGCAACCTGCCTGCGCATTCTGGGCAATCCCACCGAGGCGGAGGATGTGGCGCAGGAATGCTACGAGGCGCTGCTGCGCGAAAAGGACGCCGCCCGGGTACGCGTCGTCGGCGCATGGCTGCACGGTGCCGCCACCTACCGTTCGCTGACCCGCCTGCGCGCCGAGGACCGCCGCGCACGGCGCGAGGCACAATATGCGGCCGAACAACCCGCTCAGGTCGAACCCGTACGAAACGAAATCCACGAACACGTCGATGAGGCGCTCGCCGAACTTCCCGAAGACCTGCGCGCCCCGCTCGTGCAGACCTTCCTGTGCGGACGTACCCAGCGCGAAGTGGCGAAGCAGCTCGGCATCCCGCGCCGCACCCTGCGCCACCGCATCGACACCGGCCTGGAACAACTGGGACAATTGTTGCGTCAACGCGGCGTTGTGGTGGAGATGGCTGCGCTGACCGGGCTTCTGGCGACGGCCGCCGCCCAGGCATCCCAGGCTCCCGCATCCCTGACCCAGTCCCTGGGCAAGCTGGCCCTCTCGCAAAGCGCCGGTGCCGCTGCGCCCATGGTCGTTACCGCAGGAGTCGGGGCCAAGGGCGCATGGATTGCGGTCGGCATGCTTGTGATGGTTTCGGCGTTGGGCTGCGCCGCATGGCTGTATGCGGGAAAGCCTCCGGACCCTCCACAGGAAGCGGCAGCAACCGCAGTGGCCCCAGAGCGGGAACCCGACAAGAACGTGTCGCGGGAAAGCATCGCGCAGGGTCTCTTGACGTGGCTCAAGTCGGCGCCACCCGAAACAGTGGCCGCTCCGAAGGCCCCCGTCAAGGTGTCCGGATACGTGGTCGACGAGGACGGGGCACCCGTCAGCGATGTGCAGATCGGTCTCAAGAAGAGGTGGGAGTTTTACGTTGGGCCAACTTCTGCGGTTCCCGTGAACGAAAAGGGAGAATTCGTGTGTACAGACTCTGAGAAGGGCCCGTTACAAGCCGAAGAGTACGAGTTCTTCTACTGCGCCAAGAGGCTTACAGATGAGGCGGCAACCCGTATTGCGCACACAATCCCCCCCGTGGAGGCCCCCAACATCGAGATCACGCCCGTCATGCTCGCCGAGGATAGAGAGATACAGGATATTCGCGTGGTGGTGCCCTCGGCAAAACGCGTCGTCCGGGGCATGGTGCGCGATGAAGAGGGACAGCCCGTATCCGGCGCTGGTGTGGTCATGCACATCAGCATCCCCAACGCGGAGACAGTGACCGATCCGGACGGGCGTTTTACGCTGACGCGGGTGCGGCCGAACAGAATGGAGATGTCCGTTGAAATTCTGAAGTCGATGACAGACGACTTTTACTACCCTATCACTGTCTGCCACCCGGACTATGAATGTGCGGATGTCGATGCAAAGACGGGGGATGAGAACGTGGAGGTTACGCTGTACGCGAAACGGCGCGGGTCGGTGAAAGGCATGGTGGTTGACGCCCGAACGGACAAACCGCTACTCACGCCAAAGGTGTGGATAGGTCGGATGGTCACGAACTACGGTGAGACCAAGGTGCTGTCCTATGCGCTGAATGCGCCGGTACAGCTCGGCGGTGTTTTCCACTTGAAGGATTTACCGGCAGGAAGCGCCACTCTCTGGGCCTCCGCGCCCGGCTACGGTACGGCGTTCATCAGTCCTGTAAGGATCGAAGCAGATACAGACAGCGCCGATGTGGTGATACGCCTGGAGCCCGAAGGAATCATAGAAACACGAGCCAACTTGGACAGGTATCCCAAAGGCGCGCTTGTGGCATTTGATACTGCGATAAAGAACGGCGCAAGCAGGGAAGACTGCTTCGTAAACGTCGGTGGGACCTGTGGCTTCTACCATGTTGCACCGGGGCGGTATGAGGTCGCCATGGGCGTGAACACCACATGGGACGCCGAGCACTACGGAGGGGGTACTGTGTGCTACAGCACCAGCGTTGAGGTGGAGGAGGGGAAGACGACAACGGTTGAACTGGGAACCCCGGGGAACGGAGCCGTTCAAGGCGTCTTGACCCCGCTGGCTGACGGGCAGACCATGCGGTTCACGGTCCGCAAAGGCCCGCATGACACCCCCGTTTCTGATGACTGGGGGGATACACGGTTCCAACCTAAGGGTCTCGGAACACAGCGTCTGGCCGTGGAAGATATATTCATATGGGGCATGCACGACAAACAGTTCAACGGCAACCAGTTCTACGTCGGCTTTCTTTCCGCAGGCACCTTCACCGTCACCGCCCTCCTGTACGATGAAGCAACACAGCAGGTTCGGCAGCAGTCGAAAGTGTTCACCGTGGGGGATTGCGAAACGGCGACCATTGACTTCGCGTTTTGACACGCATGCGGCGGTACGAACCAATGTTTGCGCATAAAACGCCGCCATGGTAGGGTAATAAGGTAGCCGAGGCAATTCGGCAACAACGGGAGGTTCCGCATGTTACAGCGATTTCTTTGGGTGACTGTGGCGGTGTTGCTCACAGCCGCCCCCTCCGGCGCGCAACTGGTTACGTTCACCGGTCACACGGACAGGGTGTACGCCGTGGCATTTTCTCCGGACGGGACCAAGGTGCTCACCGGTTCCAGTGACAGGACGGCGAAACTGTGGGACGCGGCGACGGGCGCAGAAATTCGCACCTTCACCGGGCACACGGGCGGCGTGCACTCCGTGGCATTTTCCCCGGATGGAACGAAGGTGCTCACCGGGTCAAGGGACAACACGGCGAAGTTGTGGGAC
>CAIUWO010000580.1 GCA_903902895.1 Candidatus Hydrogenedentota bacterium | reverse complement strand
GCCATTGCGGTATACCGCATTGCCGGCGGGGGCGGCGGCCCCTATGTCAAAGGCCGTCCGCTCATGTTCACCCATGCATGGCTGCCGAAGGACCAGTTTGAGGAGGTGGTCGAACGCGACGGCTGGTACTTTGCCCGGCGCGGCGACGGCTATCTCGCCTTGTGGTCGCGGCAGCCCGGACACTGGCAGACGGAGGAGGGCGACGACAAGGACCGCGAAATCATCGCGCCCGGCCAGGAGAACATCTGGATCTGCGAAATGGGCCGAAAAGAAACGGACGGTGAGTTCGCGTCCTTCACGGATCGCATCGCAAAAGCGCGCGTCTATGGTGAGGGACTGCAGATCACCTACGAATCACCCTCGCAGGGCCGGCTCGAATTCGGCTGGAACGGCAGCCTGAAACAGCGGGGCAAAGCGGTGAACATCGCGGACTACCCCCGCTACAACAACCCCTACGCAAAGGCCGATTTTCCCGCCAAGACCGTTTCCTTCGAACACAACGGCCACACGCTGCAACTTGACTGGGACACCCTGCGACGCGATGCCAGCGCGTGGTGCGAGTAGACGATGCGCTCCGCTTCGCTTCGGGCACCCTACGCGAGTGTGCCCCAGAAATCGTCCACGGCCTTCTTGCCCTTTCGGCAGGCGTCGTAGGCGTCGGTGATCTTCCACGCGTCCACCATGATCCAGTCCCGGTAATCGCCGTCGTACAGCACCTGCAAAGCCGCCGCCGTGTCGCAGTGGCCGTCGCCGCAGGGGAGATGCTTTGAGGTGCCGTTGAAGAGCGTGCCGTCCGTGTCGGTCAAATGCACATGGCCGATGTGCTTTGCGCCGATGCGCTTCAGCATTTCCTCGGGATGTCCCTTGCTGCCCCACATGAGGTCAAAATGGCTCGGATCATAGTTGGTGCGGCAGGCGGGATGGTTCACCCCGGCCAGGATGCGCTCCAGATGCTCGGGCGTGTTGAAGATGAAGGGCGGCTCGATCTCAAAGGACATCCACAGGCCCGCGTCGGCGCAGACCGCCGCCGCGTCGCGGTAGCTCTTGACCAGATTGTCGATGGCGGCGTCCATGTTCGGGTTGCCCTCCATGCCGCCGCCGGGCCAGTGGCCCATGAAGTCGCATCCGAGGGCCTTGGCCAGACGCACCCGGGCCTTGAAGTCCTCCAGCCACGCCTTGCGGCGCTCGGCGTCGGCCGCGTGGGCGTCGGCGCCGCCATTTTGGAAGGTGTATATGCGCAGCCCGTATTTGTCATAGAGCCCGCGCAGCGCCGCCACGCGCCTCTCCTCCTCCGCGCGCGGATAGCCGCCCTGCGGCCAGCCCTCCACCAGTTCAATGCCCTGGAACCCGGCATCCACGGCGAACTGGAGGATTTCCCAGAGCGGATACTCCTTGTGGTAATCCTGCGCCGAGGACATGAACCCGTTGAGGCCGATGCCCATGCGCCATTTAGAGCATTTTAATTAACCATACCTACGATGCTATACTGAGGGCATGAGAGCTACTTCCATTGACCTTCGCAAGCGTATCGTGGCCGCGCGCATCGT
>CAIUWO010000579.1 GCA_903902895.1 Candidatus Hydrogenedentota bacterium | reverse complement strand
TGCACACCATCACCCATACCGACCCCGTGACAGGCCTGCAGGCGCGGATTGAGGGCTTCCGCTATCCCGATTTCCCCACCGTGGAGTGGACCATCCATTTTAAGAACACGGGCACGGCCGACACGCCCATCCTCTCCGATATCCTGGCTGTGGACACCACGCTCAACGGCGAACCGGGGGCCGATTTCACGCTGCACCGCAACAAGGGTGACAATTGCACCGCCGACAGCTTTGAGCCCATTCACGAGCCACTTTCGGCCAAGGCGGACGTCACGGTCGCCAACACGGGCGGCCGCCCGACCCAGGTGTCCTGCCCGTATTTCAACGTCCAGGCAGGCGGGCAGGGCTTCATTTTCGCCCTGAGTTGGGCCGGGCAGTGGTCGACCAGGTTCACCCGCGATGAGGGCACGGGGCTGCGCATCCGGGCCGGCCAGGAGAAAACCCATTTTCTGCTGCATCCCGGCGAGGAAGTGCGCGGGCCGATGGCCGTAATCCAGTTCTACGAGGGCACGCGGACCCGCGCGCAGAATGTCTGGCGCCAGTGGATGATCGCGCACAACACCCCCCGGCCGGGCGGCAAACTGCCGCCCCTGCCCCAATTGAACGCGTGCAGTTCGCACCAGTTTGGCGAGATGATCAACGCCAACAGTGACAGCCAGATCTTCTTTGTGGACAAGTACCTCGAACGGGGCATGAAACTCGACTACTGGTGGATGGACGCCGGGTGGTATCCCTGCGACGGGCAATGGCCGAAAACGGGGACATGGGAAGTGGACCAGACCCGGTTCCCGGGTGGATTCAAACCCATCAGCGACCACGCGCACGGCAAAGACGTCAAGATTATCGTGTGGTTCGAGCCGGAACGCGTGGCGAAAGACACCTGGCTCACGGAAAACCATCCCGATTGGGTTCTGGGCGGGAAGAAGGGCGGGCTCCTGAACCTTGGCAATGACGAGGCGCGCACCTGGCTGATTGAGCACGTGGACAAACTGATGACGGAAAACGGAATCGACCTGTACCGTCAGGACTTCAACATGGACCCGCTTGACGCATGGCGCAAGAATGACACGCCCGACCGGCAGGGCATCACTGAAATCCGGCACATTGAGGGTTATTTCGCCTACTGGGACGCGCTGCGTCAGCGCCATCCGGACATGCTGATCGACTCGTGCGCCAGCGGCGGCCGACGCAACGACCTCGAAACGCTGCGGCGCGCGGTTCCGCTGCTACGCAGCGACTATATTATGGAACCCGTCGGCAACCAGTGCCACACATGGACCCTCTCGGAGTGGTTCCCCTTTTACGGCACCGGCACTTCAAAGACCGACCCGTACCTGATCCGAAGCATTCTCTGCCCCAGCCAGACCGCCTGCTGGGACCAGCGCGACGACAAGATCGACTTCGCGGCCATAAGCGGCATCATCGACGAGTGGAAGGCATTTGCGCCAAATTACTTTGGCGACTACTACCCGGTTACGCCCTACAGCCTCGCCGCGGACCAGTGGATTGGCTGGCAGTTCGACCGGCCCGAGGCCGGTGAGGGCCTGGTTCAGGTGTTCCGGCGCGACGCATGCCCCTATGAGTCGGCGCAGTTGCCGCTGCAGGGCCTGACACCCGCGGC
>CAIUWO010000578.1 GCA_903902895.1 Candidatus Hydrogenedentota bacterium | reverse complement strand
GGTCAATTGACAAAGTGAGTGCGCCGTTGGCCGAGTAAGTTAGCCCAGAGGCGCAGTTAGTCTGTCCGAAGGTGCAGTTAGTTTGTCCGAAACAGGGCTTCAGCCTGCTGATTTTCCCGGATGGGAGGGGTTCAGAGCGCCCGCCGCATGTTGGAGGCGCAAAAAAAGACCAAGCTACGCACTGAAGTGGCGGGTTGCGGTTTTTCGGACCTGGTAACTGCGCCCCCCTGGTTCATGGCCGCTCTGACGTTCCGCGGGGTGGCGGCCGGGGCCCCGGGGCGGGATGGTTCAGCCTATCCGAGGAGGCTTGGTTTCAGGGTGATCTCGTTGGCCGGTACGCGGCGGAGGCCAAGCGATTCGAGGGTGCCGACGCCGTAGACGAAGGCGAACAGGTCGAATGGCGCCTTGTCCTCCAGGCTGGGCCGCGAATAGCTGTTGATGTGCGACATCACCCGGGCGAGCGCATCCTGCGTGAGCGAGTCGAAGGAGCTTCCCTTGGGCAGGACCATCCGAAGGAACTCGTGGTTGCGCTCGATGCGGGACTTCTGGTTGGTGGCGCGCGGATCGCAGTAGAAGACGCGGCTTCTGGGTGCGCCATCCGGGTCGAGTTCCATCGCCAGGGGATTGCTGAACTCGGAGCCGTTATCGGTGAGCAGCAGCGGAAAGATCGCCTTGAAGCGTTGCGCGCCCAGGACTTGCCACAGCCATTCGAATCGCTCGCTCACGGATCGTGCGTCGTTCCGATCCCTCAGGAACGCCAGCATGAGCCCGCACCACGGAAACATCAGCGTCAGGATCGCCTGACCGCCCACGCGCCCGATGACGGTGTCCATCTCGACCGTGCGCGTGTCCGGCGCGGTGGCTATGAAGGTCTGGTAGTCGGCGTAGGTTCGTCCAATGCGACACTTGGTATCGACCTTGTGCTCGATGGGCTTCCGAGCACGCGGCTTGAGCATGCAGACGCGAGGCATATCACCATTCTTCGCACGCAGCAGCCCACCGGCGATATAGCGATAGACGGTCTTCTCGTGGATGTCAAAGCAGTCGGGGTTGTTGGCGAGGATGTGGTGGACGGACTGGCCGTTCCCGATCAGTGGGCTGACCAACTGATCGAGTGAGAGCAATTCGTCCTCGGAGATGTTAGCCCCGCTGCGCGTTTCGACGAGAAGCTTTCGGTAGTTGGCGTGCGCCAGGTTGTGGACGTAGTACCGCTTGCGCAGGACACACCGCGACTCCTCGTGGCATCCGTTGCAGACATAGGGCGGACAGGCTAGCTTCGGGCACACCTCCTCCTTGAAGTCGAGGCAGACCGTGTTGCAGCGGTAGCAGACGGAGCAGCGTCGGGTACAATCGGGTCTGTCCATGCAAATCTGGGTCCGGTTGCAATTCCTGCGATGAACACAGCGATTGGTGAGCCGGCCGGCGGCGCCCTTGAGGCTTTCGATGCATCGCGAGAGAATCTCCCGCGCGACGGTCGAGTGATGTTTGCCGATCATCGCGGCGATCTTTTTAATGGATGTGCCATGCCGGAGTTTGTGTTCGATTTGCAGGCGATCCGCATCGGTGAGGTGTGTGTACTTGGCCATTCGGTTCCTTGGTGTTGCCGCCAGGCGTGATTGCGGGGCGGATCCCAATGAAACCGGAAACCGAATGGATTTGGCAGATTAACTGCGCCCCCCTCCCCCATGGGGGAGGGGGATCATTCCAGGGTGCATCCATCTCAAGCTTCTCCTGCCACCCAACCGCCCGCGCCCCGGCAGACTCACCGCGCCCCCCTCCCTTGGCAGACTCACTGCGCCCCGTTCGCGCGCCGGGGGGCGCGCTTACTTTGTCAATCCACCCTCGAAAAAGACATGGAGACCTATTGACAAGATCAGGCTAAAGTAGTACCCTACATATGTTTTTATGAGAGATTCTATCACAATCACCGAGATCGCGCGGCGCGCCGGGACGTCCCACCCGACGGTCTCAAACATCCTGAACGACCGCTGGCAAGCCAAGGGAATATCGGCCGGACTGGCCGAGCGCGTCAAGATGATCGCCGTGGAGCACAACTACCGCCCGAACCGGTTGGTCCGCAGCCTGAAGTCCGGCCGGACCGAGACCGTGTCGGTGATGCTCCCGACGATCTCCATCACGTATTTCTCCTCCATGGCCATCGGGGTGGAGGAATGCGCACGCCAGCACGGGTACCACGTGGTGATCAGCCACGTCATGCGCGGGCTTGAAGAGGAGATCGGAGCGATCGAAGTGCTGCTGGAGCGACGGGTGGATGGCCTGATCCTCGTGCCGCGCTACGGCGAAGGCAACCGGGCCAACTATCGCACCTTGATCCGGCAGGGCGTGCCGCTGGTCTTTTTGGATTCCTATTTCGATGATGTTCCCTGCACGGCCGTCGTGGGCGATGACCTGCAGGGAGG
>CAIUWO010000577.1 GCA_903902895.1 Candidatus Hydrogenedentota bacterium | reverse complement strand
GTGCTCATGCTGGCCATCGGCGTTTATTTCTACCGGCACATGCGCGTCATGAAGGACTACTTCCGCGGGGGCAACACGATACCCTGGTGGCTGAGCGGCGTGTCCTTCTACATGACCAGTTTCAGCGTGGCCGCGTTCGTGTTCTATCCGGGCCTGTGCTACCGCTACGGGTGGGTGGGCGTGACGTTGCTGTGGGTGGCGATCCCGGCCACCATTTTCAGCACGGTCTTCTTTGCGCGTCGCTGGCGGCGCACCCGCATCGACAGCCCGGTGGAATACCTGGAGACGCGCTACAGCCCCGCGCTGCGGCAGCTGTTCGCGTGGCAGGGCGTGCCCGTGAAGATTGTCGACGACGGCATCAAGCTCTTCGCCACGGGCACCTTCGTCTCCGTGTGCACGGGGATCAACATCAACTACAGCATTCTGGGCGCCGGCGGCATCATGCTGGTCTACACCTTCATGGGCGGCCTGTGGGCGGTCACCGTGACCGACTTCATCCAGTTCATCGTGCTCACGGCGGCCATGCTGGTCATACTGCCGCTGTCAATCAGCCGCGCCGGCGGCCTGGCCGAAATTTTCGACAAGGCGCCCGCCGGATTCTTTCATCTGACGTCGCAGGAGTTCGGCTGGACCTACGTGATCCCGGTGGTCCTGCTCTATGCGCTGGCGTGGAGCAGCATCAACTGGTCGCTCATCCAGAAGTTCTACTGCGTGCCCACCGAGAAGGACGCGGTCAAGACGGGCTGGCTTGTGGTCGCGCTGTACATCGTCGGCCCGCCGCTGATGTTCTTCCCCGCCATCGCCGCGACGCGCTTCATCCCCGAGCTTGCCGATGCGGGCAAGATTTACCCGATGCTCTGCACGCAGCTGCTGTCGGGCGGCATGCTGGGCCTGGCCGTGGCGGCCATGTTCGCCGCCACCATGTCCACGCTGAGCGGCGACTACAACGTGTGCGCCAGCGTGCTCACGAACGACGTGTACAAGCGGCTGATCCGCCCGCACGCCTCGGAGCGGGAACTGGTGCAGGTTGGCCGGCTCATGACGCTGCTCATCGGCGTCATCGGTCTGGCCACGGCCCTGCTCATGGCGCGCGGCAAGGCGGAGAACCTGTTCCGGATCATGGTCACACTCTTCGGCGTGGCGACGGCCCCGGCGGCGGTGCCCATGCTGCTCGGCCTTGTGTCGCGCCGCTACAACAACGCGGGCGCCGTGGCGGGGTTTCTTCTGGGCCTCGGCACCGGGCTGGGTCTGTTCTTCCTCTCCCGCTACAATGAGTCTGTCACCGTGCTGGGCATGACCTGGATTCCCGACAAGGAGGAACTGGTCATTGCCGGGCTGGCGCTCAAGATGGAGATCGTCCTTTTCCTGAGCACCGCGTTTGTCACGTATGTGACAATGGAGCTGGCGCGCATCCTCTTCCCCACACCCGCCGAGGAGCAGGGGCGGGCCGACGCGTTTCTTGCCCGGATGGACGCCCCCATCGGCAGCCTCCCGGAGGATATGCACACGGGTCCGGCCAGCACCATGATGTCCCCGTTCCGCGTCGTCGGCATGTGCATCATGGCCATTGGCGTGATGATGCTCGCCATGCTTCCCTGGATGACCCTGTCCCCGGCCCTGGCAATCAACCTGGCCATCGGCATGCTGCTGCTGGCTGTCGGCGTGGCGCTGACCTGGACGGGACGCACGCGGAAAGCGTAGGCATTTCCCCGGTAGCTGCCGTCCCGCATTCCGTCAGTCGTCCCCGGCCTTCTCGTCCTCATCTTCAATATGGAACTTGTGGAGCAGCCGGTGAACCAGCGGCAGGAAGAGCACGCCCATCGCCGCGACAAATATGAGCCCCGAAAAGAGCGCATAGCCCGACGCGAAAAGTTTTCCCGCCTCCGTGCGCAGGACGTCGACCGGACCCATGCCGCCCAGGATCATGGACGCGTTCAGAACGGCGTCCACCCATGGAATGTCCTCCAGCCAGTGGTAGCCCGCCGCGCCCATGAACAGGGCCGCGGCAACCATGCCGAGGAAAATGAATGCGTGCCATACCATGCGCCAGACAAATTCCACCCGGGACAACAGCGGCTCTTGATGATGCTCGTACATGGCGGTGTTCTCCCTGGGTTGCTTACAGATCGGCCGGCCGGTGACCCTGCGCGACTCTTTGCTGAAGACGGGCGCCCGCCTGTCTTCCCACCTTGCCGTTCGGCGCGCGGCGCACGATCTGCCGCCACAGGTCGGCGGCCTCGTTTGGCATGTTCATCCGCTCCTCCAGCAGGAGCGAAAGCATCCATGCCGCCTCCGTCCAGAGTTCCGTTTGCGCGCGGAAGTGGACCAGCGCCTCCCGGTACAGGTCCACGGCGAATTCATGGCGCCCCTCGTTTGCCAGCATCCGCGCGCCGGAGACCAGGGGCTCGGGGTCCTTGGGCCGCGCGTGAAACTCGTCCAGAAAGGCCTGCTTCGCCCCCTCGTAGTGGCCTTGCAGTATCAGGGTCCGCCCGCGCCCGTGGGAACGGCGCGCGGGCGTCTTGATGGTCGACGCGAAGAGTCCGTCCACGATGGTCTTGGCCGAAAGCGCGCCCACCAGTTGGGCATAGATATACAGAGTGGGAATCCACACCACCATCCACAGGCAGACGCTGAACATGGCGTTGGAGGCGCCCACGGCAAACGCGACGAAGGATGCGCACCCGCCCGCCAACACCAGCACCGTGTAGAGCGCCAGCACGGGCAGGGGCGGCTGGTCGGGGTACTTCTTC
>CAIUWO010000576.1 GCA_903902895.1 Candidatus Hydrogenedentota bacterium | reverse complement strand
TGGCCTCCTGTTGAGGTTGTCGTTTATTGTTGAGCTGCTCAGCCCATCTTTGCACACAAATCGGGCTATTTTCAACAGATATGCCGTTGTAATATCAACAAACACAAACAGTTACAAAAACACGGGATCACTTAGGGCGGGTGGCCGGTTCTTGAGCATTTGCAAACAAAGGCTGTTATAATAGATACAGCTTTGAGGAAATTCGCCCGGGAACCCAGACCGGATTTCCGAGAAAGGGGGCGATGTGGCGTTGAGACCCAAGCGACTGGTGTTTGTGGATGACGACCCGAACATCTTGGATGTGCTGGAGCGCATGATTGCGCCATACGCAGGGGACTGGGAGGCGCACTTTTGCCTCAGCGCGGCCGAGGCGATTGCCGTGGCCGCGCAGATCGACCTTGACGTTGTCGTTTCCGATGCACGCATGCCGGACAAGGACGGCTTCTGGCTCCTCAGGACGCTTCAGGATTCGGAACGCACCCGGAACATTCCGGTGATCATTCTGACGGGCGACTGCGAGCCCAGCCTCAAGCGCCAGGCGCTGGAACTGGGCGCGACGGACCTGCTAAACAAGCCCATCTGCAGGGAGGATTTGCTGGGCAGACTGCGCAGCGCGCTGCGCCTCAAAGCCTCCCAGGATGAACTGGCCGAGCACATCCGGTCGCTGGAGAAAAACATCCGCGAGCGGACACAGGCGCTGGAGACATCGCACCGCGAGATCGTGTGGCGCCTCGCAAAAGCCTGCGAGTACCGCGACGACCAGACGGGGCAGCACGTGGCGCGCGTGGCGTTTTATTCGCGCGCCATCGCAACGGGCATGGGACTGGACCCCGACTTTACCGAGAGCATATTTCTAACTAGCCCCCTTCACGACATCGGAAAAATAGCCATACCCGACCGGATTCTCCTGAAGCCGGGAACACTTAGCCCGGACGAGTGGAAACTCATGCAGTGCCACTGCGTGACCGGGGCCAGCGTGCTGCTTGAGCAACCCAAGGCGCTCGGCGTGTTTCAGTGGTGGGCCCGCGATCATCACCATGCTTGTGAGCCCGAGGATGACAACCCGTTGCTCAAGATGGCGACCCGCATCGCCCTCAGCCACCATGAAAAATGGAACGGCGCGGGATACCCCAAGGGCCTTGCCGGCGACAGCATTCCACTGGAGGGCAGGATTGTCGCCCTTGCCGACGTGTTTGACGCGCTGATTTCGGACCGCCCCTACAAACCGGCCTTTTCGCTGGAGAAGTCGCGGGCAATCATCGACGAGGAATCGGGGCGGCATTTTGACCCGGAAATTTGCGCGGCCTTTGACAGGCAAATCGAGGAGGTCGAAAGCATTCGCGCAAGATTTGCCGAGGAACGGATCCCGGCGTGTGTTGAAGGCGCCGGCTAAAGGGCCCGGTTCCATTCGAACGCGGCCGGGCGGGACAGCCGGCCAGATGAGAAAAAAGCCCCAAAGCCGGGGGGTGAACCGGCAACCATATCAGACAGGAGCGGGTAAGACTTGCGTATTCTCGTGGCGGAAGATGACGGAACCACCAGGCGCATGATGCAGGCGCGTTTGGAGCACTGGGGGCACGAGGTGGTGTGCGCCGCCGACGGCGACGAGGCCTGGCAGATTCTCCAGCAGTGGGACGCGCCGCGCCTGCTGGTGCTGGACCGGATGATGCCCGGAAAGAGCGGCATCGAACTGTGCCGGGACATTCGCGATTTGGTGACGGCGATAGCCCCGTACATCATCCTGCTCACGGGCATGGGGGACAAGGAGAACATTGTGGAGGGCTTTGACGCGGGGGCGGACGATTATGTCACCAAGCCCTTCCACAGCGCCGAACTGCGGGCCCGCATCAAGACCGGCCAAAGGATTCTGGAGCTGCAGTTTGCACTGGCCAGGCGGGTGGCGGACTTGGAGGAATCCCTGGCCCACGTGAAGACGCTTCAGGGGATACTGCCCGTCTGCATGCACTGCCAGAAGATACGCAACGACCAGGAATCCTGGCAAAAAATCGACACCTATATCCAGGAGCACACCGACGCCCTGATTAGCCACGGGCTCTGCCCGGAGTGTCTGGAGGCTTTTTACCCCAAGTCGGAACTGGAAAGATTCGGGCGGCATTCCATCAAGCCTGAGAGCGACGGGGGCGACCCGTCCTAGCAGGCGCTGCCCGCGGCATCCCTCTTCCCAAAAGTCAACAACCGGCACGGTCGCATCCGGTCCTCTTGGAAACGGCGGCAACTATTGGGCAAAAGTCCCAATCTGCGGGCGCTATTGACTTTATGGACGCAATGAACAAGAACTGAACCACCCGCCGGGTTGGGTCCATGCCGTCCATAACGTCCATAGAGTCCATGACTTGGGCGGGGTTGTCCCCGCCCAACTGCCGTTTCTGGGGTCATATGCGATGTCCGGATGATGACGGCCGGGGGCTTGCCGGTGTGCCGCGAAAAAGGAAGCGGCCCGGAGTCGGTTGACTCCGGGCCGCCTGTCAGGCTTTCAGTTGGGGTCAGGGGGCCAGTGCGTGCACCTTGGCGACATCGACGTCCTTGCCCGCGCCGTGGCACACGGCGCAGGTTTCAACACCCTGGGCCGCATCACCGTTGATAACGGCGTGGATGTCAACCATCAGGCTGTCATGGCAGGTCGTGCAGGCGGCGCGCTCGGGCAGGACAGTCGTCTCGCCCGTTTCGGTCTCCAGGATGGTCGGCAGCGCCTCGGGGGCAAGCGGCACGCTCACGTCGTGGCTGCCGTGGCAGATGGAGCACTGCTGGCGCAGGCCGGGGAAGCGCACTTCGGCGACCGTGGCGGACAGTTCCTCATCGGCCGAGAACGGACGCGACAGCTCTTCGCCGGTATGCCACTTGTGCAGCATGTCCTTGAAGTTGAACTCGCCCAAGCCGGGGTTGTGGCACATCACGCAAACGCCCACGCCAAGGCGCGAGCCGCCGTGGCCGCGGATAGTCTCACCGTGGCACTTGGCGCACAGCGCATCGTCCACCACTTCGCGGCGCGGCTGCGGATCGCTGCCGTCCACCGTGAAGAAGGTCAGGCTGTTGTCAGAAAGGCCCTGCTCATGCGTCTCTGTCGTCGGAGGAGTGGTAGAGGAATCGACAACAACCGTGAAGTCCTGGCGGCCGGTCATGGCGACGCCGAAGCTGAGGCCCGCATCAAGAGGAAGCTTGGCCGCAAAGATGTACTGGTATTCACCGGTCGGGCTGGTGGGGCTGACGAGCGTTCCGGTCGACGGACGGCCGGGGCGCTGAATCGTCTCATTTGCGTAGGTCGTGTATTCGGGGGACGGCCACGCAACGATGGCGCCGACGCGGGCGATGGGGGTCAGGTCGGTGATGGGATTCCCTGCGCCGTCCTTGGCGGCGAAGTCAATCGTCAGCGTGCCGTCAACGGGGTTGGTGGCGATGTTGGTGATATGCAGGTCAAGGCCCGGGTTCTCGGGAAGCTCGGCAACAGTGAGATGGGCCGCGTCAATCGGCGACACGCCCGGCGCGGTCGCCGTGTGGCACACTGCGCACATGCTGTCATCGGGCTGGTTGAAGTCGAGCGGGTGGTTCTCGAAGCCGGCCGGCGTGGCGGACGGATCGCCGAACCAGACGAGGTCGTGGCAGGAGCCGCAGGCGGCCTGGGTGGGCTTGGTCCGATAGTTGGCCTGCGTGTCAGCGGCCTTGGTGTCGGTCACGTGGCACATGGCGCAGTTGCGGATGTCCTGCGGCAGCGCAACGGTAGAGTAGTCGTGGACCGAGCCCTGGAAGCCGATGATCTGGTAGGGGGTGCCGGCTTCAACGCTGGGCAGGCTCTCGCCCATGTGGATCTTGTGAACCATCACCTTCATGTCCACCGAGTTGCCCGTGTCCGGATCGACAACGCCCGGGTTGTGGCACAGGATGCAGAGCCGCACTTCGCGGCGGTTTCCGCCGTGCAGGCCCAGGCGGGTGTGGCAGCTGTTGCAGGTGGCGGTCGTGGTCAGATCGCGCGTGACCGTGACGGGGTTGCCGTCGGGGCGGAACTCGTAGTCCACATTGAAGGGATACGACACGCCGTCGAGCGCCGACTTGCGCACCATCTGGGCACCAATGGCATGGGAGGCGGTCATGCTGTAGCTGGCCGGAAGGGCCGTCTTGAATTTGAAGGAGTAGGTGCCGTCGCCGTTGTCGGTCAGGCCTGCGAGTCCCGCGCCGTCATAGGTGGCTTGGGCGGCCGCGTTCTTGATGTAGCTGATGTAATAGGCCGAATTGCCCGCGGCCGGCGTCTCGTCGAGGTGGGCGATGATGAAGCGGGCTTCGCTAAGCTCGACAAGCGGCACGACATCGCCGCGGTTGTTGAGCGCCGTGAAGGTGACCACCGGCCGGTTGTCCGCCGGAATCACAACATCGGTGACGTTGATAACGAGCCCCGCGGGGACGAGTGGCGTGGTGCCGATCTCGCCGCCGGCCGTAAGCACGGAAATCGCCGCCGTGGCGGTGGTGCCGCTGGCGGAGCCGGTCGCGGTGATGACGGAGACACCGGCCGCAAGCGCGGTAATCTCAACCGAGGCGCCCGTGGTGGCGCCAAGGCCGACCGCCGCC
>CAIUWO010000575.1 GCA_903902895.1 Candidatus Hydrogenedentota bacterium | reverse complement strand
TGTCAGGCTTTCAGTTTGGGTCAGGGGACCAGTGCGTGCACTTTGGCGACATCGGCCTCTTTGCCCGCGCCGTGGCACACGGCGCAGGTTTCGACGCCCTGGGCCGCATCGCCGTTGATGACGGCGTGGATGTCGACCATCAGGCTGTCATGGCAGGTCGTGCAGGCGGCGCGCTCGGGCAGGATGACGCTCTCGCCCGTTTCGGTCTCCAGAACCGTCGGCAGCACCTCGGGGGCCATCGGCACGCTCACGTCGTGGCTGCCGTGGCAGATGGAGCACTGCTGGCGCAGGCCCGGGAAGCGCACTTCGGCGACCGTGGCGGACAGTTCCTCATCGGCAGAGAACGGACGCGACAGCTCTTCGCCGGTATGCCACTTGTGCAGCATGTCCTTGAGGTTGAACTCGCCGAGGCTGGAGTTGTGGCACATCTCGCAGACTTCCACGCCGAGGCGCGAGCCGCCGTGGCCGCGGATGGTCTCGTAGTGGCAATTGGCGCAGAGTGCGTTATCGACAACCACGCGATGCGGCACGGGCTCACTGCCGTCCACCGTGAAGAACTGCAGGCTGTTGTTCGCAAGGCCCTGTTCCAGCGTGTTTCCTTCGGGGTCGGTGAAGTTCTGGCGGCCTGTCATGGCGACGCCGAAGCTGAGGCCCGCATCCAGCGGCAACTTCGCCTTGAAGATGTACTGGTACTCGCCGGTCGGGCTGGTGCTGTTGACCAGTGTGCCCGTCGGCTTGCCGCCCGTGCGACTGATGGTTTCATTGGCGTTGGTTGTGTATTCCTGCGACGGCCATGCAACGATGGAGCCAACGCGGGCAACGGGGGTCAGGTCGGTGATGGGGGTGCCGTCGCCGTTCTTGGCGGTGAAGTCAATCGTCAGCGTGCCGTCGGCCGGGTTGGTGGCGATGTTGGTGATGTGCAGGTCAAGACCCGGGTTCTCCGACAACTCCGCTTCGACAAGGTGGGCCGCGTCGATGGGCGACACGCCCGGCGCGGTCGCCGTGTGGCACACTGCGCACATGCTGTCATCGGGCTGGTTGAAGTCGAGCGGGTGGTTCTCAAAGCCGGCCGGCGTGGCGGACGGGTCACCGAACCAGACAAGGTCGTGGCAGGAGCCGCAGGCGGCCTGGGTGGGCTTGGTCATGTAGTTGGCCTGGGTGTCGGCTGCCTTGGTGTCATCGCTGCCGCCGTGGCACATGGAGCAGTTCTTGACGTCCTGCGGCAGGGCGACCGTTGAGTAGTCGTTGACCGAGCCCTGGTAGCCGATGATCTGGTAGGGGGTGCCGGCTTGAACACTGGGCAAGTTCTCGCCCATGTGGATTTTGTGGACCATCACCTTCATGTCCACCGAGTTGCCCGTGTCCGGGTCGATGACGCCGGGGTTGTGGCACAGGATGCACAGCCGGACTTCGCGGCGGTTGCCGCCGTGCAGGCCCAGGCGGGTGTGGCAGTTGTTGCAAGATTCAGTCGTCGTGACGTCGCGCGTCACCGTGACGGGGTTGCCGTCGGGGCGCCACTCGTAGTTCGCGTTGAAGGGGTAAGACACACCGTCCAGCGCGGACTTGCGCACAATCTGGGCGCCGACCACATGCGAGGCGGTCATGCTGTAGCCGGCCGGAAGGGCCGTCTTGAACTTGTAGGAGTACGTGCCGTCGCCGTTGTCGGTCAGGCCGGCGATGCCGGCGCCGTCATAGGTGGCCTGGGCGGAGGAGTTCTTGATGTAGCTGATGTAGCAGGCCGAATTGCCCGCGGCCGGCGCTTCGTCCAGATGGGCGATGATGAAGCGCATCTCGGTCAGTTCAACAAGCGGCACAACATCGCCGCGGTCGTTGAGCGCCGTGAAGGTGACCAGAGCCCTGTTGTCGGCCGGGATTTCCACGCCGGTAACGGTGACGTTGAGCCCCGCGGGGACGAGCGGCGTGGTGCCGATTTCCCCGCCGGCCGTAAGCACGGAAATCGCCGCCGTGGCGGTGGTGCCGCTGGCGGAGCCGGTCGCGGTGATGACGGAGACACCGGCCGCAAGCGCGGTAATCTCAACCGAGGCGCCCGTGGTGGCGCCAAGGCCGACCGCCGCC
>CAIUWO010000574.1 GCA_903902895.1 Candidatus Hydrogenedentota bacterium | reverse complement strand
GGCCGTCGCTCTCCAGAAAGCGCAGCGCCAGCCGGGGTTTGTCCCGGTTCACCAGCCCCTGCAGTGACGCCACCAGCTTGAGCGCGTCATAGCGCAGCACCGTGTCTTGCGGCAGCGCCTGCAGGCAGGCCTGCATGTCGAGGTAGACCAGCGGCGCCGGTGCGGCCGCCGTGGCGGCGGTGTCTGGCGCGGCAAAGAGCATCGAAAGGGCAATCATGAACGACATGGGACGGTTCTCCTGGGAATGCTGTTAATCTCAGTGTACCCGCTGAAGGGCACCAAGGCAATTTCGGAAAGGGGATTCACGCAAAGCCGCAAAGCCGCAAAGGCGTGAAGAAGACCGTCGGAAAACCCGGTTGGCCCTTATCTGCCCTTTGGCGGGGCCTTGCCTTCGTTCCCTTTCCGACTTTGCACCTTTGCGGCTTTGCGTGAACCTTCCCTATCTCGGCATCTCCATCACGGCCCTGAACCCATAGCCGACATAGGGCGTGTAGCCGTAGCGGAACGCGGAACGCAGGTAGAAGGCCTTGCTGGTGGACTTGCCACCGCGCAGGACGTAGGCGCCGCCGGTGTCGGGGCCGACGGGATCAGTGACTTCCTCCAAGGTGTACTTGCGGAAACAGTGGTCCTGACAATACTCGGCCTCGTTGCCGTGCATGTCGTAGAGGCCCCATGGATTGGGCGGGAAACTGCGGGCGGGGGTCGTTTTGCCGCGGAACACACCGACGGGGTTGAACGGTGTCGACTCCAGCCCGTTGAAATTGGCCTGGTCGGTGGTGATGGTCGCGCCGGTATTGAACGCGGTGGCCGTGCCCGCGCGGCAGGCATACTCCCATTCGGCCTCGGTGGGCAGGCGGAATGCCCGGCCCGTGGCGGCGGACAGAATCTCGCAGCATTCGGTCGCCTCAAACCAGGCGGTCTCCTTCGCGGGCAGGTCTTTGTTCTCTTCCGTCATGGTGCGCGCTCCGGGACCGTAAATGGCGCACAACTGCGCGGTGGTGGTGAGCGTGGCGGCCATGTAGAAGGGCTTGGAAATGTTCACCCTGTGCTGCGGCCGTTCGCGGTCCAGGCCGCCCTCGCTCTCGGGTGAGCCCATGAGGAAACTGCCCGCGGGGATGAGCGCCATTTCCATCAACGGCTTGCCGTCGAGAAGCACGGTCAACTTCTTCACGTCAGGACCGGGCTGCGGCTCAAAGCTGATCTTGAGTGACTTCTTCAACTCCTCCGCGCGCACTTTGCGCGCGGCCAGTGCCCCGGCGGAGCGCTGTTCAAATTCCTCTTTCCCCTTGGCGACGGTCGCCATCGCCTGTTCCTGCACCGCCCGCATTGCGGCCGCGTCGACTCGGCAGTTTGCCTCCGCCTTGCGCGGGTCGGTGCCGTTCAGGTATTCCTCGACGTTCGTGTAGCCGCCACCGTCCGCGTCGGTGTTGCCGTCGGCCGCGCTGTTTGGATCAAATCCATGATCTTTCTCCCACACGTCCGGCATGCCGTCGCCGTCCGTGTCTTCGACCGGCACGCCCTTGTCCAGATCGGGCCAGCCGCCCACGTCGGAGGGCGAGTCGATGATCCGGCCGGTACCGGCGCGAACCTCGTCCATCAGCCGCGTGTCCGCGCTGTCGCGTTTTGGCAGCGTGGCACCGCAGTCGGCAATGACCCGCTCGAACGCTTTCTCCGCCGTGTCGGTGGCCACCTGTGGACAGGGAAAGGAATCGGGCACGATGACCGTGTCAAGGAAGTTCTCGACCTCAGCGCTTTCCGGCGCTTTCACGAAGACACGGTTGTCGGCGGTGGCCTTTGCATCGCCCTCGACCACATTGCCCGACAGGTACAGCCGGGCCATGTCGTCGCCGGGCTCAAAGAGCCGGCCGCGCGCACTTTTTCTTGTCGAGGGGCCGGGCTTGGCGTAACAGTTGACGTAATTCATGAAGATGGGCGCTTCGCGCGTGTACCCGGCCTTGAAGCCCCAGTCATAGAGGACGTTGTTGCGGAAGTCGAGCAGCAGCTTGTCCGCCCGCGGGTTGCGCGAGGCGCAGTGGGCGTAGATGCAGTGGTGCATGGTCATGCCGCCGTCGCCGTTGAGGATGGAGCCCTTGCTGTGCTCCCCCTTGGGATGGAACGACTTCGACAACGCCTCGGCGATGACGCTCCACTGCACGGTGAGGTTGTGCACGGTGCCGAAGGAACTCATCGTCTCGTCGATGTCCCATGACATGGAGCAATGGTCGAGGATGCTGTTGTTGCCGCCGAAGATGCCCACGGACATCTGCTCCTTGCGGGTGGTGTCGCCGGAGCGGAACCGGATATGGCGGATGATGGCGTCGTTGGTGCCCAGCACGAACTGGTAGTCCCGCAGGCAGATGCCGCCCCCCGGCGCGGTCTGGCCCGCCAGGGTGAAGAAGGGCTTGTGCGCCCACAGGTCGGCCTTGAGCGCGATGGTGCCGCCCACCTTGAACAGGATGATGCGCGGGCCGTCGGCGTCGATGGCGGCGCGAAGGCTGCCCGCAATGGGCGTCTCGCCGGGTACATAGTCGTCCAGCGTGGTCACGTAGAGCACCCGCCCGCCGCGGCCTCCGGCTGTGACCGCGCCAAAGCCCTCCGCGCCGGGGAACGCGCGCAACAGGGTGGTGTCGTCGCCAAAGGCGGCAAAGGCGGACAGCAGGCAGCACAGTATGGGGAGCAGGCGTGTCATGAGGCGGTTCCCTTCGTTACTTGGCGACTTCGTTCCATCCCGGCAGCGAGACGGTGGCGCGGTAGTTGGATTCGTTGCACAGCGCGTTGCGCAGCGGCTTGTAGAGCCGGCCCGGCTTGGGGCTGTCGTCCTGCGTGTAGACCCACAGCTCATCGGGGTCCCAGACGACGATTTCATCCCGGCAGTCTCCCGTCACATCGAGCACGGCGTAGCACATGTCTGGATGGCCGTCGGCGGGGAAGCGCACCACGCGGCGTCCCCAGCCGTCCCACAGGCCGCCGTCGTCGGGATTGACCGAGAGCGCGATCAGCTCGCCCTGCTGGCCGGTCCAGTTGACCGGCTGGCAGAGGCTGCCGTGCTGGAAGGGCTCGAAGTCGGTGAGCAGCTTTCCATCGGCGTCAAAGATGTGGATGATGCCCTGGTTGCCCCAAAAGTTGACCGTGATTGTTTCGAGTCCGGGCAGGTCGGGCCGGAAATCGGCCGTGCCCGGGTTCTGCACGTGGCCCAGGAACAGGTGGGATATGACTTGTCCATGCAGGTCGATTTGCAGCATGCCCTCGTCGCTGCCCGCAATGAGGAGCCGGGGATGGGCGTCGGTTTCATGTGTCTTGACAACAGCCACGCCGTCGCAGTGGTCCTGTAGGTCCTTGTCGAGCGACCACAGCGCTTTGCCGTCATGGTCGTAGAGCGAATAGCCGATGGCGATTTCGTCCTTGCCGTCGCCGTCCACGTCCGCGGCGTAGGGGTAGTGCCCGGTGTTGCAGGCGGCGTCCCACAGCGGCTTCAACTGGTCGTCCATGACCCAGAAGTGGTTGTAGCGGTCCTTGACGAGGAGGTCGGCGGCGCGGCCGGTGCCGCGGGTGTCGCAGAAGAACATGCTGTCGCCGAGAATGCGCGGATACTTGTTGTAGCCCTTCTTCGAGTCCTTGGGCGACTCGGGCGTGGGTGCCTTGCGCAGCACCTTGCCGGTCGCGCCTTCGGCCACAATGATCTCCTGGTTCATGCAATAGATGACCTCGTTGTGTCCGTCACCGTCGAGGTCGTGAATCTGAAAGGCCACGTCGTTGGTGAGCGTTTCCTTCCAGGAATCCTGCTCGCCGATTTGCCACAACTCCTTCCCGTCGAAAGTAACGGCCGTCAGGCAACTCACCTCGCTGTTGGCGTCCTTGGGGCCGTAGTGCGCCACCTGGCCGAAGAGGATGTCCAACTGCCCGTCACCGTCGAGGTCGCCAAAGCGCAGATTGCGGCCCACGCCGTAGCCGTCGATGTTGAACTTGCGCCACGGCACCGGCTTGGGGTTCCTGGCCTGCAACTCGCGAAGCTCCGCTTCGCGTTGTGAAATGGACGCATCCAGCTTTGCCTTTGCCTCTTCGGTCATCGTCACCGTTACTCCGGCGAAGCGGGACGGCTGATCCGCCAGCAGGCCGATGCCGCCGTTGGCAAATGTCGCGTCCTGCGCCTCCAGCACGGGGCCTCCGATGAGTTCCGCGCGGATGTGGTCAGCCGCCACAGTAACCACCGCCTCCCGGTATTCGCCAACCTTCCCCTCATAGCCTGCTTCGGCCAGCGTGTCGATGTTCAGTTCCCGGAACGCCTTGCCCTGGTTCACGCGGCGCAGCACGGCCTTGGCACCGTCGAGACCAAAGAAGTAATAGCAACGGTCATTGCGGTACCGAAACACCAGCCCGCACCAGCCGTTCTCCTGGTCCCGAACAAGGCTTGCCCGCAGCGTGTAGTCCCGCCACAGCGGGTCGCCCGCGACCAGCATGGGGTGCATGTCTTTGGCCTTGTTCTTGAAGACCATCTCCGCGGCGCGGCGATCGCCGTCGTCGATGATGCGCCACGCGCGCTGGGAGGCTGCATCGGAGCGGTACGCCGAGGTGGCCCAGCCCTGCACGGGAGCACAGGCGGGCAGATAGTGGTATTCCGCCTCGGCGCCCACCACGCCCATGACGATGCCCGACGGCATTGCGGCGAAGTGATCCTCAAAGACGGGAAGATCGGCCGCTCCCGCCGTTGTCGCGGCCAGGAGCAGGAACAAGGGCATGCTGCGTTTCATCATCCAGCCTTTCTTCGCCTTCTTTTCCTCGCCTGGGTCCCGTCATTGCCGTGCGGGCCGACATGGCGTCCGGCCGGCCTTATCAACCCTCCGGCGGCTTTTCGCTCCCCTTGCGGGCCTCTTTCCATGCCGCATAGGCGGCAGGGTAACCGTTCTTCACCCAGTCCTTGAAGGATGACGCCCCGCTCTGCTCATACAGCGTCACCAGATCGCCAATCGGGGCGTCCCGGAACCCCGGGCCAAACTGGCCGCGGGCAACCGCCGGACTTTTGCCCTGCGCCAGCAGGTATACGGCCGCCGCCGCACCCGTGCGGTGCGTACCGCCCTGGCAGTGCGCCAGAAACGGCTTCTGTCCCGTCTCAAGCAGCTCCAAAAAGTGCAGCAGCGACTCCGGCGGTGGAATGCTGTTTCGAGACCAGCTAAAATTGGCAAGCACCACGCCCGCCCGCGCGCAGGCGGCCGCCTCCTCGTCATACCAGGGAGAGCCATCGTTCTTGCCCCGGCAGTTCACAACGGTCTTGACGCCGTACTTGTGGATTGTCTCTGTCAGCGCGGCGCCCGACATTTGGCGCGATCCATAGAAGGCGCCCTGTTCCACCACGCGGAAATTGTGTCCGGGGAAATACTGCCAGACGGGCACGGCCAAAACGGCAATCGTCACGCCCAGCACAATCAACGCAACCTTCAACGCTCTCTTCATGTGATGCCTCTTATTTTCGGGGATGGCAGCGCCCTGCCCGCCCATCCGCGGTCAACGGCGCCAAACGGCCCGGGAAACGACGGTTTTTCACGCCACGCAACAGGATGATATAGTGCATGGCGTTCCTGCGGGATGCAACACCGCTGAAACCCGCACACCGCAACCTGTGTCAAAAAGTCCATTGGGTTGCGCGCGTTTTCCCGGAAACCCGTAGCAAGCAAACCAGCTTTGCCCGAAATCCGCGCACATACGAGAGGAAAGACAAAATGAACCATGCTGAAACGCAGTCCACCGAGGGAGCGCTTCAACCCGAAACCGCCGCAGCCATGCCCTCCCGCCGGGGCTTCCTTGCCGCTTCGGCACTGCTGGGTGCGATGCTCCTTTCCCCCTTATGGGCGGTGGCCGCCAGTCCCGCAACGGCCCCGGCCTCCGTTGCCACTGCGGAGAAGGCCGTCGGAGTCGGCCTGCCACAGCGAGTGACCCTCACCTGCGCCGCTGACATGGCCCATGCCATCAGCGCCACCTGGCGCAGCGCGGGTCCGCTCCAGTCCGCCCAGGGGCAAATCGCGCCGTTGACTGCGGGGCCGAAGTTTGAGGCAACGATTCAAAGTGTTCCCGCCGAGGCGTTCACCATTGAGACGGATTCAGGCGAGACGGCCTATCAATATAATCTGACATTCACCGGTCTCACGCCCGACGCGCAGTACTGCTTCCGCGTCGGCGACGGCCAGTCGTGGAGCGAATGGAACACCGTCCAAACCGCGCTGGACAAGCCCAAGCCCTTCTCGTTCCTCTATTTCGGCGATGTGCAGACGGACATCCGCTCCCAGTGCTCCCGGGCCGTGCGGACCGCTTTCCGTCACGCCCCCGACGCCCGCTTTGTGATCTGCGCGGGGGACCTGGTGAACCACGGCCACAATGACAGCCAGTGGGGCGAGTTCTCCGACGCCTTCGGATTCATTGCCGCCACTGTTCCCTGCCTGCCCACACCGGGCAACCATGACACCAAGCGTCCTGAAAAGGCCCCCGAACCGGAAGCCCCCTACACGGCCGCGCCGGCCTATCATGCCCATTTTCATGTTCCTGCCAACGGCCCAAAGAACGCCCCAATCCTCAACGGCGAGGCCTACTATGTGGACTGTCAGGGCGTCCGCGTCATTTCCCTCAATTCCAACGTGTTCGACGACGATGCCCCGACCGATGCCGCCCACAAACAGGCGTGGGACGCGCTGCTTGCCTGGCTCGAGGAGGTGCTGGCGAACAACCCGAACCGCTGGACCGTTGTGACCCACCACCATCCCATTTACTCCACCAGCAAGGGCCGCGACAACGCGGGCCTGCGCAATCTGCTACGCCCCCTGTATGACAAATACAAGGTAGACCTCGTGCTCCAGGGACATGACCACAGCTACGGCCGCACCCACAAGCTGGCGGGGGACCAGATTGTCGATCCGGCCGCGCCGGGTACCATCTACGTCGTTTCCGTGCTCGGCCCGAAAATGTATCCCTTCAAGCCCAAGTTCGAATCGCTCATGGCGGCCACCGCCAGCGAGAAGCAGTTGTTCCAGGTCATTGAGGTGGATGGGGACACCCTGTCCTACAAGAGCCGCAGCATAGACGGCCAACTCGTGGACGCATTCCAGCTCAAGAAGGACGCCTCGGGCGCTTCGACGTACCACCCGGCGGAGAAAACATGAGTGTGAAATCCTGGAATACATTCCTTTGCGCAACGGTTTATTGTTGAGGTTGATTTTATGATGCCGGAATGTATACCATGCTGATCTTATGATTGGCACCGATTTTAAAATAGTGGCGTTGCTGTTTGTGGCGCTCTTTCTCGTGGCTGCCGTTCATGAGTTGGTTCCAGGCATGTGCCTGCCTTCCAACCCGGATGGCAGCGTCGCGTGTCCATTCTGCAATCTCCTTTACACGCTTCTCATCCTCGTTCTCTGCTTTCTTCTTGCCGGGGTGTCCGTGTCCTTCCGTTCCTTCCGGGTGCCGCCGTCTGAAATCCCCTTCGCCAGTCCCCTCCGCACCGCCTGGTCACGTCGAGGCCCTCCCGCCGTCTTTGTGTGATTCCCCGTTTCTGACACTTTTCTGACCGTCTCCCGCAATCGCTGGACCTTTCAGAGTGTCACCCAACAGAGTCCATCACAAAGCACTCCAGGGAGCCATGCCATTTCATGAAGCACCTATTCTATTGTACGGCCGCCATTTTCATTGCCGTGCTTTGCGCGGCAAAAGCGCCGGGGCAGGAAAAGTCTCCAGACCCGCCGGAAAGCAAACTGAACACGCTCAGTCTTGCCGACGCGCGAAAAATCGCGCTGTCGCAGAACTGGGACCTCCTGGCCGCAAAGAGCGGCATGGACGCGACCGAAGCACAGAAGATTATCGCGGGACAGTTCCCAAACCCCGAACTGTCGCTTGATGTTTCGGGCATCAACCTTGACGGCCGTTCCAACACCTATGATCAGCCGCTGACACGCGGGCAGGAAATCATGCAGAGCGTGACCCTGCCGGGCGGCCAGTCCGGCGAAATCTTTGTCACGCCCACGCGGAAGAATGGAATTTGGGACCGCACTTACGACACCGTCATCGCCGTCAGCCAGCTCATTGAACTGGGCGGTAAACGCATGCATCGTGTTGCGGCGGCGAACGCGGGTGCCGAGGCCGCCGCGGCCCAGTTTGAGGACGCCCGCAGAATCCTGGACACAGCCGTCATCACGGCCTACGGCGATGTGCTGCTGGCCCTCGCCAATGTCCGGATACTGAACGATTCCGCTGAATCCATGCGTGAAGAGGCACGGCTCGCGGGTCTCCGGGAAAAGGCGGGTGACATCTCCGCCACCGACCGCAGCCAGATAGAAGTCGAGGCCGACCGCCTCGGGGCGGATGCGCGTTCCGCCGAGGCCGCCGCCGTTCAGGCCCGCCTGACCCTCACCACGCTGCTGGGACTCGACGTTCCCAATGCGGACTGGACACCCGTGGAGGATCTCGACGCGCTGGCAAACCTGCCCGCGCCCGCCCTCCCCGATGAAGGCAGGGAACGGCCCGACCTCCTTGCAGCCAAGGCCCTCGCGGACAAGGCCGAGGCCGAACTGCGCGGTCAACGGGCTCTGAAGATCCCCGATCCCACGGTTAGCGTGGGCTATGAACACGAACCGCCCGACGGGCCAAACACAATCGGTTTCGGCATATCGGTGCCCATCCCCGCATGGCACCGCTACGGCGGCGAGGTCAAGGCCGCAGAAATCGCGTGCAGCGACGCCCGGCGCGACATCCGCAAGGTTGCCGCGCAGGTCGCCGCCGAGCGCACCCAGGCCCAAAGCGCCTATTCAAGCGCCCGCGAGCGCTGGCATCATTTTCGCGGTGAAATCCAGCCCAAGTCCCTTCAGATTCGGGAAAACATCTCCTTTGCATACCGCAAGGGGGGGGCCACCCTGCTCGATCTGCTCTCCGCCCAGCGCACGCATAACGAGGCGCGCACGGAGACAGCGCAGTCTGCGGCCGACACGCTCGCGGCGCTGGCCGATCTTTCCGCGGCATTTAATGTGTCTCTCGACACGGGAAAAGAGGACTCCAAATGAGCAAGACAGCCTGGTATCTCACGGCATCGGCCATCATTCTCTGCCTGGCCTATCTTCCCTTCAACTCCGCCCAGATGGCTGCTCAGGAGGTTTCGGCCCCGGTTCCGGCCGCGCCGGGCGTTGCGGCGGATGCCAACCCGGAAAAGAACATCATAGCGGTCCCCGAAAACTCCCCCATCCGGGGCCGGCTTGTGATTGAAACGCCCAAAGCGGAGCAGGTCAAGGCGACATTTTCGGCGCCCGCCGTCGTGGAGGCGGACCCGGCCCGCTACGCCCGGATTTACCCGCCCCTGTCGGGCCGCGTTATGGAGCTCAATGTCTGTCTCGGCGACCGGGTCAGCGAGGGTCAGCCCCTGGTGGCCATCGACTCCCCTGAATTCAACGAGGCCCAGGGCGATTTCCTCAAGGCGAAGAGCGCCTTGGAACTCGCGGGCAAAACGCTGGCCCGGCTCAACCTGCTCTTCGAGCACGGTGTCGCCGCCCAGAAGGACGTTGAACAGGCAAAATCGGATCACGACGTTGCCAGAAACGAGTTGGAGCGCGCCCAAACCCGTCTGCAAATGTACACACAAAGCGCCGAGCACAAGCTTGGCGCGCCCGTCGTCGTCAAGTCGCCCATCTCCGGCACGGTGGTTGAACTGTCTGTGAGCCGGGGGGAATTCCGAAACGACGCCGCCACCGAAATGATGACCGTGGCCGATCTTTCCACCGTCTGGCTAACAGCCAACGTCCAGGAAAAGGACATCCGGAACGTGCGGAAGGACGGGGAGGTCACGGCGGTGCTCGCCGCCTATCCCGACGACTCCTTCAGCGGCAGGGTGCTCTTCATAGGCGATATACTCGACGCCGACACGCGCTGCATCAAGGCCCGCATCGCCTTTCCCAACCCCGAATGCCGCCTCAAGCCGGGCATGTTCGCAACGGCCACGTTCCAGTGCGCCGCCGAATCGGTCATCACCGTTCCCAACACCGCCGTTTTCCAGGTGGACGGTGCCCCCCGCGTGTTTGTGGAGTTGGCACCGTGGACCTTTGAACCCCGTGAAATCCGCGCCGGCGCGCAGACTTCGGACCGCACCATCATCCTGGCCGGACTGCTCGCGTCGGATCGCATCGTGGCCCGAGAGGGGAGCCTGCTGCAATGATAGACGCCATTGTAGCTTTCTGCCTCGAAAGACGCAGCCTCGTGCTGGCCGCCTTCCTGGCGCTGGCGCTTTCGGGCTACTACGCCTTCCGCCAACTGCCCGTGGAGGCCTATCCCGACATCTCCAACGTGTGCGTCCAGGTGGTCGCCGACTATCCCGGACACGCCGCCGAAGAGGTGGAACAGCAGGCAACCATCCCCCTGGAACGCGATCTCAACGGCATCCCCGAACTGAGCATGATGCGATCCAAAAGCACCTTCGGGGTCGCCACCATCACCCTCGTTTTCAACGACGGCGTCGATGACTACTGGGCACGCCAACGGGTGCAGGAGCGCATTGCCGGCGTCTCACTCCCCCCCGGCGTTGACGTGGGCCTGGGCCCGCTGACCTCGCCCGTGGGCGAGATATTCCGATACACGCTCGAATCCAAAACCCGGTCCCAGCGCGAACTGCGCGAACTCCAGGAATGGACGGTCATCCCGAGGCTGAAGCAGGTTTTCGGCGTGGCCGATGTCGCCAATTTCGGCGGCGAAACCACCCTGTTCCAACTCCTTCTCGATCCCGCCAAGATGACCAAGCACGGCGTCTCGCTCGGACAAATCTCCGACGCAGTCACCACCAACAACGAAAACGCCGGCGGCAGCCTCCTTGTCCAGGGCGAACAGGCCATGGTCATCCGCGGTGTGGGCCTTATCACCTCGCTCGACGACCTCGGCAACATTGTCGTCTCGGAAAAGCAGGGCATTCCCGTGCTGCTGCGTGATCTTGGCGAAGTGCGCCTTGGCGCCCTCGAGCGGCGCGGCGTCTTCGGGATGAACCAAAAGAACGACCTGGTGTCCGGCATCGTCCAGCTCCTCCGCGGTGAAAACGCATCCAGGACGCTGAAAGACATTCATAAGACGGTGGAAGAACTGAACAGCAGGGTGCTGCCGTCCGATGTGAGGATTACACCCTACCTGGACCGCAGCGGACTGGTCAACACCACCCTCGACACCGTATCCCGCACACTGATTGAGGGATTCTGTCTGGTTGTGGTTGTTCTGTTCCTTTTTCTCGGCAGTCTGCGCGGCGCGCTGCTCGTGGGACTCACCATCCCCATCGCCATGCTTTTCGCCGCCGCCGGCATGTATCTGACCGGAATCCCGGCCAATCTCCTTTCCCTGGGCGCCATTGATTTTGGAATCATCGTCGAGGGCTCCATCGTGCTCATGGAGGCCATACTGCGCCGCCATGAAGAGCACCCGGACATGGCGATGACCCCCGGGCTGGCCGCCTCGGCCGCGGGCCAGGTGGCCCGGCCCATCTTTTTCGCAACACTCATCATCATTACCAGCTACCTGCCCCTGTTCGCCTTCGAGCGCGTCGAGAGCAAGCTCTTCACGCCGATGGCCTTCACCATCGGCTACGCGCTGGTGGGCGCGCTGATTGCCGCCCTCACACTGATCCCCGTGCTCAGCTACTACGCCTACAGAAAACCCGGCAGGGCGTTCCGCAATCCCGTCGTATCCCTTCTCGAAAAACTCTACGGGGGCGTCTTGAAGGGCGCCCTGTCCGGACCGTGGATGGCCGTCCTGCTGGGCGTCGCGGCCAGCGCCGCCGCCGTCGCCGTGGGCGCCACGCTCGGCCGCGAGTTCCTGCCGGAACTCGACGAGGGTTCGATATGGATGCCCATACAGTTGCCTCCCGGCGTCTCGCTTGAAAAAGCCCGTGAAATGTGTGCCGATATCCGCGAGGCGGCCGGCGAATTTCCGGAAGTGGCCTATGTCACCACGCAGTTGGGCCGCGACGACAACAGCACGGAGCCGTTCACGCTTTCCCATGTCGAATCCTGCATCGGGCTCAAACCCTACGCGGCGTGGGGGGGCGACAAGAAGGCGCTCATCGCCCGCATGGACGAGCGCTTCCGGAAGATACCGGGCATCGAATACGGCTTCTCCCAGCCCATCTTCGACATGGTCAACGATCAGATCGCCGGCGCACACAGCGAACTTGTGGTCAAGGTGTACGGAAACGATCTCGCCGGCACCCGCGATCTCGCGCAGCGCGTCGCACGGGTTCTCAGGGAGACCCCGGGCGCGACCGATGTCGCGCTCGACCAGGAACCGCCCCTGCCGCAGCTAAAGATTGAAGTCAACCGTGATGCGGCCGCCCGGTTCGGCGTCAATGTCTCGGACATTTCCGCGCTGGTTCAGAACGCCATCGGCGGCGAGCCCATTTCAAGCGCCTATATCGGCGAGCGCCGCTATGATGTCGCTGTCCGTTTTCTGGAAAGCGCCCGAAACAGCCCCGAGGCCATCGCCAACCTGACCCTCAACTCGCCCTCCGGGGCGTTGGTTCCCCTGTCCCAGGTCGCGAAAGTCGCCGTCGCCTCCGGAGAAAGCACCATAACCCGGGAAATGAACCGGCGCCATCTCACCGTGAAACTGAACCTGCGCGGAACCGATCTGGCCTCCTTCCTCGCCGAGGCCCAGGCCAGAATCGCCGCGGAAATAACCTACAACTCCACCGCCTACGAGGTCAGTTGGGGTGGAGCCTTTGAGAACCAGCAGCGCGCCCAGGGCAGGCTCGCAATCATCCTGCCCGCCGCGTTGGGCGTCATCTTCCTGCTGCTCTATGCGGGCTTCGGCCAGTTCCGACATGCGGCGATTGTGCTGGCAAACGTCCCGCTGGCCCTGCTCGGGGGCGTGCTCGCCCTGCATTTCCGCGACATGACGCTCAACGTCTCAAGCGCCGTCGGCTTCATCGCGCTCTTCGGTGTTGCCGTGCAGAACGGCGTCATCATCGTGGCCAACATGAACCGCTGGCGCGCAATCGCCCCGGACCTGAAGACTGCCGTGATTGAGGGGGCCCGCGAACGTCTGCGTCCGGTGCTGATGACCGCCACGGTGGCCACGCTCGGCCTCATCCCGGCAGCCACGGCGCTCGGTATCGGCAGCGATGTCCAGCGCCCCCTGGCCACCGTAATCGTGGGCGGCCTCGCACTCGCCACGCTGCTCACCCTCGTCGTCATGCCCGCGCTGTACTACGCCGTGGAACGGCATTTTGACGTCAAACCGAAAACCGTGTCGGACGAATGACCGCAGTTTCCCAGCCGTGGCTCGGCGCGACAAATGGAAGACCGGCCTGCAAGAGCCGTGACCGCATCGAAGCGCGGGAGACACCGAAGGAATACGCAAAACAAACGGTTGTTCTGTATATGATCAGCACGATGAAAGGAAGCATCTGCCAGTGTGGGCAGTTGCTGTCCCGGCGTTTCGGACGAAGATGCCGGGATGATTAACCGCGGCGAGAAGTCGTCACTCTCATAACACGAAAGGAAAAGAACAATGAACGACCCAAAGAAGCTGACGACGAACGCAGGCGCGCCCGTCACCGACAACCAGAACGTCATGACCGCCGGACCGCGCGGTCCCATGCTGCTGCAGGACACCTGGTTCCTGGAGAAGCTGGCCCACTTTGACCGCGAGGTCATTCCTGAAAGGCGCATGCACGCAAAGGGCTCCGGAGCCTACGGCACCTTCACCGTGACGCATGATATTGCCGGCCTCACCAAGGCGAAGATCTTTTCGGAGGTGGGCAAGAAGACCGACCTTTTCGTTCGATTCTCGACGGTGGCCGGCGAGCGCGGGGCGGCGGATGCCGAGCGCGACATTCGGGGCTTCGCGGTCAAGTTCTACACCGAGGAGGGAAATTGGGACCTTGTGGGCAACAACACGCCCGTCTTCTTCCTGCGCGATCCCCTCAAATTTCCCGACCTCAACCACGCGGTCAAGCGGGATCCCCGGACCAACCTGCGCAGCGCCCGAAACAACTGGGATTTTTGGACCTCACTGCCCGAGGCGCTGCATCAGGTCACCATTGTCATGAGCGACCGTGGGATTCCGGCCACATACCGGCACATGCACGGGTTCGGCAGCCACACCTTCAGCATGATCAACGCCAAGAACGAGCGCGTCTGGGTCAAGTTCCATCTGCGCACCCGGCAGGGCATCCAGAATCTGACCGACGCGGAGGCAGAGGCTATTGTGGGCAGGGATCGCGAAAGCCATCAGCGCGACCTGTACGAGAGCATCGAGAAGGGGGACTTTCCCCGGTGGACCCTGTTCATACAGGTGATGCCGGAAAAGGACGCCGCCAAGTGCCCGTACAACCCCTTTGACCTCACCAAGGTCTGGCTCCACAGGGACTATCCCCTGATCGAAGTGGGCGATCTCGAACTGAACCGAAACCCGGAGAACTATTTCGCCGAGGTCGAACAGGCGGCGTTCAATCCGGCCAACATCGTTCCGGGCATCGGCTTCTCCCCCGACAAGATGCTGCAGGGACGCCTCTTTTCCTACGGCGACGCCCAGCGGTACCGTCTCGGCGTAAACCACCACCTGATCCCCGTGAATGCCGCCCGCTGCCCCTTCCACAGCTACCACCGGGACGGTGCGATGCGCGTGGACGGCAATCATGGCGGCACGCTGGGATACGAGCCCAACAGCCACGGCGAGTGGCGGCAGCAGCCTGACTTTGCCGAACCGCCGCTCAGTCTGGAAGGGGCCGCCGACCACTGGAACCACCGCGAGGACGACGATTACTATTCCCAGCCGGGACAGCTCTTCCGGTTGATGAGCGCCGACCAGCAGGCCGTGCTCTTTGCCAACACCGCCCGCGCCATGGG
>CAIUWO010000573.1 GCA_903902895.1 Candidatus Hydrogenedentota bacterium | reverse complement strand
TCACGGTTTCAACTATAGACGCACTCATCGCCGCCGTTGCCCTGAACAGCCAACTGCCCGTTTTTACCACCGACAAGGATTTCCAGCATCTCGCAAAGGTGGTCGAAGTGCCGCTTCACCCCCCGCAGGATTAGCCAGGCCGCCTTACTTCTCCCAGCGCACGACGCGCACACCGTAGGCGGGCACGGTGAGTTTCACCACGGCATCGGCATCCTTGTGTTCGAAGGCCACCTTTTCGCCGGTCATAATGTCGCGGCACCGGGCCAAGCCCGGATCAACGTCACGGACGGTTGCGGTGCCGGACCAATCGTTGCCGTCGTTGTTGGTGACGAGCAGCGTGCGGTGGCCGTTGCCGGTGGTGCTGAGCCATTGGACGGGCAGTCCCTCAATCCTGACCGGCTGGACGGCGGTGAACAGCTCGTCGAAAAGGCGTGACGCGACGCGGGACAGCGGTGTGTGGCCCGCCTCAAACCATGGGATGAGGCAGGTGACCACGGCACCCTTGCCCACGGGATTGCGCAGCACCAAGGGGTCGCCGGCGGGTGTCTTTGCCGGCGCTTCCACGTCCTGCGCCAACGGGCCGACGGGACAATAGCGGAACGCTTCGGCTTCGGCGGCTGCGGCGTTCCAGGCCCACGCGCGGCCCACGCGCAGTTCAGGCCGGATGGCCGCACCGCACAGCGCCGCGTCTTCGGGCGTAGCCTGTCCGGCCGCCCAGACGATCGTGCCGCCCTGTTGGGCGAAGGCTTCCAGCCGGGTCTTAAGCCCGCGTGTGAAGTCCTGTTGGCCGAGCAAAACGACAAGCTTGTACCGGTTCATCACCTCCTGCGACGCCTCCGAGGTGAGCACATCGAAGATGTCGCCCCAGCGCGAATCGCCCATGGGACGGTACGGGGACGGGTCAATCTTGTTCTTCAGGAAATCCTCCCGCGCATCGTTGCGGGAGGGGTACTTGCCGAAGGGAATGGGCGGTTCCGCGTTGACCATGTCCTCCGGTTTGGGCGCAAATTCCTGGGTGATACAGGACAGCGCAAAGGGCGTGGCCAGCGGGTCATCGACCTTGTACGCCCCGAGCGGATAGGGGTCCATCGCGTAGATGTTGCCGGGATAGGCGGCGCCGAAGAAGCCGTCTATCCCCTTGTCGCCCTGCCGGTAGGGCAGGCGGGCATAGTTCCATGCCTCGTTCTGTGTGCGCCAGTAGGCCGGGGTCATCCAGCCGTGGTCCGGTGCAAGCATGACCGCCACGGGCGTGTCGGCCACGCCGCGGTCCAGGTCCTTGGCGATAGAGCCGAAGGCGTCGACGGCCCTGCCCACCTCGCCGGGGCCCTTGGGCCCGAAATGCATGCCGCCACCCTCGATGCGGTAGGCCTGCGACCCGGCCAGGAACGACAGCCACAGATGCCGCGTGTACAGCGATGCATTGAGGTCGGGCACGCACCCGTAGAACACGCCCCACCACAGCGACAGGTCAATACCCCACTCCTTGCCGTACTGCCGCGCCGCGCCGCGCGCGAATGCCACGGCCGTCTGCAGGTCCTCAATGTCGTCGTTGGACCGTTCGATGATGACGCAGTTGATGCCGTGGCGCATGTAATCGTGGGCCGACCGGGCAAAGCCGGCCATGCCCCACACGGTCAGGTCGTTGTAGGGCCGCACCTGTTCCATGGCCTCCTCAAGGTACCGGTCCCACATGCTCTTGACCACCGAATAGGTCCGGGGTTTTTCACGCAGCAGCCGCGCGGAAAAACCGACACCCGCCGAGTCGTCCTCCATGAACATCTGCATGATCGCTTTGCCGCCGCCCGCCCCGCGGGCCTTTTCGACCACAGCACCCAGGTCCGGCGTGCCGCC
>CAIUWO010000572.1 GCA_903902895.1 Candidatus Hydrogenedentota bacterium | reverse complement strand
CGGGGACGTCGCTTCTACATTCTACGCCAAACACAGCCAAAGCGGTGTCGCTGCCACCGCAGTCCAAACAAGGCATGCCGCGACCGTCGCTGAACGCCCGACGGACAGGTCCTAACTCGATGTGATTCTTTCCGTGCCCTTTCGTGAATTCCGTGGTCACCCGTTCCCAAGAAGATTAACTTTCCCAGCCCGCCCAGTCTATCCAAGGCCGCAGCGCCCGTCAAACCGTCCCGCTGCGTGCCCTACCCTACGTGCCCGATCTCCGAATTAAGTAAGGTGTCCCTTTAATTGAGTCCCTTTAATTGAAGGTGTCCCTTTAATTGGTCATCCATCCTGGGGGGCAGGCGAACTCGTTGTCCGGGCCGCTCCTCATGCGCCGTGCACCGCATGGAATAATATGCAACTGAGAGGGGGGGATATACGGCTGGGTAGGGCGGAGCAGCCCAGTCGCGTCATCGCATTCCCGCGATGACGTAGCGGTCATACGACAGAGCGGTCATATTTGAATCCGACCCGAGCCCAGCGCATACTGTCTTTTGGCGTGTGACGGGATTTCCTCCTGTTTTACGGGCGGCGGGAATCTGCAACACATCCCGGGGTAGCCAAACAGAGGAGTTTCTGCGATGAAAAAAGCGGCTTGTCTGTGCGCGGTGCTGTTGGTGTGCGTGATGCTTGCGGGGTGTCTCAGCAAACCTGCGGGAGGGCTGAATGCGGATTTCCGCGCGAGCGTGACATCCGGTGCAGTGCCGTTGACGGTGCAGTTCACGGACATATCGACGCCGGGGGATTCGCCGGTCACGGCGTGGCGCTGGCTTTTTGGCGACGGCGCGGAGAGCACGGCACAGGACCCATCCCACGAGTACACTGCGGCGGGCAGTTACAACGTGTCGCTTGAGGTGACCACGTCGGCGGGGAAGGACACGGAACTGAAGGCGGGCTATATCACGGTGTCCGCCGGTTCATCGGAGGGCGAGCCTGAAGGCGAGGGTCAAACGGAGACGGTGATGCTGTCGGGAAGCGTGCCGCTGGAGATGGTGTGGATACCGGACGGAACCTTCCTGATGGGCCGTTACGCTGGCGAGCAGGACAGCAACGCCTCTGAAGACCCGCAGCATTCGGTGACGCTGGGCGGCTTCTGGATGGGCAAGTATGAGTTGACCAAGCGGCAATGGACGGCGGTGATGGGCACCACACCGTGGTTGGGCCTTGAAAACGCGGGTGCAGCCCTGGATTCCCCGGCGACCTGTGTTTCGTGGGACGATGCGAAAGAATTTCTCACGGCACTGAACCTCCAGGCAAACAAGGCATTCCGCCTGCCCTCGGAGGCGCAGTGGGAATACGCCTTCCGCGCGGGCACGACCACACGGTTCTACTGGGGAGACGACCCTGACTATACCGTGGGCGGCGACTACGCTTGGTGGTCTGGCAACTTCAGTCAGCAATACTCGCACGTGGTGGGCGGCAAGTTGCCCAACGCCTTTGGTCTGTACGACATGAGCGGCAATGTGTGGGAGTGGTGTGAAGATGACTGGCACAACGACTATACGGACGCGCAGACGGGAGGCCAAGCGTGGGTGGATAGCCCCAGGGGCTCGTACCGCGTGGCTCGGGGCGGTGGCTGGGCCAGCATCGGTCTCTACTGCCGGTCGGCGGTCCGCTACTACTACGGTCCGTCGTACGCGCACGGCAGCAACGGCTTCCGCCTCTCCAGGTAATTGTTCCCTGCATCCTTTGTCCCTTTGCAACCTGGGAATTCTGGGGACACCTTGGAATTCTGGGGACACCTTACTTAATTATGGTGCCGAGGCTTGAGAAGCAAGGGGTTCGACGGTATTCACCATGAGGACGGGGTGGACTTGGTGGAACCGGTGGACTCGCACTTATGCG
>CAIUWO010000571.1 GCA_903902895.1 Candidatus Hydrogenedentota bacterium | reverse complement strand
GCGGTGGGAAGCTAAGACTTTGTGGATAACCTGACACCATGCTGATGCTGCCCGAAATCACAGTTATCATCACCGCCATGGCGGTGCTTGTTGCGGACCTGTTCCTGCCGGAACGGCTGCGCCGCGGTGTGTCCTATCTTTCCCTGGCCGGGCTTGCCGCCGCGGCCGTGGTGTTGCTGGCGGAAGTCCCCATGAACGGCAGCCTGCTGGGCGGGCAGTTTGGCATGGATTCCGTGGCTTGGTGGTTCAAGCTCTTCTTCCTTGTCTCCGGCTTCTTCACCGTGGTTCTTTCCATGGACCTGCTGCACGGCCGCGCCAAGTTCCGCATGCGGGGCATCGGGTCGCCGGGCGAATACTACACCGTGCTCCTGTTAACCATCTGCGGCATGATGTTCCTCGTGTCGGCCCGCGACATGGTCCTGCTCTATGTGAGCCTTGAACTGGCGACAATTCCGCTCTTCGCCCTGGCCGCTTGGCGCCGCGAGGACATGCGCTCCGGCGAGGCGGGCCTGAAGTATGTCATTATCGGCGCGCTGGCCTCGGCCTTTATTCTCTACGGCTTGGGGTTGCTGTACGGCCTGACGGGGCAAATCGGCCTCGATGCCGCGCGCGTGGCGCAGGGCAGTCCCGCATTCTGGCTCGCGGTGGCCATGCTGGTCGCCGGGGTCGGATTCAAACTGACCCTCGTGCCCTTCCACCTGTGGGCGGCGGACGTCTTTGAGGGCGCGCCCATGCCCATCACCGCCTTCCTTTCCGTGGCCTCCAAGGGAACGGGCCTTGCGTTCATGTTCCAATTGTTCTTCCGCATGATGGGCGGATGGCTGGACGATTGGTCGCTGCTGATCGCCCTGTTTGCGGCCGTCACGATGACCCTGGGCAACTGCGTGGCCATTGTGCAGCACAATATCAAGCGCTTTATGGCGTTCAGCGCCATTTCCCATGCGGGCGTGTTCATTATGGGCTTCCTCGGCCCCCACGACTACGGCGTGCCCGCCATGCTCTTCTACCTGCTTGCCTACATCGCCTCCAGCTTCGCCCTGTTCGCCGGCATCGTCTGGTATTCCAACGAGACCGGTCGCGAGTGCATCCGGGACTACCGGGGCCTTTCACGGACCAACCCCATGATGGCGCTGGCCATGATGCTGGCGCTGTTCAGCCTTGCCGGCATACCGCCGCTTTCCGGCTTTGTCGGCAAATTCTTCCTGTTCAGCGTGGCCGCCGGGGCCGGATTCCACTGGCTGGTGGGTGTGGCCGCGGTCAATTCTACCATCGGCCTGTACAACTATCTGCGCATCGTCCGGGAAATGTACATCGAGCCCGTCCATGAGGGCGGCGCGGCCGGCCCGGCAAGTTGGTCCCTCAGCATCGCCACAGCGGTGCTGACCGTGGTCTTGGTGCTCGTGGGCATCATCCCCTTCTTCTACAATGCCATCAACGCCAGCACCATTGCCTGGATGAGCACTGTCCTCCCGCACTGACGTGTTGAGTCCGGACGGCGCAACCGCACGGCGCGCGCCTCTCGCTGCCAATTGCTGACCAATGCACAAGCGCCTGTGCGTGAGGCGGTTACCCCCCATTTTCTTGGGGAGTGGTCTGCCAGCATGTCCGGGGGCAGGTCTAGGAATTCGACTGACAACCCCGCGAGGTGTATTCTGCTAAAAGAATGACATCGGGCGCCGGCGCGCTGTCTCTTCAAAGCGAATACTCTGTTTGGCGCGATTCAAGGCGCGGTTGGCGGAATAGCCCGGTGAACCGCTCCGTTAACGCTGTGGTAGAACCTTCGTCTGTGGCGCGGTCGCGCGCCTGTCGACGGTTGCGCGTGGGCGATGCAACAGGAAATGGGTCCATGCCGTTAGAGTCCAACATTGAAGCGGCCCGGCAGCTCTTGGCTGAACTCGGGGAGCGCGTGGGCGAGTCTGTCGGGCAGGAGGCCCTCAAGGCAGAAGTGCTTGACGGACTGGCCGGCGCCATGAAACTGCTGGCAGCCGCTGACGGGGAGCCGCCGTGCGCACAGCACCAGAAAACAGCCGGTGGGGAGGGTGCTGCCGGGGTGGAGCGCTGGTGGGACAGCCAGGCGTACGCCATAGAGGGGGCCAATCTCCAGGCGGTCTTTGACGCCGCAAATTTTGGCCTGCTGCTTCTCGACGAGCATGGCGCCGTCAAACGTACCAATACCACGTTTGCCCGGTGGACCGAAGGAGGTCTGGTCCCGGACGGCAGCAACAAACCGGGCGAACTTGCCGGCTGCATCCGTGCGCTCACCGACCCCGCGGGATGCGGGCGGACCCGGTACTGCGGGGCGTGCGCCATCCGCGGCGCGTTTGAGTCGGTACTGCGCGGCGGACGGCCGGTCCGGGACATCGAGATGGAGGCGCCCCTCCTGAGAAACGGGGTCAAGACCAACCTGTGGCTTGAGATAAGCGCCGACCCTTTGGTGCTGGACGGGCGGCCGCACGTGGTTCTTGGGATGAGCAACATTACCGACCGCAAGCAGGCGGGGGAGGCTCTCCGGCAAAGCGAGGAGCGTTACCGCTCCCTTTTCAACGGAATGACCGAGGGCTTCGCCCTGCACGAAATTGTCCTTGACGAAAACGGCGTGCCCTGCGATTACAAGTTTCTCGAGGTCAACCCGTCTTTTGAACGCTTAACCGGCCTGAAGCGGGGCGAAATCGTGGGCCGGCTTGTGCGGGAGGTGTTGCCCGGGGATGATCCGGCCTGGATTGAGGCCTATGGCAGGGTGGCGCTTGCGGGCGAACCGGTGCGTTTCGAGAATTATTCGGTGACACTTGGGCGCTGGTTCGAGGTCTTCTCCTACCGTCCGGCGCCCATGCAGTTCGCGGTCGTTTTCATGGATGTTACGGACCGAAGACAGGCGGGGGAGAAACTGAGAAAGCGCGAGGAGGGATTGCGGCAGGCCATGCGCCTGGGAAGAAGTTTCACTTTTGAGTGGTGGGCGGAAGGAGACCAACTGCTTCGCGCCGAAGAGTGTGCGGAGATACTCGGCCTTTCCGGAAACGCGGCGCTTGTTGACACGGGGAGGGAGTATTTCAACCGGATGCCCCCGGATGACCGGAGCGCCCTCTTGTCGGCAATCCGGGCGCTTGCCCCCGGCAACGAAACCTATACCGTATCCTACCGGATCACGCGCCCGGACGGAACCGTTGTCTGCCTGGAGGAAACGGCGCTCGCGGCCTTTGACCGGGACGGCAGGCTGGAGCATCTGGTGGGCATTGCCGCCGACGTGACCGAGCGCATGCGGGCGCAGGAGGTGCTGCGTCTGTCCCACGAGCAGTTGGAACGGCGCGTGGAGGAGCGGACCGCCGAACTGAGCGCCCTGAACAAGGCGCTGCAGCGGGAGGTGGAGGCCAAGCAGCGCGCAAGGGATGTCGCCTTCCGCCTTGCCTCCATCGTCTCATCCTCGGACGAGGCGATTCTGAGCAAGACGCCGGACGGCATTATTCTGACCTGGAACAAGGGCGCGGAACGCCTGCTGGGGTACGCGGAACAGGACGTTGTCGGCCGGCACGTCGCGTTTCTCACGCCGCCCGACCGTCCGGAGGAGACACAGGAGATTCTGGACGGGATTAAGCGGGGGGAGAGCGTAGAGCATTTTGAAACCGTGCGGCTGCGCGGCGACGGATCGCGGGTCGATGTGTCCCTCACCATCTCCCCCATATTTGATGCGGCGGGACGCCTGGTTGGCGCCTCCGAAATTGCGCATGACATCACCGAACGCAAGCGGATGGAGGATGAGCTGCGGAAGGCGTCCGAGTATGCCCGAAGCCTGATTGAGGCCAGCCTCGACCCTCTGGTGACCGTCGGCCTGCAGGGCGAGATCCTGGATGTAAACGAGGCGATGGAGCGCATGACGGGCGTCCCCCGCGGGGAATTGGTCGGCAGCAGGCTTCTGGAACACGTCACGGAGCCCGACAAGGTGGCCGAGATCTACGAGCAGGTGCTGGCGGAGGGGGTCCTGATGGATTACCCGCTGACGGTCCGCCACAGGTGGGGAGCCACGACGGATGTTCTCTACAATGCCGCGGTGTACCGGGACCCCTCGGGAGAGATCAGGGGCATGTTCACCGCCGCCCGCGACATCACCCAGCGGAAACGCGCCGAGGCCGAACTGGTCCGTTACCGCGAACAGCTCGAGGAACTTGTGCGGCAGCGAACCGGCGAACTGGAAATCGCCTGCCGCCATCTGCAGGAGGACATGGCCGCCCGCGAGCAGTTGGAGGAGGAGCGACTGCGGCTGATCGACATTCTGGAGGCCACGCCCGACATGGTGTCCTATTCCGACGCCGCCGAAAAGGTGCTGTACCTTAACCAGGCGGCGCGCAAAATACTGGGGATTCCGCCGGGGGTGGACTTGGCGGATGTCGCCATTCCTGCGATTTATCCCGACTGGGCCAACCGGATTTTGCAGGAGATCGCCCTGCCCACCGCCGTGCTGGAAGGCATGTGGAGCGGTGAAACCGCCGTCCTCGACGCCGATGGCCTTAACATTCCTGTTTCCCAAGTGATTGTGGCCCACAAGGACGCCGCGGGACAGGTGGCCTATTTCTCCACAATTGCCCGTGACATGACAGCCCAAAAACGCGCCGAGCAGGACCTCAAAGCGCTGGCATCCTTCCCCGCGGAGGACCCCAGCCCCGTGCTCCGCACCACCGGGGACGGCAGGCTTGTCTATGCCAACGAGTCGGCCGAACACCTCCTGGATGCCTGGGGATGCGCGGCGGGCGACCACGTTCCGCCGCTGGTAATGAAGGAGGTCGCCAGGGCAATAAGCCGTGGAAAGGTCCGTGAGGCCGAGTACGAGGCGGACGGTCGGGTCTATTCCGTCCTGTTTGCCCCCGTGCATGAGACCGGACAGGTCAATCTCTACGGACGTGACATCACGGAGCGCAGACAGATTGCGGACGCGCTGCTGCATGCACGGGACGAACTGGAGCAGCGCGTGGAGGACCGGACCGCCGAACTGCTTCAGGTAAACGTCGCTCTGGTAAACAAGATTGAGGAGCACGCCAAAACATCCAAAGCACTGCGCAACAGCCAGATACGCCTGGCGGAGGCCCAACGGATAGCCCACCTGGGCGGCTGGGAATGGGACATTTTCACAGGCACCCTCATCTGGTCCGACGAGGTGTTCCACATTTTCGGGCTGGACCCGGGCGGGCAGGTCCCGACCTTCGCGGAAATGCTCGACTGGGTCCCGGCCGGGGACAGAAAACTGGTAGAGAGAACCACGCTCCACGCGGTCGCCGAGAAAACACCTTTCAGTCTTGACCACCGCATAGTCCTGCAAAACGGCGAAGTCCGCCATGTTCATGCACAGGCGGAAATGGTCCTTGACGGCGCGGGCGCGGCGCGCCGAATGCTGGGCACCATCATGGACATTACCGAGCGCGTCCGCGCCGAACAGGAGGTCCGAATTCGTCAGCAGCAGTTGGTCCAGGCGGACAAAATGGTGTCGCTCGGCATTCTGGTGGCCGGGGTGGCCCACGAAATCAACAATCCAAACCACTCGATCATGTCCAATGTGAGCGCGCTGGCCGGAGTCTGGCAGAGCACCCGGCCGATTCTGGACCGCTTTTACGAGGACTTCGGGGACTTCGTGCTTGGCGGTTTCGAATATTCCGAATGCCGCGACAAAATACCGGAGATGTTCGCCAACGCGCTGTCCAACTCGAAACGCATCGAGGTCATCGTGACCGAACTGCGCGATTTCGCCCGGCACAGCCCCAAAGAGGACATGGCGCCGGTTGACGTGAACGCCGTGGTGCGCTCGGCGGTTATCCTGATGGACAACATGGTGAAGAAATGCACGGACCATTTCTCCGCCGCATGCGCGGCGGATATCCCGCCGGTGCTGGGCAATTTTCAGCGCATCGAGCAGGTTGTCATCAATCTTATTCAGAACGCCTGCCAGGCGCTGGCCTCCCGCGACGGGTTCGTGCGTGTGGCGACCTTCCACGACACCTCCTCCGGGTCGGTCATAATCGAGGTCTGCGACGAGGGGGTTGGCATACCCGAGGACAACTTGAAACAGTTGGGCACGCCGTTCTTCACCACCAAACGGGGGTCGGAGGGCATGGGCCTGGGGCTTTGGATTTGCTCCAACATCGCCCACGAGCACGGAGGCGCCCTGAGCTTCTCGCCCCGGGAGGGCGGTGGAACCCGGGCGCTGCTGACTTTGCCCGCAAACGGCCATCTTGTCGTGACAAAACCCGTGGAGTGCGAATCATGAGCAGTATTGTGACACCCGACCTGCCAGTGCTTCTGGTGGACGACGAGGCGCACGCGCTGCAAAGCACGGAGCGCATGCTGGTTTCCGCGGGGATTACCAACATCCTCACCTGCCAGGACTCGAGAAAGGTGGCGGGAATCCTCGAGAAACAGGAGATTTGCGTCGTACTGCTCGACCTGTCCATGCCGCACCTGTCCGGCGAGGAACTGCTCGCCGATGTGCTGTCCGCCTATCCGGAGGTGCCGGCGATAGTGGTGACCGGGGCCAATGAGGTGGAGACCGCCGTGCGGTGCATGCGGTCGGGCGCGATGGACTACATGGTCAAACCGGTCGAAAAGAGCCGCCTCTTCTCCGGCGTGCGCCGGGCGATAGAGCTGCGTGACCTGCGGCGCGAGAATGAGACCCTTCGCGAGCGCATGCTGGCGGACGCGGAGAAGTGCCCCGAGGCCTTTTCGGAGATCATCACAAACAACGCCGCCATGCACGTGCTTTTTCGTTACTGTGAGGGCATCGCAAGAAGCCAGTGGCCCGTGCTGGTGACCGGAGAAACGGGGGTTGGCAAGGAACTGCTCGCCCGGGCCGTCCACCTGCTGAGCGAAAGAAAAGGACCCTTTGTGGCGGTAAACGCCGCGGGCCTCGATGACAACGTCTTTTCCGACACGCTCTTCGGGCACCTCCGCGGCGCCTACACCGGGGCCAGTGAGCTCCGAAAGGGACTGATTGAGCAGGCCGCCGGCGGCACGCTGTTTCTGGACGAAATCGGCGACCTGACCAACGCGTCGCAGGTAAAACTGCTCCGCGTCCTGCAGGAGCGCGAATACTATCCCCTCGGCTCCGACGTCGCCAAGCGCACCGACGCGCGCGTCCTGTGCGCCACCAACGTGGACCTTGACGCGCTCCAGGCGGCCGGCAAGTTCCGCAAGGACCTGTACCACCGGCTCAAGACACACCATGTCTGCATTCCCCCGCTGCGCAAACGGCTCGACGACATTCCCCTTCTGGTGGATCATTTCCTGGAGAAGGCCGCAGCGGCGCTGGGCAAAAAGAAACCCTCCCCGCCCAAGGAACTGTACGCGCTGCTGGCAACATACGCCTTTCCCGGCAATGTGCGCGAGCTGGAAAGCATGGTCTTCGACGCTGTCGCGCACCATACGTCCAGAATGATGTCCATGGCCGTGTTTGAGACGCGCATCCTGCAGGATGACGCGGCGCGGGAACCCCTGCCCGGCGGGGGCGGCGCCAGTCCCTACGCCCTCTTTGACCGCCTGCCCTCGCTCAGGGAATCAAGCGCCATGCTGATCGCGGAGGCCATGCGCCGTGCCGAGGACAATCAGAGCATCGCCGCCCGGCTGCTTGGCATTTCGCGCACCGCACTCAACAAGCGCCTCAACCACGAGGAAGAGTAACCGCGCGCGGCGGAATCTCCCAACGCTTCCAGAATGTGCCGGCGTGGCCCTTCATCAGTCACCCCCCCAGGGTTGACGCTCTCAAACACGTGTACAATCCTGCACGCCTGTGATGCCGCCGGCATCTTGAGAATCCGTTTCTTTTCAGTCCTTTACACGGATCGCGCGCAACGGTCGTTGCCTTTCGGCACATCCCTTCATTTGACCTGTGCCCAAAAAATGCGGCGCAACTCCCACCGCCACAGGGCTTATGCGTTTCGAAAAGTATGGCACGGGGTTTGCTTCATGCCAGTGTGTATAGCCAAGGAAGAACGCCCATGTTTACCGTCATCAGAGACAGGGATTACATCGCCTTCGCGATGGCCTCTGACCCGTCCTATGTGCATGCTCTGATCCGCTATTTTGAGGAATTGGCCCCGGACTGGGGCATCGGCGATTCGGGCCGGATGGCCGTGGTGCTTCGCGAACTTCTCTCCAACGCCATCACCCATGGAAACCGGCAGGACCGGTCCCGAAATGTGAGCTGCCGCATAGAGCGCACCCCCGAAGGACCGTTCAGGATTACGGTGGAGGACGAGGGGACTGGTTTTGACTTCGGCTGCGTCAACACAACCATGCCGGTTGACCCACGTAATGTCCGCCGGCGCGGTTATATCCTGATTCGCAGCATTTGCAGGAGCTTGCACTTCAACAGGCGCGGCAACCGGGTAACGGTGCTGGTTGACCAGACAGAGAACTGCGGGCAGATGCGGCAAACTGCGGTGGAAGGCGGGGGGGCGCTCAGGCGCTGAGATCGTTGAACCAAGGGTGCAACAGGCACCAGGGAAACGGAAGTTATGAGGCAGTCACAGAGTTTTCCGGGGGCAACGGGCGATGGTTGGGGGGGCGGCGCGCTGTCGCGGTCCATTTGGGACGGTACCGGCGCGGCGGCAAAACCAAGGCAGCGTTGGGGAATCGTTCTCTCGGGGGGGGAAGACCGGCGGATGCAGCCCCTGATAAGTGACTGGCTCGGCGAAAACCGGCCCACGCAATACTGCACCTTTGTGGGTTCGCGCTCCATGCTTCAGCACACGCTGGACCGTGCCTGTTCGGTCGTTCGCCGGCAGAATGTGCTGACCGTCACCGGCCCGGGGCACCGCAGGCATCTGGCCGAGGCCGTGAGACACCCCCTGCCCGGCCGGGTCATTGAGCAACCCATGGATGCCGGCACGGTGCCGGCTGTGTTTCTTGCGGCCACCTATGCACTCCTGAATGACCCCGAGGCGACCCTGGTCCTCTTTCCTGCGGGCCACTTTGTGCATCCGGAAGACGCCTTCTGCGCGTTGGCGAACCGCGCGGCCGAACTTTCCGAACTGCACCGGGACCGGATCTTCCTCATCGGGGCGGTTCCCGACAGTCCGGAGACGGACTATGGCTGGGTCGGTACCGCAACCGGCCAAAGCGCGATGAACACAACCGAGGCGGCGCCGGACGCAATGAGCGTGGCCGCTTTCCGGGACAAACCGGGACCGGCCGAGGCCGGCTTGCTGTGGCGCGAGGGATATCTGTGGAACACAATGGTCCTTGCCGTACGCGCAAAAACGCTTTGGGAGCTCGGACGAAAACATCTTCCCGAAATGATGTCCAGTTTTGACGCGCTGCTCATGGTGCTTCGCGCCATCCGTCAGGGGCTCTTTGACCCGAAGTGCGAACCGGAGGTGCTTGCGCGCCTTTACGAGCATCTCACGCCGGCGGATTTTTCCAGGGACCTCCTGCAGCATGCGGCAAGCGACTGCCTGCTGCTTCCCATGCGGGGAATACACTGGTCCGACTGGGAACGGCCGGAACGCGTTACGGAAACGCTGGCCCGCCTGGGACGCTTGCCGCTGTTTTCCGGCGATAACATGCACACGGAAGCCGTCGGCGGCCGGCTTCAAACCGCGGAAATGATTTGACGCGCATGAATAAGGGGGCAGGCATATCTCAATATGCCATCAACACAGAGAAAGGGGGGCATCAGTCGACAAGGTTTATCCAGGGCAGCCCGCAGCTTTCCCATGTTTACCCCACGAGCGCCCCTCAGCGGAATTTTGCGCCGCACCCATTGCGCGAACGGGGCTATGTGGACACCATCGCATCTGCATGTTTTCAACCCCCGCCCGTGTCCGATTTCAGAAAGATATGCATGGACCGCGCTGTTCTGATGTCCTATTGTGAGCGCCCCTTGATCTGCCCTTCGAGCGAACTCTCTTCGTTGCAACCGCTTTCAACGCATTGGGATGTGACTTTCACGGCTTGTTTGGCATGATGGTTGCTCACAAGTTATGTGAATGTCGGCACTACAGGATAGCCCACAATGTTTACCGTGGTTCGTGAAAGCAAGGCGGTCTATTTCACACTGGCCTCCAACCAGTTCTTCGTTCAGCCTCTCATCAGGCGTTTCGATGAAATCGCGCGGGAATGGGGCGTGGACAATGCCACCGATGTTGACGTGGTGCTGCGGGAGCTCCTTTTTAACGCCATCATCCATGGAAACCACAACCAGCAATGCCTCCTCGTGTATTGCCGCATCGAGCGCGCCCGGGAAGGGGTCATCAGGATTGTCGTGCAGGATGAAGGCGACGGATTTGACCTGTCGTGCCTGGGCGAGACCTTTCCCGAGGCATCCCGAACCAGCCGTGGGCGCGGGTACCTGTTCATTCGCAACCTCTGCCGGGAGCTGAAGTTCAATGCAAGCGGCAACCGCGTTTCCGTGCTGGTCGACACCGTGAACGGGAAGGACGATAAGTGGGATGCAGGGCAGGAGGGAATAAGAGGCAAAGGGCCGGAGCAACACCGACCAAGAGGCAAATCACCCAGAAATGGGCGGGCGGGTTCTGCTATGGAACGGCAATGACGGGGGGAACATGCCTGTTGACCTCCGGACAGCGGGAGCCTACAATTGGGGGGATTCCGTGACGGCCATCGAGTGGACCGCCCGGACCAAAACACTCAACACCGCCGCTGATTCAAAGGAGAAACGGTCATGAGCTTCAAACTGCTGATTCCGGCCCTGTGCGCCGCATTTGTCCTAAGCCTGGCATTGCCGGCCACCGCCGAGTTTGACACCCCGGTGGTCAAGGAATGGAAGGTCAAGGAAAAGAACGACAAGGGCAGGATGGAGGACGTGGACTACATGTCCATTGACGGCATCCTGGTGCACGAGGAGGACCCGGCAAAACAGCCCCAGCCGACCGTGATCACGCCGGGAACCGCCAGCACGGCGGACACCCCGGGCCAGCCGCCCTCGGACGCCGTGGTGCTGTTCGACGGGAAAGACCTGGCCAACTGGACGGACACCAACGGCAAGCCCACCAAGTGGGTGCTCAAGGACGGGGTGATGAGCCCCACCAAGAATTCGGGCATGATCCAGTCCACGAAGGAATTCGGCTCGTGCCAGCTCCATGTCGAGTTTGCCACCCCGACCCCCGCCGAGGGCGAGGGCCAGGGCCGCGGCAACAGCGGCGTGTTCCTCATGGGCCGTTATGAGGTGCAGGTGCTCGACTCCTACGAGAACAAGACCTATCCTGACGGCCAGTGCGGCGCGCTCTACGGCCGTAGCAAGCCGCTGGTCAACGCCTGCCGCAAGCCCGGGGAGTGGCAGACCTACGACATCGTGTTTCACCGGCCCGTTTTTGGACCGGACGGGAAGGTCACCAAACGCGCCACGTTTACCGTGATTCAGAACGGCGTGGTCGTCCAGGACCATGTGGAAATGTCCGGCGGCAACGGCTGGCGCGGGCAGCACTCCATCTCCAACTACGAGGCCCACGGCGACAAGGGGCCCATACAGCTGCAGGACCATGGCAACCCGGTGATCTTCCGCAATGTGTGGGTCAGGGAACTCGGCGACTGACGCAGACCTTCCGAACCCAAGCCCGGCACATCCTCTGAAAGCACGAAACGCAGGCCCGCCTCCTGAAAAAGGCCGGGCCTGCGTTTTCCTTTTTCGCCGGGCGCGAAAATCTTCCGGCAAAAAGACGAGGAATGCCGCTTGATGTTCGTGAAGGACAGGGGGCTGAACGCCGGCCTGTGACGATGCGAACGCGGCGGGCCAATTCAACAGAATGGTCCAGGTGCCGCAAAGCCGGCACGCAGCGCGCCCCGCCCGGATTGCTTGGCGGGGAGGGGGGGCGTAAAATGCCCCTGTCCGGTAAGGGGCCGGTGCGGGGTGACAGACCATGAGGCAGCCTGACCATGCATGGAAACCGGCTCCATGCCTGACACTGTTCTTGCCCGTTGTGTCGTGTGCAGCAAAGGTGTTCTGACATGGGCCTGACCGAAAAGCTCCGCCCCTTCGCCCTCGCGGTTTTTAAGCCCCCCGTTTTTGAAAGCGAGGCCAAGACCCAGCAGGCGCTCGTGCTCTATGTCAATCTCTGGTTTGCGATCATCTGCGAGGTGCTGGTCGCGCTCATGGGGCTTGCCAACATCGAGATGCTCCTCATACACGCGGCGAGCGCGGCGGTCAACACCCTGTGGTTCTTCTTTCTGCTCATCCTCACGCGCCTCGGCCGCACCGTTCTGGCGAGCCGGCTCTGCATCATCACCATACTGGCCATCACCACCGTCTTCGCCCTTGTCGGCGGCGGCCTGCACGCCCCCATCATTTCGGAGTATCTCGTCGCGATCATGGTGGCCGGGCTGCTGCTGGGCTGGCGCGCGGGGATTTGGACGATGGGCGCCAGCCTTGCCGCATGCGCCGGGTTCGCCTGGCTGGAGGAGCGGGGCGCGCTGCCCCGGAACGTGGTGACGTACACGCCCTTCTCGACACTGCTGCTCATCACCCTGGTCTTTGCCGACATCGTGATGCTCCTTGCGCTCACGGTCTACTCCATCGGCAGGTCCTACCGGCGCGCGGAGCGCGAACTGCTCGAACGCATGCACGCGGAGAAGGCGCTGCGCGAAAAAACGGAGGAACTGGACCGCTTCTTCAGCTTCGCGCTCGACCTGCTGTGCATTGCGGGAATGGACGGCTGTTTCAAGCGGCTCAATCCGGCCTGGGAGGCCACCCTGGGTTACACCACCCGGGAACTGGAGAATCACAGGTTTCTGGATTTTGTCCATCCGGAGGACCTCGCCGCCACCCGGGCAATCGTCGAGACCCTGTCCCGGGGTTTGTCCATATCCGGTTTTGTGAACCGGTACCGCTGCCGCGACGGTTCCTACCGCTGGATCGAGTGGCAGGCCGCGCCGTATCAGGGCCGCCTTATTTATGCGGCGGCGCGGGACATCACAGAACGGCGGAACGCCGAAGAGGAGCGGGCGCGGCTGGACGCGCAGTTGCAGCAGTCCCAAAAGCTTGAAAGCCTGGGCATACTGGCCGGCGGTATCGCCCACGACTTCAACAACCTGCTCGCGGGAATCATGGGCAACGCCGAAATCATCCTTTCAGACCTGCCCGAAGACGCCTCCCTGCGCCCCATGGCCGGGATGGTCCTGGAAATTGCGCAGCGGGCCGCCGGCCTGTGCACGCAGATGCTCGCCTATTCAGGCAGGGGCATGGTCACCTTTGAGCCGCTTGACCTGAATCACGCCGTCATGGAAATTGGGCACATACTGGAAGCCTCCGTCTCAAAAAAGGCGGAAGTGCTCCATGACCTGGCCGCAAACCTGCCCGCAATGGAGGGGGACCCCACGCAGATCAGGCAGATCGTCATGAACCTGGTCATCAACGCCGCCGAGTCGCTTGAAGACAAAGCCGGTGAGCTGCGCGTGTCCACCGGGTTAATGCGCTGCGACCGGGAGTTTCTGCGGCGCCTGCACACGGGGCAGGACCTGCGGCCGGGAGAGTACGTCTATCTGGAGGTTCAGGACACCGGCCATGGCATGGACGAGGCCACCCAGGCACGCATTTTCGACCCTTTCTACTCCACCAAGTTCACCGGCAGGGGGCTCGGACTCGCCGCGGTGCTGGGCATTGTCCGCAACCACAGGGGCGCCCTGAGAGTCGAAAGCGAACCCGGAAAGGGAACCACGTTCCGGGTCATGTTTCCGTCGCTGGCCGCACCCGCGACGGTGGCAGAAAAGACGGAGGCGCCTGCGGACGCTTTGTGGCGGGGCAAGGGCACGGTCCTTCTGGTGGATGACGAGTCGACCATCCGCATTGTCGGCCGGAACATGCTGGAGCGGCTCGGTTTCGAAGTGCTTGTCGCGGAGAACGGGGAAAGGGCCGTTGAACTGTACGGGGAGTACTGCGGCGGGATACAGTGCGTCATCCTGGACCTGACCATGCCCCGGATGGACGGCGAGGAGACGTTTCGCGAACTGCGCCGCCTCAACTGTGCCGCCCCCATCATCATTACCAGCGGTTACAGTGAGCACGAGGTCGCAGAGCGCTTTGCGGGGCGGGATGTCGCGGGATTCCTCCAGAAACCCTACCGTATGGACAACCTGAAAAGAATCCTGAAGAACGCGTTCCCGGCGTGAACCGGGCGGGATTTGAAAGAGGGAAACATGAGAACACGAGGCCAGATAGAGGCGGAAATCGGAGAGGCGCTCATCCGCTTCGAGAAGGAGTACCTGGGGCGCGGCCCCCTCGAGACGAGAACCTATCTCATAGACGACATGGTCGTGGTCCGGCTCAAGGGGGTCATGACGCAGGCCGAGCATCAACTGGCAAGGACCGCCGAGAGTTCCAAGGGCCGCGAGTTGATTAAGCTGATGCGGGTCGAGCTTGTGGAACGGGGGCGCTCACTGCTGGAATCCGCCCTGGAGGCCGTCACCGGCCGAAAAGTGGTCAGTCTCCACACCGACATCAGCACGGTCACAGGCGAGCGTGTTTTCGTCTTTGTCCTCGATGGGGCGCCGGAGTTTGCCCCCTCCCACGGCCCGCGCACACCCTGATCTTTCAGGAAGGATGCAAGGGGACGCCGGGGACTGCCTCTCGTGGCGCGGTCTGTCAGCCGGGCATCCGCCCGAGCAGGCGGAGCCGTCGGTCCAAGACGCCGACTGGGGCGGAGGACACTTCCGGGACAGTCATCCCATGTGGCGGTAGATATCGCGGCGGTGGCCGAGGCGGATAATCACGACGATCAGGACATTGTCCCGAACTTGGTATATGATTCGATGGTCGCCGACGCGGACACGGTACAGGTCATAGAATCCGGCCAACCGCTGACAACCGGATGGTCGCGGGTCGTCGGCGAGGGCGCGAATTCGGTCATTGACACGATCGCGAAGAGGCTGTGGAAGATATCCCAATTCGCGCACGGCGCGTTTGGAGAACTCTATGGCGTGTCGCACCTACTCACCGCCAAGGCCGAGTTCCCTTTTTACTGCATCGTAGGGAACGGTGCCTTCCCGGGCGATTTCCGCGAGGGTCTTGACGGCCTCCTCGCGGTCGATGCGATCCTCCCGCTCTTCAAGGCAGCCTTCGAGGAACCTGAGGTCGGTTATGGAAATGATTGCGGCCAGCGGCCTGCCGTCCTGCTCGAGAAGCACGGGTTCCCCGTCCTCGACGTGCTCGATGGCATCGGCGAGGTCATCGTGGGTGCTGTTAAGCGCTCGCTGCGTCATGGGCCGGACTCCTCTGCATTAATTATAGCCGGGATTGGATTACATGACAAGCGATGACTCTGCAGGGTGCCCGCGGCGCAGCGGTGCGCACCATTCTTTTCAAAGAAGCCGGCAGGGATGCCGGCGCTCCCAGTAAAGACGGTGCGTTCCGTGGACCTTCGCTCCACTTCACGGCACCCTAAAGGAACGCGTTTCGTCTCAGCCGGGCATCCGCCCGAGCAGGCGGAGCAGGCCGTCCAGAATCGTGTAGGGGTGGGGCGGGCATCCGGGCACGTAGAGGTCCACGGGCAGCAGCGTGTCCGCGCCCTGTCCGGCCTCGGGGTGGGTTCGGTAGAGGCCGCCGGAAACGGCGCAGGCGCCAACGGCAATGACAATCTTCGGCGAGGGGGTCGCATCGTAGGTCTTCTGCAGCGCGAGCCGCATGTTCTGGGTCACGGGCCCGGTGACCAGCAGGCCGTCGGCATGGCGAGGCGAGGCGACAAACTGGATGCCAAAGCGGCCCAGGTCAAAGACCAATGTGCCCAGCACGTTGATGTCGGCCTCGCAGGCGTTGCAGCCGCCGGCGCTCACCTGGCGCAGGCGCAGCGAGCGTTTGAACAGACGCTGCGTCTCGCGCCCCAGCGCCGCGCACAGCTCCGGCCCCCGTCCCGCGGTGACGACAAGCGCGTCGCGCGTGCGCGCGGCCAACTGGTGGTCCTGTGAAAAGCTCAAAAGGCCCTTGGGGCACACGGTCGCGCATTCGGCGCAGAAGATGCACCGGCCCATGTCAATGCTGGCGTGCCGGCCCTTGACGGTGATGGCATCGGCCGGGCAGGCGGTGACACAGTCCTTGCAGCCAGCCTTGCAGGCCCCGTCGGCGACAACGGGACGCCCGCGAAAGCGGCCGGGCAGCGTCGGCGGCACTGCGGGAAAACCGTGGGTCCGGTATCCCTGCCTCAGTCGTTCAATAAGGGCTCTCATGCGCGCGCCTCCCTGGGCCGGGTCACTGCCCCGTCACGGCCCAACAAAAGATCGTCATTGCGAGCGTAGCGAAGCAATCTCTTGCCCGCCAAAGCCGCGCGGTCAATGCGTGGTTTCAGGAGATTGCCGCGTCGGGCTGCGCCATCCTCACAAGGACGGAGGGTGGCGTCATTGCGAGCGTAGCGAAGCAATCTCTTGCCCGCCAAAGCCGCACGGTCAATGCGTGGTTTCAAGAGATTGCCGCGTCGGGCTGCGCCATCCTCACAAGGACGGAGGGTGGCGTCATTGCGAGCGTAGCGAAGCAATCTCTTGCCCGCCAAAGCCGCACGGTCAATGCGTGGTTTCAAGAGAT